>CAYQZI010000080.1:0-13266 GCA_964421835.1 uncultured Planktotalea sp.
GGACGCAAAGCGATCAAACGTGCAATCGCCGCGCCGGTTTGCCCTTTCGCGCGCGCCTCTAGCCAGCGGCCCGCAAGGATCAGCGTGATGATAACGGCGGCGGCTTCAAAGTAGACGCTGCGCGCAGCGACGGGCAGCAGCGCGGGGGCGACAAGCACGAAAAGCGAGTAAAAGAACGCCGCACCTGAGCCAAGCACCACAAGCGCATTCATATCCGGTTGGCGTTTGATCAAAGCGCGCAACCCGTCGCGCCAGATCGTGCGGCCCGGCAGCACAAGCACAAGGGTTGTCAGCAGCGCTTGCAGCAGCCAGCTGGTCTGCAGCCCGATGCTGCGCGCGATCAGGTGGTGAAAAGCCGGAAAAAGATGGCCGCCCATTTCAAGCACAAACACCGGAAGCGTCAGCATTGCCGAGAGCAAAAAGGCGCGGCGCATCTCAATCGCGTCTTGTCCGAAACGGGGTGCGCTCAGCGGTTGCTCTTGTGTGATCTGCGCGCTCTTCCCTGCCGATTTCACCGCCTCCAGCAAAATATCTGGCGGTGTTCCCAAGCTTTCGATCCGCGCATCGCCGCTGGCGAGATTGACCTCGGCGCGCACAACGCCCGGTGCCTTCAAAAGCGCGGTTTCCACACGGTTGACGCAGGAGGCGCAGCTCATGCCCTCGATCAAAAGCCGCGATGTGCTGAGTTCTGCGGGTTTATCGACGCGGTTTAGCGCGTCAATCAGCGATGCGCTTGCGAAATCGCCAGACAAAGTGACCTCTGCGCGGCCCGTTGCAAAATTGACCTCTGCATCGCGCACACCGTCCACGTCGCTAAGCGCGGTTTGCGCACGCACGGCGCAGGAGGCACAGTTCAATCCGTTGACAGCGAAACGCAGCACTTGGGTCATGGCGCAAGCACCATTTCGCGCAGACGCGCCGCGAGCGGGCTGTCGTTGGAGAGATCAAACACGATATCGAAATGATTGCGCTGCGCGATTTCCATTGATGCCGCCTTTGGCAGGACCTGTGCAAAAGCGCGGCTTTGGCGCTTGAATTCCTCGGTTTCGATCTGCCCCCAAGCCAAAAGGGTCGGGGGAAAGCGCGACAGGTCTTGCTGTATCGGGCTGCACGCCTGCGCGCTTTGGATGTCTAGCTGCAAAGGCTCATTAATGTAGGTGCCAATCAGCGGCTCGAGCTCAAAAACGCCAGAGAGAAGGATCGCCGCTTTGGGGCGATGGGAGGCAGGCATGTTCGCACAGGTCATGGCCACAAGATGCGCGCCCGCGGAGCTGCCCGCAAGAGCGATGCGCGATGGATCGATGCCAAGCGTTTTGGCGCGCTCAATCAGGAGGCTGACAGCGCTCACACATTCGCTTTGTATCTCGGGCAAGCTGGCCTCGGGCGCGAGGGTATAATCGATGGCGGCGAAGGCGATGCCATTTTGCAGAAAACCACTGGCCGGGAAAACGCTGTCGCATTTTGAAAGCGCCTGCCAGTATCCGCCGTGGATGAAAATTACCAAAGGGGCAGGGCGGTCTGTTTGCGGCACAAAGAGGTCAAGGCTCTGCGAGGCGCGTGCGCCGTAATGCAAGGTCTGCATCGAGGGATTCGCGGCATAAACGGCGGCGCTCTCATCCGCATAGGCGCGCAAATAGGGTGTCAGATCACCATCGGGCAAAGCTTTGCTTGGCGAATAAGCATCCGCGCGCTGCGCGTCACTCATGTTTCGCCAGTTGGGCGCGGGCGTCATGTCACCGCAGAGCGGATTTGAAACCGCTCTTCTTTGTAGCTTTGGGTGCGCAGAATATCCTCTAACGTGTCCACGGCCTTAAGGATGTCCTGTTCGTTTACGAACAAGGGCGTAATGCCAAAACGCATCATATCCGGGGCGCGAAAATCGCCGATGACTTTGCGCGCGATCAGCGCTTGCATGCAGGCGTAGCCCTGCTCGAAGTGGAAGGACACATGCGAGCCGCGCTCGGCCATATCGCGCGGACCTGCAAGGGTGACACCTTCGCAGCGGCGCTCGACCTGCTCGATGAACAGCTCCATCAATTCGATTGCGCGCGCGCGAACCTCGGTCAGATCCACGCCCTCCCAGATATCCAGCGCAGCTTCGAGTAAGGCAAAAGAGGCGATAGAGGGCGTGCCAATGCGCATGCGGTCAATCTTGCCCGGCATGGGGCGGTAGTCCGTATCAAACGCGAAAGGCGCTTCGTGGCCGTACCAGCCAGAGAGCACAGGCTCGACCGTTTCAATCAGGCGCGGCGCGACATAGATGAACGCAGGGCCGCCGGGGCCAGCGTTGAGGAATTTGTAGGTGCAACCGACAGCGAAATCCACATTGCTGCCCGCAAGATCCACAGGGATCGCGCCCGCAGAATGCGCAAGGTCCCACACAACAACCGCGCCGACGCTATGCGCCTTTGCGATGATCGCTTTCATATCATGTTTGCGGCCCGTGCGGTAATCGACTTCGGTTAAGGTCACGACAGCCACCTCATCGGTGATCGCGTCAAGCACCGCTTCGGGTTCAACCGTGCGCAGGGTGTAGCCGTCCTCTTTGAGCTTCACGAGGCCCTGCACCATATAAAGATCGGTGGGGAAGTTGCCGGTGTCGGATAGGATCACCTTGCGATCCGGCATCATTTGCAGGCCCGCGCCAACCGCTTGGAACACTTTGATCGACAGCGTGTCGCTGACCACGACCGAGCCTGCCTCGGCTCCGATAAGTGTGCCAATGCGGTCCCCAAGTGTGTTGGTTTGCATGAACCAGCCCTTGGTGTTCCAGCCTTTGATCAGCTCGGTGCGCCATTCGTCATTGAGGAATGACATCATCGCATCCGGCGCGGCTTTGGGCATGGGGCCAAGCGAGTTGCCGTTGAGATAGACCATCCCTTCGGGAATATCGAACATCGCGCGGGTTTTGCTGAAATCTGTCATCGCTGGCCTTTTAATGGTGGTGTCTTCCTGTGGAGCAGATGGCGCGCGCGCTGGCAAGGGCAAAGCATTTGCGGGATGCCAAGCGTGCGCCAGTTCACAGGCGCTGCCAGTTTCGTGATGAGTTGTGCAGTGATTGCTGCGACATTTTGTCATAAATTGAGATCAGCCGCAGCATCCCGCCGCGGCACGCACCGCAGATCAGATCTGATCCGCAGGAAAGGAAAACCAACTATGGCACGTATTATTGTCCCCACTTTCACAGCCTTCATTTCGCTCATGACCGTTTGGGCGATCACCTCGGCTGTTGTCGCCTAAGCAGGTCAGCGCCATAGGATCCCCTCTATGGGGCTGTTTGTATTGCGATGCGGCAAACTTGCCGTCTAAGCGATGTCGATGCGGTAGCCTGCTCGCGGGAAGTGCACACACAGAGTGCCAACATCCTCAGCCGTGCGTTCAATCGTGACGGTGTTCGCATCTGCAAACCTCAAGGTGCCATCCACAGGTTGCTCGCCGCCATTGACATCGGGAGTGACAGTTAAGCGTTGACCAAGGCGAAGCCCTTGCGGATCATTCTTATCCACACCGGTTTCAGCGATTGAGTCCAACTCCTTAGCGCGCATAATCGCTTCACTGCCCTCCATCGGCGAGGAGGTGCCATGACCAAGTGCGTTGACGTTTGCCTCCCAGCGTTCAAGATCGGGGAACTCGGCAAGAAAGGACGGGCCACCGCCCCAACGTCCGCGCAAAAACCACACCACATGATAGAACTGCGCATCAATCGCCGCAGGGGCATCGCCCAGCAAAAAGGCACGCCCGTCGGACATTTGATCGTTGATCCAAGACAAAGGCGCGCGCATTTGCGCCACGAGATGGGGCAGGTCGGCATGGGCTTTCTTCAAGTCAGCCGCCCAATCCTCACCAAGATAAAGCCGTCCGCGATCTTGGGCAAAATCCTTATCGAGTTTATCGCCTGCCGCGCCCAAAACATGGCGCACAACTTGATCAAAGAGCGCGCCATCGGTCCAACGGCTCAGACACCACATCAAGCCTGCCTCCGTCGTGGGCATGATGGAGTTTGCGGGAAAACGGCGCTCAAGTTCGCGAATGATACATTGGCTGTCGCAGTAAATATCCGCGCCGATCTGCATCACAGGCGTGCGGCGATATCCACCTGTCAGCGCTGTCAGCATCGGCTTTGGCGGCAGGCGCGGGATCTCGACGCTGCGCCACGAAAGAGCTTTGATGCCAAAGACTACGCGGACTTTTTCAGCAACGGGGGATTGCGGATAGGCGTGGAAAATAATTTCAGAGGCGGGATCAAACATGCAGAGTCACCTTTGCGGTTAAGGAGTGTTTGAGCTTGGGCGCATATGGCCTAAGGCATCGGAACGTCTGTAGTGAACTTCGGCACCGAATAGCCCGCTTGCACCGCAGGGCGTGCTGCGATGCGTTCGTACCATGCTTTCACGTTCGGGAAGTCGCCTAGGTCAACCTCTTGCCATTCAAACCGCGACACCCACGGCCAGCAGGCCATATCGGCGATAGAATACATGCCTTTGCCGTCACCTGCGATATGCTCGCGCCCCTCTAGGCGGCGATCCAGCACACCATAAAGACGCTTCGTTTCGCCACTATAGCGTTGCTCGGCATACTCTGATTTGCCCTTGTTATACTTCACAAAATGATGGGTTTGGCCCAGCATCGGACCCAAGCCGCCCATTTGCCACATCAGCCATTCCACCATGCGCCAGTATTCATCGCCCTCGCATTGGAACTTTTTGTACTTGTCGGCGAGATACATCATGATCGCGCCGGTCTCCATCATTTGAACACCGGTTTCATGATCGACAATCGCGGGAATACGATTGTTCGGGGCGATCTTTAGAAACGCGGGCGCGAACTGTTCGTCCTTGGTGATGTTGATCGCGTGCACCGTGTAAGGCACGCCCAATTCTTCCAGCAAGATCGAAACTTTGCGCCCATTTGGCGTAGTCCATGTATAAAGATCAATCATTTACGAACCGAAATCTTGCAAACGTTTGAACAGCGCAGAGGTATCCCAGCGCGCGCCGCCCATTTTCTGCACGTCCTTGTAGAACTGATCGACCAGAGCAGTCACAGGCAGGCTCGCGCCGTTTTCATCGGCGGTCTCAAGGCAAATGCCAAGGTCCTTGCGCATCCAATCCACCGCAAAACCGTGCTCGAAATGATCGTCCAACATGGTCTCGTAGCGGTTTGACATCTGCCAGCTTCCGGCTGCGCCTTGGCTGATGACTTCGACCACATCGCGCCCGTCCAGACCTGCTTTGCTTGCAAAATGCAGCGCTTCGGAGAGACCTTGAACCAGCCCCGCAATGGCGATTTGGTTGGACATTTTGGTAAGCTGCCCTGCGCCGCTCTCGCCCAATCGGCGCACCAGCTTGGCGTAGACATTCATCACAGGTTCAGCGGTGTCATATTGGCTTTGATCGCCGCCGCACATGATGGACAGCTGACCATTCTCAGCGCCCGCTTGTCCGCCCGACACAGGCGCATCGACAAAGCCGATACCCGCCTCTTGGCCAATGGCGTATAGCTCGCGCGTGACTTTTGCCGATACGGTCGTGTGATCCACAAACAGCGCGCCGCGCGCCATCGCGGAAAACGCGCCGGTCTCGCCCAAGCAGATTGCACGCAAGTCATCGTCATTACCCACGCAAGCAAGCACGATTTCCGCGCCTTTCGCGGCGTCGGCAGGGGTGGCCGCATGGGTGCCGCCGTGCTCTTTCGCCCAAGCTTCGGCCTTGGCAGCAGTGCGGTTGTAGACAGTGACGTCATGGCCTGCGGCTTGCAAATGCCCCGCCATTGGATAGCCCATTACGCCGAGACCGAGGAATGCGAGTTTTGTCATGATGTAGGTCCTTTAAGAATTAAAGCAGATCGCCGGGGGTCGCTCCGGCAAAGAAAGCATCGAGATTATCGAGCGCGCGAAAGCCCATTGCATCGCGGGTTTGGCGTGTCGCGCTGCCAATGTGGGGCAGCATGAAGATGTTGTCATGCGCCGCGAACGCGGGGTTGCCGCCCGGTTCGATCTTGAAGCAATCGAGGCCCGCAGCGGCGATATGATGGGAGGTTAATGCGTTAAGCAACGCGTCCTCGTCAATCAAGGCACCGCGTGCGCTGTTCACGATGACCGCGCCTTTGGGAAGCATCGCAAAGCGCTCTGCGTTCATCAAATCCGTCGTTTCCGGCGTTGCAGGGCAATGCAGCGAGAGGAAGTCCGACACAGCAAGCAAGCTGTCAACCGAGCCATGATAGGTTGCGCCATGGGCATCCTTCTCGGGCAGCTCGGTGCGGTTGTAGTAATGGATATCCATATCAAAGCCGCGCGCTTTGGCGGCGAAGGCACGCCCGACACGGCCCATGCCGATAATGCCAAGCCGCGCGCCTGTGACTTGTTTGCCAACCATAAACGCAGGCGACCAGCTGTCCCACGCGCCAGAGCGTACTATCTTGTCGCCCGCAACCGCATGACGTGCAGCGCCAAGCATAAGCAGCATCGCAAGCTCCGCCGTCGCATCAGAAAGCACATCAGGCGTGTTGGTCACGGCAATGCCGCGCGCTTTTAGGGCAGGGAGGTCGCAGTGATCCACGCCAACCGAGTGATTGGCAACAATGCTAAGGCGGGCGTCAAATTGCGCGACGACGTCGGCGCTAAAATGCTCTGAATGGCACGGAATGATCGCATCAAACTCTGCACTGGCAGCGATCAGCTGTTCGGCGGTGCCCGGTGCGTCGTCATAGTTGATCTTTACGTCGTAGTCGCGGATCGCGCGCTCTAGCGTGGCATCAGAGAGACGGCGGGTGATCCAAAGGCGTTTGCGGCTCATTTCTTGCGAACACATTCGTCCCAGAAGTCATAGACCGCCATGGCGCAGACCACGATGGCGATGATCATGAAAGGCGAGCCGCCGACAAAGCCTGCAAATCCGCTGGAAATACTCTGCGAGAGCCCGCCGATAAAGATGCACAGGATCGCTGTGCCGATGAAGCCGACGATCAATTTGACGGTGTATGACATAATGATTCCTTTGATTATTCAGCTGTATCAGCAAGGTGGGCTTGCAGCCAGCGCGCGGTGCGTAGCAAGCGGTCGTCTTTTTCGGCAGGGCCAATCAGTTGCACGCCAATCGGCAGACCCGTTTCCCCTACCAAAAGCGGCAGCGTCACGCAGGGCAAGCCTGCAAGGGTCCAAAGCGTGCAAAAGATCGGATCGCCCGTGCCATTGCCAAACTTGGGGGCTTCACCTGCCGCAGAAGGGGCGATGATGGCGTCAAATTCGACAAAGAAATCGGCAAAGAACGCCTCGGCAGAGGCTTTGACTTGCAGTGCGTCTTCGTACTCGGCTTTGCTGATTTGCCGCGCTCGGGTGATGATGGGTTTTAGCGTGTCGCTGACGAGGTCCCAGTGAATTTCAAACAGCTCTGCCTGCTGCGCGGCAATCTCATATTCATGAATGCGCGCTTGCACAGCGACAAGGTTTGACAGCGTATCCGCAGGCTGCATGCGCGTGACTTGCGGGCCTAGAATATCCAGCACCGCCTCAAAGCCTTCGCGCGAAGCTTCGCACAGGCGGTCATTAAACGGCAACTCAAACCATGCCAAATCCGGTGTGACAGGCGCATCCGCTGCGGCGCCTGCAGACATATTGGGACGTGGGCGGGCAAAGCTGGTGCTGTCGCGCTGATCGTAGCCACCAATCGCATCGGTGAGCAGGGCAACATCGGCCAAAGTGCGGCCAAAGCAGCCCACTTGATCAAGCGAGTCCGAGGTTTGCAAAAGCCCCGTGCGCGAGATGACGCCGCGTGTAGGCTTGAACCCGAAAGTGCCACAAAAGGACGCTGGACGGATAACAGAGCCGTTGGTTTGCGTGCCAACCGCAAGCGGAACATGCTGCGCGGCGACGGCGGCAGCAGAACCGGAGGACGAGCCGCCCGGGCTGTGATCTGGATTATGCGGATTGCGCGTTTCATTGGCATGCACAAAGGCAAGTTCGGTTGTCACGGTTTTACCCATGATCACCGCGCCGGCTTCGCGCAGATGCTCGACAAGGCGCGCGACCTCATCCGTGGTGCGCCCTTCAAAGATCGGCGTGCCGCGCTGCGTGGGCATTTTTGCTGTGTCGATGATGTCTTTCAAACCCACCGGAATGCCATGCAAAGGCCCAAGCGCCATGCCAGCTTTGCGCTGTCGATCACACTCTGCCGCCTGCGCAAGCGCGGCCCCTTCATCGAGGAAGGTCCAAGCCTTTATCGCATCGTCCGTGACTTTGATCCGGTCCAAACAGGATTGCACCAATTCAACCGAGCTGAGGCGTCCGGCTTGCATAAGTCCAAGCGCCTCAGTGGCTGTGAGCGTGTATGCGTCCTTGATCACGGGATGTAGGTTCCAAAGAGGTAATCAGGGAACCAAAGCGCGATGCCCGGGAATTGATACATTAAGACCATCGTCAGGATCACAATGCCGAGGTAGGGCATGATGCCTCGGAAGATTTCCATTAACTCGATTTGGTTCTTCAAGACCCCTTTGAGATAGTAGGCCGACATCGCCATTGGCGGGGTCAGGAACGAAGTTTGCAGGTTCAGCGCAACAAGCATCGCAAAGAAGTAGGGGTTCACGCCGAAGACTTCCAAGAGCGGTAAGAAGATGGGCACGAAGATGATCAGGATCTCTGACCACTCAAGCGGCCAACCGAGCAAGAAGATGATGATCTGCGCGAGCACCAAGAACTCCCATGGCTCTAGATCCATGGCGCCGACCCAATCGGCAATAATGTCGTGACCGCCTAGGTAGGAAAAGACAGAGGCAAACGTCCATGAACCCACAAAGAGCCAGCACACCATCGCCGTTGCTTTCGCCGTAAGGAACACGCTTTCTTTCAGTTTGGTCCACGACATGGAGCGGTAGAGCACCGCAAGTACCATACCGCCAAGCGCGCCCATTGCAGCCGCTTCCGCTGGGGTCGCAAGGCCGCCGAGGATGGACCCAAGAACGAGTGCAATAAGCACCGTCAAAGGCACAAAGCTAAAGAGCAGATCTTTGTAGATTTCCTTCGGGGGCGGCACGTTTTCCATCGTTGGCTTTGGTGCCAATGACGGTGTGATCCAAACGCGCACGATGACGTAGACGATATAAAGACCTGCCAGCAGCAATCCCGGAAAGACCGCCGCTGCGTAAAGACGCAAGGGCGAGAGGTCCGCGATGGCCGCATAAACGATCAGCATAATAGAGGGCGGGATCAAGATGCCGAGCGTACCGCCCGCGCAAATCACGCCAGAGGCAAAGCTCTTGTTGTAGTTCGCATTGGCCATCGCTGGGAAGGCAAGCAAGCCCATCAGCGTCACAACCGCGCCAACGATACCAGAGGCCGTGGAGAAGACCGCGCAGGTCAAAAGCGCCGCAATCGCAAGGCTGCCCGGCAGGTTGCGCGCGGCCATGTAGAGCGAGAAGAACAGCTTATCAACGATGTTCGCGCGCTCGACCACGTAGCCCATGAACAAGAACAACGGGATGGCAACCAGCGTTGGGTTTTCCATCACGGAGTATGTGTTTTGATTCAACAGATAGAAGATATTGTTGTTGAATATATCGCCAAAGCTCTCGATCGCGCCGCCTTGGTGGTAGGCGTAATAGCCAAAGGCCACGCCCATGGCGAGCAATGTGAAAGCAATCGGGAAACCAAGCAGAACAAGGACAATAAACAGTCCAAGCATCATCAGTGCGACTTCGGGGTTTGTCATCTTATTATCTTTCTAGAAGCGCCTGAGTGGCTTATTTTGAACTCGTTGCTGCGAGCCGCATGGCGTCCAGGTCAGCTTCGCTCAACATGTCTTCAGTCTCTTTCACATCCGCAAGCCGCTCGGGCCACACGCCTGTGCGTACCGCCATCACGCAGCGCACCAATTCGGCGACGCCTTGCAGCGCAAGCAAGAAGCCGGACAAAGGAATGAGAGTTTTGAAGAAGTAAATCTGAATGCTGGCAGGGCTGTTAAAGCTCACCTCTTTATAGCGCCAACTGTCAGATGCGATTTCCCAGCCGTACCACGCAAGCGCGATCACGCCGGGGAAGAAAAACAGAAAATAGAGCAGAAAATCGAGGCTGGCTTGCACTTTCACTGGGAACAGGCGGTACACAACATCCGCGCGCACATGGGTGTCTTGCGCCAACGCATAAGCCCCGCACATCAAGAACAAAGCGCCATACATTTGGATCATCATATCGAACGCCCAAACCGTTGGGGAATTCAGCACGTAGCGCACGAAGACCTCATAGGACACCGAAAGGGTCAGGATCAAAATGCACCAGCCAAAGGCGCGGCCAACCCAAAGGCTAAGACCTTCAATGGCATAAACGAATTTCATGTGTCTGCTGCTCCCATAACAGATCGGCAAGGCGGCTTTAACGTCCTTGCTGTCGTAAAATCCGGGCACCCAAAAGATGCCCGGACCATAGTGTTATCGCTGAGGTGATGATCAACCGAAGTAGTGGTTATAGGCCAGCTTGTAGTCAGGCTGGTTCAAGTTCAGGTAGTTCATCACATTCTTGGCGTATGCCTTTTGCGACTCCATAACCTTCGCGAAGAACGGATCGTCGCTCGCGATGCGGTCTGCAACCTTGTCCCATGCAGCGAGCTGCGCTTCCATCACTGAATCCGGTGTGCGGTGAACCGCGACGCCATCTGCTTCTTGCAGCTTGATCAAGTCATCGGAATAGCGCTTGGTGTTGCCCCAATAGAAGCCGGAGTTTTCAGCCATGGACGCGTTCTTGATGATCGCCTGATGCTCTGGCGAGAGTGCGTTGAACTTGTCTTTGTTGATCGTAACCTCAAAGAATTCCTGAGACTGGTGGTAGGACGCGAGCATGTAGTTCTTCGCAACATCCTGCATACCAAAGTCACGGTCGGACGTTGGGTTGTTGAACTCAGCCGCGTCAATCAGGCCAGACTTCATCGCTGGCTGGATTTCGCCGCCCGGAAGCTGAACAACAGACATGCCCATCTCAAGCATCACGTCCGCCGCAAGGCCAACTGTACGGTACTTCAAGCCCTGCATCTGCGATGCGTCGGTAATCTGGTCTTTGAACCAACCAAGTGGCTGCGCAGGCATTGGCGAGTTGAAGAAGGAGACAACGTTCAAACGCAACGTGTCCATCAGCTCGTCAAAGAGTTCCTGACCGCCGCCCGCGTGGACCCAGCCAAGCACTTCTTGCGAGGACCAGCCAAAGCAAGGGCCCGTGCCAAAGAGCGATGCCGCTTTGGATTTGCCGTACCAATAAGCTGGCACATAGTGCGCCGCATCCAGAACACCGCGGTGCACCGCGTCTTGCATCTGGCTTGTCTTTACAACCGAGTCCACAGAGAGAACTTCGATCGTCAGCGAGCCGCCGGACATTTCATTGACGCGCGCCGCGAAAGACTGTGCGTTCTCCAAGAAAATGCCGCCGCCCCAAGCCGCTTGCATCTTCAGCGTTGTGCCGTGCCCATCTGCGATTGCAGGCGTTGCGAGCACTGCGGCACCAGCAACAGCCGATCCGCGCAGAAATTTTCTGCGGTTAAGTGTATCTGTCATAGTTCCTCCCAAGGAATTCTATGCGGTGCCAAGCAATAATGCCGTCTCCGCATGTCTCTTTTTTGGCGTTCAGACCTTTACCGTTTCGCGCGACGAACGAACAATATTACGCGTCTCGCGGCGGCTCTTGTGCTCTACGCCACGTCAAAGCCTAGTGTGAAGCGATTACAGAACAAGTGTATTTTTTCTGAACGCGCGCTGTGAACGCGGGGCGGAACTTGCTTAGGTTTGCGTTTGGCCAGCGGTTTCTGCGCGTCAAGTTCTTGGTTAAAGATTGCGCATTTTCCCTTAGGGGTTTGTTTTTGTGCATAAAAATTATGCGATCTGAAAACTTCTAATATTCATCCTTCTGCGCCAGCAATGCGCCAAAATGCGGTGTGGAAAAAATTTCACGCAGCCTCGTTTTTGCCCGATGTAACCGTCACCAACCCTTCTTTCGCAACCCCTTGCGGCGCCGAAATTCCCGAATGCCACCCTTGCCAAACGCGTTGTAATCGGGTGCAGTGATCTCGCATAGGTGGTGGAATGTATGACAGAGACGCGTGACTTTTTTATTAGTTTTACTTGGGCCGATGTTGATATCGCCACAGCGCTGAATGACGCCCTACGCGCGGTGGGTTTCACAACCTGGTTCCACCCAAGCGATAAAGCCAAAGGCGCCGGCATTGCCGATTGGATGGAGGTGGCGCTCGATGCCTCTACGCAAATGCTCGCGCTTTGCTCGGATGCCTATTTTGATCGCGAAAAGGGCTACAGCCGCGCCGAGCGGCAAAGCATGTTTTGGGAAGATCCAACAAACAACGCGCCGCTTTTGATCCTTGTCAAAGTCGCGCCCTGCAACTTCCCGCGTTTGATCGCGCAGAACGAATATATCAACCTAACGGGCCTGCAGCGGCCAGAGGCGGCCGCGAAACTGGTGAGCGAATTGCAAAGCGAAGTGGCGCGCAAGGAACGTATCGCGGCGGCAGAAGTGGACCGCACGCGCGCATTGCCTGCGCATTTCAACGTTCAGGGCGGGATCAATCCGCTGTTTACAGGGCGCGACGCGGAACTGGCGCTTTTGCATGATCGGGTGACGCAGGGCACGGCCACGGCAATCACGGCGGTGCAGGGCATGGGCGGGATCGGCAAGACCTCGCTGGCGCGCGAATATGCGCACCGCTTCGGGACAGCGGCGCGCTTTGGCGGCGTGTGGTGGATCGATGCGGAAACGCAATCGGGTATCCTTGCGGGCTATGATGGCTTGGATGCGCGCTTAAGTGGCGTGGTAAAGCGGGAAGCAGATCAGGAAAAAACCGCCGCGCGGGTGCGCGATTGGCTTGGACAACAGCCCGATAGCGCGCCGTGGTTGGTGATTTTCGACAACGCGCCGGACGCTGAAACAGTTGCGCCATGGCTGCCGAAAGGCTCTGCCAAGGTGATTATCACCTCGCGCTACGATGGGTTTGCCACGCTGGCAGCGCTGTTGCCGCTGGATTTTTGGGACATAGAAACCACCGCGCAATTCCTGCAACACCGCACGAAACGCGGCAGCGATGCAGAGGCGCGTTCACTCGCCGCGCGGCTGGATGGTTTGCCCTTGGCGGCAGAGCAGGCGGGTGCCTTTCTTGCCAAAAATGCATCGCTATCCTTTGCGGCGTATGAGGACCGTCTGTTGGCGATGCTGGCGCGCGCGCCCGAGGTTTTGCCCGGGGGGTATGAAAAAAGCCTCTACGCGACATTCGCCACTGCGTT
>CAYQZI010000081.1:0-1084 GCA_964421835.1 uncultured Planktotalea sp.
GATCTGCCGCGGTTTGGCATCCTTTTGATGCTGGCCGCGTGGTTTATCTTTGCGATTGTCGATACAGGCGCTAAATGGTTGGCGGTGGCAGGCGTGTCGGCCTTTCAGCTCGCGTTTATGCGCTATGCAAGCCATTTCGCGATCTCTATCGGGGTTATTGCCAAGGGCGGCTTTTCGGTGGATCGCTTTAAAACGGATCACCTTTGGCAGGTCCTCAGCCGCGCTTTTCTTCTGGTTTCTGCTACGGTTTTCAACTTTTACGCGCTGCGCTTTTTACCGCTCACTGTCGTCTCAGCGATCATGTTTTCCAGCCCTGTGATCGTCTGCTTTTTGTCGTTCTCTTTGCTGAAAGAACACGTTGGTCCGTGGCGATGGGGGGCAATTTTGCTTGGCTTCATCGGGGTGCTGATTGTTGTGCGCCCGTTTGGCGAAGTGTTTCATCCCAGCATGTTGCTTATCGTTTATAACGCCACGGCGCTGGCGCTTTATTCGATCATGACGCGCAAACTGTCGGGGGTTGTGGCGGTGGATACGATGCAGTTTTACATGGGGCTTGTTGGAACGCTGGTGCTGTTGCCTTTTGCGATTTGGGCTTGGGTGCCGATGGCCTCGCCGGTGGCTTGGTTTGTGCTGGTGAGCCTTGGTGCCTTTGGCTGGGCCGGGCATCAGTTTTTGACCAATGCGCACCGCTTTGGCACAGCCAACCAGCTTATGCCGTTCACATATTCCTACCTGATTTACGTCGCATTCTTCGGCTTTGCGATTTTCGGCGCGGTGCCGGATGGCGGAACGATTGTGGGGGCCTTTGTGATTATGGGCGCAGGATTGATAATTTGGAAGCGAGAGCAAACATGACGCGAATAGCCTGCATCGGCGAGGCCATGATCGAGCTGTCGATGGACGGCGCGCAATCGAATGTTGGCGTTGCCGGCGACACGTTGAACACAGCGATTTATTTGCAGCGCGCGGCACCAAAGATAGGCGTCGATTATGTCACTTGCCTTGGCGATGATCCCTTCTCGGATAAGATTGCGCAGTTCATCGACGCGCAGAGTATCGGGATCACAGCAATCGAGCGTTTGCC
>CAYQZI010000081.1:1184-7647 GCA_964421835.1 uncultured Planktotalea sp.
GACAGCAATTATCGCCCACGATTGTGGGAAAACGCCAAGACCGCGCGCGAGATCACCACAGCTCTGTGGGCGCGTGCGGATATCATGCTGCCCTCTATCGATGATGAAATGGCGCTGTATGAGCAAAGCGCATCCGAGGTCGAGACGCGATTTTTGACCCTTTCGGGAACAGGCGCGCTCAAGCGGGGTCCTGAGGGGCCTTTGTCTTTGGGCGAGGCGGTGTCGCAAGAGTATGAACCGGCAGCAAAGGTTGTTGATACAACGGCGGCCGGGGATAGCTTTAACGGTGGATATATCGCGGCGCTTCTTAGCGGTGAAACGCAAGCAAGCGCCTTGCTGGCAGGTCACGCACTTGCGGCGCGCGTGGTGCAGCATCGCGGCGCGATTATGCCCGAATAGCCGCGATCAGATCTGTGCCGCCGATCAGCGCAAGCAGCTCTGCGCTTGGATCTTGCGCGCGCGCGGCTTGACCAAGTTGCTCTGCCAGCGGATCATTCAAAGCCTTGCCCTGTGCGCTCTGATCGCAGCAAAACGCAATCCAAGCGCGGATGCCTTCGGCAATTGCAGGGGAGGGCGCAGCGCGCAGCGTTTCAAAGAAGCGATAGGGCAGTTTTTGCGAGCCATCCATGGCGATCTGATCAAGACGGTGTTTCAACTCGGGGTTCTCAAAGCGCTTGATCAGTGCATCCGCGTAGCTTGGCGCTTGGGTGGTCACCTCTGCCGGAAGCGTCTTGGCGGCCTCTGCCATCAATTGCTGTGTCAAGCTGCGCAGATAAGGATCGCCAATGGCGTCATGCACATATGTATGCCCCCGCGCGAGACCTGCATAGGCAAGCAAAGAGTGTGCGCCATTGAGCATCCGCAGCTTGCGCAATTCATGCGGGCGCACGTCTTTTACGAATTGAACGCCTTGCCAATCTGGCCGCGGCGCTGCGAAATGATCCTCGATCACCCATTCACGAAAAGCCTCGGTTGGCACTGCCATGGGATCGCCGCTAAGGGCGCGCACGGCGTCAGTGGTTGCAGGCGTGATGCGATCGACCATGGCATTCGGGAAGGCGCAGCGCGAGACATCGATGCTCAGATCAGCCGTCTGCGCAAAGCGTTTTACCGCTGCCGCCAAAGCCGCGCCGTTTTCGACGCGGTTGTCGCAGCTCATGATCGTGACGGGGCGCACGCTCGTGGCAAGATGATGCGCGAGATATCCGATCAAGCTTTGCGGTGCGCCTGTCGCCAGCTCTTGTGCAATCAACGGATCGTCAAAGTTTAGCGTGCCATCCGCGCCTAAATGATAGCCCTTTTCCGTGACCGTCGCCGAAATGATGTCCGCCTGCGCCATCGCGTCCAACACCGCTTGCGGGTTTTCGGGGGCCACAAGAACATCGCTTAGAACGTCGATCCGTTTGACGCCTTCGCCTTGAATGCAAAGGTCATACGCATTGCCCTGCCGCGCCAATCCATCGCGGATCGCGGCGCTGCGCAGGCTCACACCAACAACGTCCCAACCACCCGCATCCGCGGTGTAATCCAGCAAATGCGCGCGGGCGAAATTGCCAAGTCCAAAGTGAACGATACGTCCCATTATGTATCCAATCTGTAAACATCGCTCGCCAGATCACGCGCGAGCATCTGCGCCAGGGCTTCGGCATCGCTGAGACCAAACCGCCCCTTCGCTACTTGCTGAGACAAATGCAGCGCGACGCATTGGCGCCACAGATCATGGCGCGCAGGAATGGATAGGAACGCGCGGGTGTCATCGTTAAAGCCAGCCAAATTGTGATAGCCCGCAGTCTCGACCACTTGATCGAAATAGCGCGCAATGCCCTCTGCGCTGTCATGAAACCACCAAGGGGGACCGATGCGCAGGCAGGGCCAATGACCCGCCATCGGAGCCAATTCGCGTGCGTATGTTGTTTCATCAAGCGTGAACAGGATGATGCGCAGATCGGCAGTGTTGCCGACACGATTGAGCAGCGCTTCAAGGCCGCGCACCCAATCGGTGCACACGGGAATATCTGCGCCCATATCGCGACCAAATTCATCTAGAACCGCCGCATTGGTGTTGCGCTTGCTGCCGCCATGGATCTGCATGGTGAGGCCATCCTCAACCGACATTTGCGCCATTTCGATCAACATATGCGCATAAAAGCGCTGTGCGTCATCACCGTTTCCCGCGCCGCTGCGCAGCTTTTGATAAAGCGCATCGGGCTCGGTCAGCCACTCCGTGTGCACGACCTCAATCGCATGATCTGTGGCCGTCGCACCCATTTCAATGAACGCGGCACGCCGGGATCTGAGCGCATCGAGGTAGCCGTCGAAATGCCCCAGATCGAAGCCTGTCAGCGTCTCAAGTGCGGCAAGGTTGGCCACGAAATTCGGATCGCTCGCATCAAGCACTGCGTCGGGGCGGAAGGTCGGGATAACGCGTCCTTGCCAGCCACTGTCCTTGATCGTTTGATGATGCTCCAGCGCGTCGAGCGCGCCATCCGTGGTTGCCAAAACCTCGATGTTAAAACGCTCGAACAGGGCGCGCGGCAGGTGATCGCTTTGCGCGAGTTTGTCGCTGATCTGATCATAGATCGCATCAACAGTTTGCTCGGACAAGGGCGTGGCAATTCCAAGGGTGTTTTGCAGAACATAGCTGATCCAAACGCGCGAAGGCGTGCCAAGGAACAGATGCCAATGGCGCGCAAACAGGCGAAACACCTCGCGCGGATCCGCGCCGCGACCGGGCGCACCAACGCCAAGATCCGCGAGCGAGATGCCTTGGGAATAGAGCATGCGAAACACATAGTGATCCGGCACAACCAACAGCTCGGCAGGATTGGCAAAGGGCGCGTTTTGCGCAAACCAAAGAGGGTCACAATGTCCATGCGGCGACACGATGGGCAGATCTTTGATGCCGTGATAAAGTGACTGCGCGCTCTCGTTTTGCAGCATTGTCATATGCCTGAACCTTTTGGCTAAATTGTTAAGCAAAACCGATGCTTTGCGCCTTGCATCTTGCCCGCTCTCGCGCTCAACTTAAAGACCAATTTAGAGCTCTTGCTGAAGAATGATCCCCCGCGCGTGAAGGATAGCGACCATGAAACAATGCTGGCGTTGGTTTGGCCCTGATGATCCGATTTCCTTGCCTGAATTGCATCAGGTCGGGGTAGAGGGGATCGTCACTGCCCTGCACCATTTCCCCCCGGGAACGGTGTGGGATGCGGCGAGCATTTCTGAGCGCCAAGAGCTGCTAAAAGCGCAAGGCTATCACTGGGATGTGGTCGAAAGCCTGCCTGTCTCCGAGGCGATCAAAACGCAAACCAGCGCGATGAAGGGCCATGTCGCGGCCTATAAAACCAGCCTGCGCGCCTTGGCCGAACAGGGCATTGAAACCATTTGCTACAACTTTATGCCGATCCTTGATTGGACCCGCACGACCTTGCGCGCGCCGCAAGCCCATGGCGGGGCTGCTATGCTGTTTGATTTGATCAATTTTGCGGTTTTCGATCTGCATATTCTTGCCCGCTCGGGCGCAGAAGCGGATTACTCAGAGGCTCAGTTGGACCGCGCCGCAGAACGCTTTGCCGCGATGAGCGATGCTCAGAAGAGCACGTTGCAAAACAATATCACCGCAGGATTGCCCGGCGCGAATGATAACTGGAGCGTTGAGGATGTGCGCGCCTTGCTGGCGACTTACGATGGGATTGATGCCGTTCGTTTGCGCAGTAATCTTGTGGATTTCCTGAGCGAAGTTGCGCCGCTTGCCGAAAAGCTTGGCGTGCGGTTATGCTGCCATCCCGATGATCCACCGTTTTCGCTGCTGGGTCTGCCGCGGGTGATGTCCTCGAGCGATGATTATGCAGCGGTGATGGATGCGGTTGATCTGCCCGCCAATGGCGCGACGCTGTGCACCGGCTCGCTTGGGGTGGCGCGTGACTTTGATGGTGCCGCATTTGTAAAGCGGCACGGCGCACGCATTCACTTCGCGCATTTGCGCAATACCAAACGGATCGAAGGCACGGACACTACTAAACCTGATTTCTTTGAGGCGGCGCATCTTGAGGGCGACACTGATTTGGTCGCAACAGTGCGCGCTTTGATGATTGAGCAAAAGCGCCGTCAAAGCGAAGGGCGCAGCGATTGGAAAATCCCGATGCGCCCCGATCATGGTCAGGAATTGCTGGGCGATCTTGGCGGGCATAGCACGCCGGGCTATCCGCTGATCGGGCGTATGCGCGGCCTCGCAGAGCTGCGCGGCGTTATGGCGGCCTGCGCCTAAGTCATTGACGCATCTGCCGCCCGCAGTTTGTCCCAATCAAAGGTCACACCACTCCCTGCGTCATCCGGTGCAATGGCGCGGGCGTTTTCAACGACCAAAGGCCGCGTGGTGTATTCGTCAATCGGGAAGCTGTGCACTTCGATCAGCCCCGCGTTCGACTGCGCCGAAACAAGGCTGACGTGCAGCTCTTGCATGCCGTGGCTACAGGCGGGCAGGCCGTGTTTGCGGCTAAGCTCAGCAACCTGCAACCAGCCAGTGATGCCGCCGCAATTGGAGGCATCGGGCTGGATGAAGGACAGGGCGGCATCCTCGCAAGCATATTCAAACTCGTGTAATGTGTGAAGGTTCTCGCCCATGGCCAAAGGCATGCCCGTCGCGAGCGCGATTTCACCGTAACCTTTGTAGTTGTCAGGGATCGTTGGCTCTTCGAACCAGAGCAGATCAAAGGGTTCAAAGGCGCGCGCTGCTTCAATCGCCTGCGGCACGCTCATGGAATAATTCGCATCCACCATGAAGGCGATATCAGGTCCAATCACATCGCGGATTGCTTTGATGCGTGCAACGTCATCTGCCAAATCAGGCTGGCCGATCTTGATTTTCACCCCGTCAAAGCCGCGCGCAAGATAGCCCTCGGTCTGTTTGATCAGCTTGGGCAGCGAGAAGTTCAGATCAATTCCGCCGCAATAGGCCCCGCAAGACTTCGCCGCGCCGCCAGCCATTTGCCACAGCGGTTTGTTCAACCGTTTGCCGCGCAGATCCCAAAGCGCAATATCCACAGCCGAAATCGCGAAAGAGGCGATGCCGCCGCGCGCCACATAGTGCACATGCCACTGCATCGCCTCGTAAAGCGCTTCGACCGCCGTGCCATCTTGGCCCATTAGGAAGGGGGCGAGATCATGCTCGATCATCGCCAAGATCGCGCGCCCGCCTTTGCCGCCCGTGTAGGTGTAGCCCGTGCCCTCTGATCCATCGCTTAGGCGGAGGGTGACGGTCACAAGCTCGAAATGCGTGTGATCGCCGTGTTTCGCATCAGTGAGCACTTCGGCCAAAGGAACATTGAAGATTTGTGCCTTTATGTCGGTGATCGCCAAGGCGCTGTTGTTGGATGTGTTCATTCTATTTCAATGACCTCGATGCTTGTGAGTTCGGGTTCTCCGCCGCGCGCGCCGCTGCCCGCTGCGATCCAAAGTTTGCCATCATGCACGCAGCAATTGGTGCCGTGCCGAGCGCGATTAAGCGGCGCGCCGAGACTCCAATCCCCAATCTTTGGATCAAAGATTTGCATCTCTGTAAAGGCTTCCATGCGACCTGCTTCGCCGCCAACGTAGTGGATTTTGCCGCCAAGCACACCTGTGCCGCCAGCGGCGGTTTCTATCGGTAGGGGTTTGCTATGGACGGACCAAGTTTGAGCCGCGAAATCAAACACATCCACATCGCCAATCGTGGCGAAAAACAGCGCGTTGTAATCTGTGCCGTTATGCCGCCCAGTTTCACGCCCACCAAAGAAATAGAGCTTGTCATCGACAATAGCGCAGGGCGCATGATCGCGCTTGTTTGGGGCGTCGGGCAGAATTTGCCATTCCCCTGTTTTGGGGTTGATGCGATCAAACCACGCTTGGGTATCCGCGTGATGCCCATCGACGATACCGCCAACAACATAGATCCAGCCATCGCTGTGCAGAGCACAGCCCGATGCGCCGCGCCTGCGCGCCTTTGGAATTTCAGGGCCCTCAAGCCAGCGATCTGCGTCCGGCTCGTAAATAAACACCGTTTCCAGCGGCGTTTCGCGTGGGAACACACCGGTCATTGTGCCCAGCAGCCAAATCTGCGAGCCGACAATAACCGGTTGAAAATGATGAATTTCCTTTGGCGGCGGCGCGCCATGGGTCCATGTGTTTGTCTTAGGATCAAAGATATCCACAGGCTGAATGCGTCGACCGCCAAAGAGATAGAATTTCCCGTTATAACAGGCAAACCCGTTTTCATGACGACAATGCGGGGCACCGTTGCAATCGAGTGTAACCCACTGCGTCATTTGAGGCTCCTTGTCGAAAAAAGCGCAGGCTGCGTGCGAATTATCTCGCCTCGAAACAGTAATTGCGCGCGGTAAGACTTGGCAAGGGATCACCTTCCTTTTTAGACTGCGCTAGCGGCAATGAAGGGATCGCACATGAATTCTGAGACGGGCTATTTCGA
>CAYQZI010000081.1:7747-10804 GCA_964421835.1 uncultured Planktotalea sp.
TGGACGAAGCGAGCGCGATTTACGAGCAGATCATCGCGGACGAGAAGCACAGCGCTGGTGGCGGCAGTGATCACTTTGCGGCCGCTGGCTCGAATGATCGCGTGTGGAATTCCTTGCAGAAGCTCTGCGAGGTCAATCCAGAGGTCTTTCTGCGCTACTTTGCCAACACATCCATCGCTGCGGCAAGCGAGGCGTGGCTGGGTCCGAACTATCAAATGACTGCGCAGGTCAATCTGGTGTATCCGGGCGGCGCAGCGCAGCAGGCGCACCGCGATTACCACTTGGGGTTTCAAACAGCGGATATTGCAGCTGACTATCCGGCGCATGTGCACGACCTCTCGCCCCTTTTGACGTTGCAAGGCGCAATTGCCCATTGCGATATGCCGATTGAAAGCGGGCCGACGAAGCTATTGCCGTTCTCGCAAGCCTATCGCCCCGGTTATACCGCTTGGCGGCTCGAGGCGTTTCGCGAGGTGTTTGAGGCACGCCACGTTCAGCTTGCGTTGAATAAGGGCGATGCGTTGTTCTTCAATCCGGCGATTTTCCATGCGGCGGGGGCGAACAGCAGCGCAGGCATTCACCGCTTTGCCAATTTGTTGCAAGTTTCGTCCGCCTTTGGGCGCGCTCTAGAGGCGATTGATCGGCGCAAGATGTGCAAATTGCTCTACCCCTTTGCAGCTGACGCTAAGCTTTCGCCGTCTGAACTCAGCGCGGCGATTGCTGCCACGGCAGAGGGGTATTCCTTCCCAACCAACCTTGATAGCGATCCACCCGTGGGCGGCCTTGCGCCGGAAACCCAGCAGGCATTCTTTTTGCGGGCATTGAGCGAAGGGATTGCACCGCCCGAATTTGAGGCAACGCTTGATGCGATGGCTGACAAACAGCGCGCTTAGACCTTGTCAGGGTGCGCCGCTTGAAAGGCAGGATGCGCAGCGCAGGCTTGCTCTACCGCATTGATGCGCGGCAGGTCGCCGTACTCCACGCCCCAACGATTGGCGTTGTAAAGCTGCGGGAGCAGACAGATATCCGCGAGGCTGGGGGCATGTCCAATCGCGTAGCGCGTTTGCTTGAAATCGGCGAGCAGCGCTTCAAACGCCACAAGCCCCGGGCGAATGAAGTGTTGCATCCACTCGGTGCGCGCAGGTTCCGCGCCGCCCGTGGCATGACGCATAACAGATAGGTTGCACACTGGATGCAGATCAACGGCAATAGAGTGCGCCAGCGCTGTGACTTTCGCGCGTTGCGCTGGATCGTCGGGCAAAAGCGCCAGATTGCGGGTGGTGCTTAGGTACTCAAGGATCGCCAAGGACTGCGTCAGGCGGGTGCCATCGATGTCGAGCACGGGCACCAACCCTTGCGGATTGCGCGCAAGATGCTCGCGCGCGCGATGCGCACCGCTGAGCAGATCAACGGTTTCGATGCGATAGGCTTCACCCGCGAGGTTCAGCGCGATGCGCAAGCGGTAGCTGGCAGAGGATTTGGGGTAATCCCATAAAACGGTCTCGCTCATTTCGCGGCCTCCAATGCGGCGCGCAGGATATCGCGATCGCCAATGTGATTGCACAGGGTCAGGATCAAACGGGCATTAAACGCTTCGCTTTCGTCATCGCTTAGCCCTTCGTGCGCGCGTAAAAGCTCGTCATAAAAGCCATCGGGGTCGGGGATGTTTGGTTCTGTGTTCAACGGCATGATGCGCCCTTTCCGATTGCGTTTGCGAGGGCCGCGATCACAGCGGGTTCATCAAAGTTGGCCCAGCGGGCGACCACATGTTGATCGGGGCGAATAAGGTAGATCCCTGCGTTTTGCGTGCCCAGATAGCGCGCGCGCAGCTCGGCTGAGGGCTCTTTGATGTGAAGCGCCTGCGCCGTGATCCCGCAGGTTGTGACGTCTGACGCAGACGCTGCGCCAAGGCACAATAGATAAAAGCCACCGTCCAGCAGATCAAGCAGAAAGCCGTCCTTTACAGGCGCATCGGGGCAAGTGGCACCGGGGCGAGAGACGGCAGGACCCTCAAGCGCATCAGGGCCAAACAGATCAAACCCCTCATAGGTGCAGGGCACGGACAAGCGGCCAGAATTCACCAATGGGCGCGCAAAAGCGTGACGGCCTGCAAGGTCAAGCACTGCGTTTCGAAACGTCTGGGACATCTTGGTTTTGGGCGTCATGAAATCCGTGGCGCGCGAAGAGTTTAGGATGTTCTCATCGGCGCCAAACTCGCGCTCGCTCGCGTATGTGTCGAGCAGGCTGTCCTCTGCCAGCCCCTTCAAAACAAGGTCTAGTTTCCACGCGAGGTTCTCTGCATCCTGCACACCCGAATTTGCGCCGCGCGCCCCGAAAGGCGACACCTGATGCGCGCTATCGCCTGCAAAAATCACAGAGCCATGGCGAAACTTTTCCATACGGCGACATTGGAATGTGTAGATCGAGGTCCAGTGCAATTCATACTCGGGCACCGTGCCAGTCTGGCTGGAGAGCATCGCATCAACGCGTGTGCGAATGCGGTTGGGGTCGAGTTCTTTATCGCGGTCAATGTCCCAGCCAAGCTGAAAATCGATGCGCCAGATATCATCGGGTTGCTTGTGCAGCAGCGCCGATTGTCCGCTGTCTTTGAAGGGGGGCTCGAACCAGAACCAACGCTCTGTTGGGAAGTCCGCCTTCATTTTTACGTCTGCGATCAGGAAGTTATCTTCGAACACGCGCCCATCGAAGGACAGCCCCATCATATCGCGAATGCTAGAGCGCGCGCCGTCGCAGGCGATGATATACTCTGCCTCTAGCTGGTAGGGGCCATCGGGCGTGTTGATGTCTAACATCGTGTGATCGCTGGCTTGGCGCATCCCGGTGACGCTGTTGCGCCCGCGAATTTCGATCGGGGCACCAGCGCTTTGCGCGTTGCGGATTTCATCGACCAAGAACCGCTCGAAATAGGGTTGCTGCAAGTTGATAAAGGCCGGATTGCGGTGACCGCTTTCAGGGAGCAGATCGAACTTGAACAGATTGCCCTCGCCGTGAAACACCTTGCCCACATTCCACACAACGCCTTTGTCGACCATCGCG
>CAYQZI010000081.1:10904-13263 GCA_964421835.1 uncultured Planktotalea sp.
AGCTTGAATGCCGTTTCGTATCTTACCGCGACCATTTTGGCCCTCCCCGTGGCAATATAAGTGCAGCCGTTTCGCGCAGAAATATTAGTTGTTTTTGTAACTAACAACGGCTAATTTCACGCGATGAGCCAAAAAGACGCTTTCGATTTGCAGGACTTTCTGCCCTATTTACTGAACCAAGCGGCAGATGCGTCGAGCCTTGGGTTTCAGAAATACTACAAGGATCGCTACGGAATGCTGCGCACGGAATGGCGCGTGCTGTTCCATCTTGGGCGCTATGGCGCGATGACGGCGACGGATGTGTGCACGCGGGCGCGTATTCATAAAACCAAGGTGTCGCGCAGTGTTGCGGCACTAGAGGCCAAGCGTTTTTTGACCCGCACCGAACACAAGAGCGATCGCAGGCACGAAGAATTGACCCTGACCCGCGCGGGCAATGCGGCCTATGCTGATCTCAGCGGCGCAGCGGCGCGCTTTGATGCGCATATGATCGGGCAGATTTCCGAGGCGGATCAAGCGGTCTTGCGCCGTTGTTTGCGCCAGATCGCGGGCTTTTAGCGTTGCAAAATCCGGCTTCGGGCCTACCTCCAAGGGATGAGCAAAGAGCCAAGCCTGTCCCGCGCGCGACGCATTCCTGAAAAGCGCATCGCACGCCTCGGCGGGTTTGGCGCTATGACCGCTGGCGTGGCGGGCAATGTCGCGCTGGGTGGTTTGTCGCAGTTGGTGCAAGCCAAGCGACCCTCAATGCGGGATTTGTTGCTCACGCCCAAGAATATCTCGCGCGTCACTGAGCAACTTGCCCAAATGCGCGGCGCAGCGATGAAAATTGGCCAGCTCGTGTCGATGGACACGGGCGATGTGCTGCCGCCCGAGTTGTCGCACATCATGGCGCGTCTGCGCAATGACGCGCATTTCATGCCCGCCGCGCAGTTGAAAGACGTGCTGAATACAGAGTGGGGCGCAGGCTGGCTGAAGCATTTCAAGAGTTTTGATGTGCGCCCTATCGCTGCCGCCTCTATCGGACAGGTGCATCGCGCGGTGTTGAAAGACGGGCGCGAGGTGGCGATCAAGGTGCAATATCCGGGCGTGGCCAAGAGCATCGACAGCGACGTGGCCAACGTGGGCACCCTGATCAAAATGTCAGGTTTGATGCCCAAAGGCTTTGCGCTTGCACCCTATCTGGAAGAGGCGCGCGTGCAGTTACATCAAGAAACGGATTACCTGCGCGAGGGTGAAAGCCTGAAACAATTCAACGCGTTGCTAAGAGATCACCCAAATTTCACGTTGCCCGAATTGATCGATGAATGGAGCACGCCGCAGGTTCTTTGCATGAGTTTTGTAAAAGGCAGTGCAATCGAGCAGAGCACAGATTTGCCGCAGCAGACCCGCAATGCGATTGCTGCACAGCTCATCGAGCTCACGTTGCAAGAGCTGTTTACGTTCGGCGTGATGCAAACGGATCCAAATTTCGCGAATTTCCTCTTTGATCCCGCGACGCAGAAAATCGTGCTGCTGGATTTCGGCGCGGCGCAAGGGATCGACCCAAGCGTTGCCGCGCGCTACCGCGATGTACTCCAAGCGGGTTTGGCAGAGGATCGCGCAGCCTTAAGCACAGCTTTGACGGCGATCGGATTTCTCACGCCCGAATCGCAAGCGCGCCATCAAGAGCAAATTCTCGCGATGGTGCAGCTTGTCTTTGCGGCAATTTGCGCCCCGGATGGATATGATTTCAGCGACGATGCACTTCAAAGTGCGTTGCAAGACGCGGGGATGACGCTTGCACAGGATGGATTTCTTCCGCCGCCTTTGCCCATCGATGTTCTATTGGTTCAACGCAAATTCGGCGGAATGTTTTTGCTGGCCAACCGCCTTGGCGCGCAGCTTGATTTAAAGGCGCTGATCCTGCGTCATTTGTGAAATCTCACAGTGAAAACCGAAAAAATGCGTGCTTTCATCTTTGCCTAAGATGCCGCGCTTAAAGAAAGCAAAACCCGCGCGCAGATTGTCGCAGAGACATTGTGCGCCGGAATTTCACCCTACCTAAATGCTAAGATTAGGAACTTGGTTTTGAATACGGAGTAACCGTGATGGACACGCTTTTGCTATCGCGCATCCAATTTGGTGCAAACATCTCATTTCACATCCTTTTCCCAACGATCACAATCGCGCTGGGCTGGATTTTGCTGTTCTTCAAAGTGCGTTTCAGCCTGACGGGGGATCGCAAATGGATGGACGCCTATATGTTCTGGGTGAAGGTCTTTGCGCTTTCATTCGCGATGGGCGTCGTTTCTGGCATCACAATGTCCTTTCAATTTGGCACAAATTGGCCCGGCTTTATGGAGACGGTGGGCAATGTCGC
>CAYQZI010000082.1:0-1387 GCA_964421835.1 uncultured Planktotalea sp.
CTGTTACGAAAAAGCCAACCGAAGTCCGTATGGGTAAAGGTAAGGGTTCTGTTGAATTCTGGGCGGCGAAAGTAAAGCCGGGCCGGATCATGTTCGAGATCGATGGCGTCAACGACGACATCGCACGCGAGGCATTGCGCCTTGCGGCTATGAAGCTGTCAGTAAAGACACGCATCGTGGTTCGCGAAGACTGGTAGCGTCCTTACATATGCGGTGATCCGAATTTTCTAGAAAATTCGCGCCCGCTCGAAAACAGGAAAGCCCCTGCTGAGAGATCAGCAGGGGCTTTTCGCGTTTCTGGCCGCTAGAGGTCTCCGGTCGATAGACGCAGGAGAGCCGGCTCAACTTTAGGTTGCCAAACGCGAAGAATAGGTGTTTGATCGCGTCCATTATACAACTCTTAAAGATTTCATTTTTTGGTATCTGCTCGGCACTTCAACGGCCTGTGAACATATTTAAATGTATCGACTGTTTTCAATAAATCGAATTGATCGGAGTAATTATGCTCGCAAATCTAAAAACCATCGCCGCCTCTCTTGTTGTGTCGCTCACCCTTTTCGCACCTCCCAACGCCGCACAAGCGCAAGAAGAGTTCTTGATTGAAGCGGCCAAGCAAGGGGGCATTCTCGCGATCAAAGCGATCGCGGGGGCCGCCTATGATGCAAATTGCAAAGACGGCAAATCGCCGGATCCAAATGACAAAGTCGGAAGCCTTATGTGCTGGGCCGTGCAGTCGGCGCTCGACAAGGGCAAGGCAGAGTTTGAACGCGATGTGCGGCAAGGGCTGGACGATATCAAAGATGCTATCGCCAAGCTCTCGACACGCATGGATGATTTGCAAGCTGGCCAAGAGGACTTGAAAGAAGCGCTCAATTTGATTGCGCTACGTTTGGACATCATTCCAAAAGAGACCTCTGCGGACCTTCAGCGCAATGCCATCAACGGTCTCTGGCGCGACTTGTTCACCCGCTTCATCAATGGTGAGCGTAGTTTCAGCCCCGAGCGGAACCTCGCCATGGCGCATGAAATCATCACCAAACAAGCCGTCCATCAGCGCGTAAGCCAGTTGAACCAAGCGCTTATTGGCTCAAGCCTGACCTCTGATGCCTCCTTGATAGAGCAGCATTTCAATAAGATCCTCGCCACCGTTCCAGTCTCGCGCACCACCGATCTGGAGCAATCTTATCTGCTGATGCAATCCATCATGGCGCGCGTTTTGCTTGATCAAGCACGCGGGGAAATCATGTACGCTTGGGCCGCTTCGCTTTTAGAGGCTGATTGCACGCGCCCGCAAAGCATGACCGATTGCAACGCTTTGCCTTTCAGCTCGGCCGAGTTTCGCCTTGTGGCTCAGGGGCACAGATCGGACCAACTCGCGATCTTCAAC
>CAYQZI010000082.1:1487-13089 GCA_964421835.1 uncultured Planktotalea sp.
AGAACTGTGCGCGCGGGCACCTCTTTCGATTGGTGGACCAAAAGCGCAAACGCGCGCGCCTATCGGACGGTTTATTTCACACGAGACTGGAAAACCTACGACATTGTCATGCCAGAGCTAAGTGCAGGTGAGTATACTCTGGACACAGCGTTTCCATGGACCACAGGCGCGATCAAAGTGCGCGAGATTGATTTGCGTACGGGCACGCGCGCCACGGCGGAAACACCTGCGTCTGCGCGTGCAGATTTCGGGAGCTTTCTGGCCATTGAGCGCGCGGGCGGTGCCTATGCGATGATGCGCGAAGCGTGGGATGTGGGCTACTCGGATTCCTCTTATCGCGCAGGCGGAACCAAAGATCAGCCGACCCTAACGCGCTTTGTCAGCGGCACAGTCAAATATGCGAGCAAATCTGCCTTTGATATAACGCCGCGCTATGATTCAGGCGAGTATAATGACGAGGTGGCGCGTATTGCACCGGTGATTTTCGCGGATGCAGGAAAAGTCACGATGCACACGCATCTGGATCTGTCCGGCTATCTGCACCCCGATTTGAGGCCGGGCGCGATCAACGCGGATGTGCCCTCAAATGGGGCGGTAATCTATTGGGTCGATTTCAACAAACCCCCTTTGCTTGATATTTGGGCTGATGTGAAATTACGCTCTGCGGTGCGTATGCAATCGGCGCACTCAAGTGGCACGTTTTGGGGGCCCGCTTGGACACAGACCATTAAGCAAGCAACACCTGCGGTTGGGGCGCAGACGCATAATGAATACTATAAGCATGCGCGCGATGTGACGGCTGGTGCTGAATGGCATCCCAAACTTGAATCGCAGATCAAGTTCTACATCCCCACATCAGGCTTTGATGCGACGTATTACGAGCTTTTTGTTGGCGCTGCGCCACGGGCAATTTGGTTTACACGCGAGTAGCGCTTGTTATGCGCATGGCACGACCGGCCCCCGCTGAGCAATCAGCGGGGGTTTTGTTTTCAGCAGCAGAGCTATCTTTGCGAAAGGGGGCGCGAATTTTCTAGAAAATTCGATCGCGCTCTTTTTCAAGCGCGGCGCTCTCTAGGCGCGTGGCGCAATCGTTGCTATCGGTAGAGGCAAGTCCACCACATGCCTGCGAAAGGGCGCTGTATGATCCAGCCTCAGCGATTTGCTATCATCGATATCGCCCGTACCATCGCGATTGCGGCTATGGTGATTTTTCATTTTACCTATGATCTCGAACTTTTTGGCTTCGCGCCGCGCGGCACCATGGCGAGCCTAGAGTGGCGCTTGTTCGCGCAAGGCATTGCAGGCAGCTTTTTGTGGCTCTCTGGATTTAGCCTTGTGCTGGCTACTCTAAGCGGCCCCATCGCGCCGCGCAAATATATGCGCCGCCTTTTGATGATCGGGGCAGGGGCGCTGGCTGTCACGATTGGCACCTATATCGCTATGGGCAGCGCTTTTGTGCGCTTTGGCATTTTGCACCATATGTTTGTGGCCAGTCTGTTGGGCCTTGTTTTCCTGCGCATGCCTTTTTGGCTAAGCGGCGCTATCGGCGCAGCGCTGCTGATCTATCCGCATGTGGGTCTTTGGCCGCTTTTGCCAAGCGCGCAGTGGCTTTGGCTTGCTCAAACGCAAGAGGCCCTGCCGCCCATGGTGGATTATGTCCCGCTTGTGCCGTGGTTTGGCGCGTTCCTGCTTGGCATGAGCGCGGCGCAGAGTGTCAGCCGGATCAATGCTTGGGACAGACTTGCTCAAGTCATTTCGTCGAGCACGCGCGCTGCGCGGGTATTGTCATGGCCCGGTCAACACACCCTGTCGATCTATCTGATCCATCAACCCGTGCTCTTTGGTTGCGTTTTTGCCGCGCGGTGGGTGCTGGGATAGAGCAAGGTTTTGCTCACGGGGCTGTGACTGGTCCTAGGAACTCAAGCTGATATGGTTTAACCAAAGACAAAACCAAAGTCTGCGTTACAGGAGTGCACTGCCATGCTCACCCGCCGTCATTTTACCATTGCCAGCACCGCTGCGTTGTTTTCCCAGCCGATCACGGCCACCCTAGCCAGCGCGCGCCCGACGTCCGATAAATCCAATTGGAACGCTTGGGATGCGCGAGTTACACCGGCGGATTATGATCCGGCGACCTCGAACCCTTGGGGTGTCCACCGCCGCTTCTTGCCGCAGCGTGTGCAAGCAAATGCTGGCCTGCGCGTGGGCGACATTCATGTGGATGCGGTTGCACGCTATTTGTATCACATCGAAGAGGGGGGCACGGCCATGCGCTACGGCGTGGCGATTGCCCGTGGCAATCTTTATGAGCCCGGCGTTTACACGATCAAACGCAAAACCAAATGGCCCACTTGGACGCCTACAGCCGCAATGATTGAACGCGATCCTGATCTTTATAAACAGCATGAAGAGGGCATGAACGCAGGCCCCTCAAATCCGCTTGGTTCGCGCGCGCTTTATCTGTTTGATGGCAATCGCGACACCTACTTGCGCATCCACGGATCGCCTAGCCCGCGCTCGATCGGGGGGCGTGCAAGTTCAGGCTGCGTGCGTATGATCATGGCGCATATCAACGGTCTGTATGAGAACGTGAACACAGGTGTCAGCGCGCATTTGCATCCGGCGGAAGACAGTATTACAGCATCGAGTTAACCTGCCAAGCTTTGCCAAACTTAAAGAAAACCCTTCGGACACCCGAAGGGTTTTTTCAATTCAGAGCTTTGTATTGAGGCACTTTTTTACGCGTCAACGCGCGTGCAAATCGGGCGACCATTTCGCGCGCGCAGCGGCAGCATGGTGTTTTCGACAGGACCAACATGTTGGTATGTGTAGCAGCCATCAACGGGATCAATCAGCAGCGCATCAAGGTTTTGGCCTTCGGCTGCGATCTCTAAAATGCTCTCGGGTACATCCGAGATGAAAGGGCTTGGCCCACCTGTGCTTGCACCGCTCATGTCTTGGCACGCAGCGACGAACGGCACAGCGGCAAGCAAGAAAACATGTCTTTTTATCATCGAGTGAGTCCCCTAGAATCTTGCTCTTGAAGATGCTTGAAATTTTGGGTCGTGACCAGAGCAAAGACAATCGAAGTGTTTTGCTGGTATTACATAAGTCTTGAGAAACATTGGATCGCGCCGTTAAGGTCCAGATCAGCACAAACATTTGAAGTCGAGGCATTATGCGCATCACGCACACAGGCTTGCTTTTTGAGGACCGCGCGCGTGCAACGCCGGGCTATCTTTTGATCAATCCCGTAGAAGGGGATCAAGTTTTCTTGCTCGATCCTGCTGGAGAGGTGGCACATTCTTGGCGCACAAGCGGAGGCATGACCAATTGGGCCTATTTGCTGCCGGATGGTACAATGTTTGCCAATGAGCGCTGCGAGAATCGCAAAGGTGTCGCGCTTACCGTGAGCGGACGCATGCGCCACTATGCGCCTGATGGGGCCTTGCTTTGGTCACACGACGATCCTTACCAACATCACGATGCGCGGCGTCTGAAGGACGGTGCCATTTATGCGGCTTTCACCGATCTCAACGCGGCTGAGCGCGCAAAGGTAAAGGGCGGCGTTGCAGGGTCGGAGACCGAATTCGGCCCCTTTGGCGAAGAGATCAAACAGGTGAACGAGCAGGGCGAAACTGTCTGGTCATGGAGCTTCGCGAAGCTTGATCAAGATAAGTATCAGCTGCATCCCAACGCCAATCGGTGGAGCTATGGTCACACGAACACGGTTTTTCCGATGACGGACGGCAATTACCTGATCAGCTGCAAGAACTTGAACCTTCTGTTCATGATTGATCCCCGCACCGATGCAGTGATTTGGGAATTTCAGGACGATGCGCTTGGTGGGCAACATGACGCGCAGGTGCTGGCAAACGGCAATGTGCTGGTTTTTGCCAATGGGCTTTATGGCTCTGACCTAAGCCATAGCCAGATTTGGGAGATCGGGCGCGACAGCAAAGAGGTGGTCTGGCGCTATGTCGCGCGCGACGATATGACGTCGTTCTATTCGCCTCATATGGGCGGCGTGCAGCGGTTGCCCTCTGGCAATACGTTGATCTGCGAGGGCAACAAAGGCTGCATTTTTGAAGTGACACCTGAGGGCGATGTCGTGCGTGAATTTGTCAGCCCGCATTTTGTGCATGATACGCAGTTCGGATCGCTCAATTGGCTGTTTCGCGCGCGCTGGTATGCGCCGGACAGCCCCGAAATATCTGCGCTGCGCGCCGCTGGTGTCCTGGCCGCGTAGCGGATAAACAGAGCGTATGAGCACCATAGAATCCCTCTTTGTGACCCGCCTATACCAAGCGTCCTTGTCCGATCATGGCGCGATCAGCGCAGATGAGCTGGAAGCGTCGTGTTTTGCAATCGCCAGCGATGATGAGGCGGGCCAGCAGTGGTGCGAGGACAATGATTTTCCGGGCTACACCTCTTATGCATCGCTCAGCGATCTGCCATGGCGCTTCCCGATTTTTGCGGATGTGGTCAAAGCGCTTGATGCGCATGTGGCCGCTTTTGTCGAGGACGCGCAGTTTGATTTGGATGGGCGCGCGCTAAAGCTTGAGGATATCTGGATCAACATTCTGCCAGAGGGCGGCATTCACACCTCGCATATTCATCCCCATTCGGTGATCAGCGGCACGACTTATGTGTCCATGCCCAAAGATGCCAGCGCGATCAAATTCGAAGACCCACGCAGTCAGATGATGATGGCGGCGCCTGTGCGTTTGAAAGAGGCGCGCCGCGAGCTGAAGACCTTTGTCTATGTGAAACCGCAGGTGGGCGATGTGCTTTTGTGGGAAAGCTGGCTGCGCCATGAAGTGCCGATGAACATGGCCGAGGAAGAGCGCGTGTCGGTAAGCTTTAACTACGCTTGGGAGTAGGGTGCGTGAGACCACGCACCTTACGCGTCGGTGTCACAGCCCTTCAAGATAAAGCCCAATCGCCTCTTCCAGCTCTTTCTCTTCATACCCAAAGTGCGATATTATCGAACTACGCAAATTGAAAAACACCGCGAAGGCCGTCTCGAAGCTCTCCGCATCAGGCGTTGCAGCAAGCGCGCCGGCGGCGTCACCTAAGCGTTTCAGTAGCTCATGGATCACCAAGTGCTCTGCGCGCAGTTTATCGACGACTTTGGTCAAAGCAGCGTTGCCCTGCGCCGCGAGTTTTGGGAAGAGCGAATGCTCTTCGATATCATGGTGCATCGTCAACACGCGACATTGATGGCCACACAGTGTGCCCGCGACCTCAAAATTTTTACGCATATCACTGGCAAGTACGATCTGAGCAAGTTCTTCGGGCGGGCGGTCACCTGCTTTTATGCGTTCTAAGACGGTAGCAATTTGATTCACTTCGGATAAGTAGTGCCGATGAATTGCCGCCAAATGCCGCCCTTTGCGACGCTCGGGTGCGCCAACACCGTCCAGCGGTGGCATAGAAGGGCGCGCCGTTTCATTCAGATCGAGCCGCTCAAGGGAAAGATTTGAAAGCGAAGTCATTTGGCCTTTTTATGGGTTTTTCCAAGGAAGAAAAGCAGCATCCTCAAGATCTGTGCGTTTGCGCCATTTGGATCTTGCTGGCGGCTGTGTTGAGTTTCGCGAATATTATTGGATTGCACCCAGCGCCTCTTTCGCGGCAAACGCTTTTGTAGCTACTTAACGCTGCGTGAGGGGATACACCTGCCATGCTTGCCAGCGCACGGCAGTGTTACGTAACCGCTACTAAATGCCAGACGCTCGTCTAAGCCAGACTGTCTATGTCGCCGCAGCCATCGTATCATCACCGCTCATATCCGCTGCGGGCTCAACAAATACGATGTTGTCGATTGTCAAAGTGTCATCGCCGTGCACATCAAAGGTGGTTTCAAATGGCATCACAGTGTCAGAGCCGTCAAACACCAAAGTGATCCGCGTAAAGGGCCCAAGCTCGGCCTCGCCAGCTTCGCGCGTGAATGTCACATCACTTGGTGCGCGCGCATCTGCGCCATCGGGGCGGGTCAACTCGATTTGAAGCACGTCTTCGGCAGCGTCAAAGTCCAGAATGCGAATGCCGGCGGTTGATGAGCCACTCACTGGGCCGTCTACCACCAGTAAATCGTCCTCGACTTCCAGCTCAAGGTTGAACGTATCCGCACCAGATCCGCCAGAGGCGCGCACGAATTCACCACCAGTGTTATCTGCGCGAAGTCCGGCTTCGATATTGATCAGATCATCGCCGTCACCGGCAAGAACTGTGGTTTCGCCATCAAAAGGAAAGTCGAGCTCGACCGTGATTGTGTCGTTGCCTTCATTTCCCTCAAGCAGGCCTTCGCGGTTGCCAGAGAGCACATCATCCCCCGCACCACCATTCAACGTGGCATTGCCAGCAAGCGCGCTGAGTGTATCATTGCCTTCGCCGCCATTTGCGACAAGCGCGTCAAGACTGACTTCGGCCAGATCATTGCCTGCGCCCAGATCAATCTGCGTGGTGCCAGCAACCTCTTCGCTGCCATCCGTAGGATCACCCAAAAGCGTATCATCACCTGCGCCGCCCAGTATCGTCGCATCGCCGTTATAACTTAGGGTCAAGCCAACAGGCGCGTCCTCGACAGGATCAACAGGATCAACAGGGTCGACTGCTTCGTCTGCGACTTCGCTTTCTGGCTCAGGCAGTGGGGCAACCGGATCAGGGTCCATGCCTGTGTCCTCGGGCGTGCTTGGCTCATCCTCTGAGGTGTCTGCCATGTTGCCGAAAGCGCCAAGCACTGTGCCGAGCGTTAAAGCGGCCATTAAAGCGATGATCAACATATGCAAACTCCCCTAGTTTTCTTTGTGCCAAGAATGCGGCTTTGGAAAACAGGGGTCAATGAAACAAGGCAGGAATCCACGAAATGAGCGTTCTTTTTGGCTGTGCTTCTGGAAGCGTCTTCGCGTTGTTCAGGATGTGTGAACAATGGGGCGCAATGCCCGAGATTGTTTATTCTTTCGATGTTCTTACAAGGCAGCGCCGTAATACGTCACCGTTTCTGTGTAATAAACGTGCCAGAAAAATACTCACCGCCGGTGAGGGGGACGCCGACACTGCCTGCGGCCATTGCGGCATCCGCTCCGTAGAATTTGCCGCTGATCATGGTGCCGACTTCTTCGGTTTGCGGATCGATTGGATTTTCAAACCTATTGCCTGTGATGACGGCATCCTCATTGAATGTGACAACGCCGATCCCTCCCTCACCTTGGAAATCGACAATGCCTCGTACGTTAAGGGTGGATCGCAGAAAATTGACGTCCATTGCTGCAGTACCGCTTTGGTAGCCCGCGTTCACATTACCGCGTAGAACACCAGCGTAGGCGGCAGTGCCTTGCATCGGCATATCTGTCTGAAGCGTTTCTGGCACCCCGATAAAGCCGCCCTGGTTGCGAAAATCATATGAAAGTCCGTTGAGTTCGTTCTCAGCGGGACTTCCTGTGATGGTGTCACTGTTACATCCTGCAAGTAGGATGGCTCCGCAGGTGAGTATCGCAATGGGTTTCATAAGCTGGGTCCTGTTGAACGGGTGGTCCTTGGAGTTTTCTATGAGTGTGGTTTCTGAGTCCAGTGCTTTGGGTGAAGGGTGGGTGCGTGATATCACGCACCTTACATAAAAGGGGGTTGCGCTGTTATAGGAGAGCCTCTAAACGCACAAACTCTAGTGACCTCCACGGGATTCGTTTGTCACGCAATAGCGGCAACCTCGTGATGTTGAAAAAGGAATAGGCTATGAACGCCAACGAACTGCGGGATAAAACGCCCGATCAGCTCCGTGAAGAGCTGGCAAATCTCAAGAAAGAAGCCTTCAACTTGCGCTTTCAGCAAGCAACAGGCGCGCTGGAGTCCACAGCACGTATGCGCGGTGTAAAGCGCGATGTGGCACGTGTGAACACAGTGCTCAACGAAAAAGCAGCCGCAGCTGCGGCAGAATAAGGAAGTCTCGATATGCCTAAGCGTATTCTTAACGGCGTCGTAACTTCTGACGCAAACGCACAAACAATTACCGTATCCGTAGAGCGCCGCTTTACGCACCCGGTTCTTAAGAAAACCATTCGTAAGTCCAAGAAGTACCGGGCGCACGATGAACAGAATGCCTTCAAGGTTGGTGACAAAGTTCGGATTATCGAATGCGCGCCTCGCTCGAAGACAAAGCGCTGGGAAGTGTTGGAAGCTTAAATCAAGCTTCCGGCGCTTCTTAGGAAGTGAAACCCTGGGGAGACTGGCACGCATCGCCGCCCCATAGGTCCGGAGAAACCAAATGATCCAGATGCAGACAAATCTGGATGTAGCTGACAACAGCGGCGCTCGCCGTGTTCAGTGCATCAAGGTTCTGGGTGGTTCCAAACGTCGTTATGCCTCCGTTGGAGACATTATCGTCGTATCCGTTAAGGAAGCCATCCCGCGCGGTCGCGTAAAGAAAGGTGACGTGCGTAAAGCCGTCGTCGTACGTACCGCCAAAGAAGTTTTCCGTGAAGATGGCACAGTGATCCGTTTTGATCGCAATGCCGCGGTAATCTTGAACAACAACAATGAGCCAGTAGGTACACGTATCTTTGGACCAGTTGTTCGTGAATTGCGTGCAAAGAACTTCATGAAAATCATCTCGCTCGCGCCGGAGGTGCTGTGATATGGCTGCTAAGTTGAAAAAGGGCGACAAGGTCGTCGTGCTTGCTGGCAAAGACAAGGGTAAAGAGGGTACAATTAACTCTGTTGATCCTAAGTCCGGCAAAGCAGTTGTAGATGGTATCAACATCGCCATCCGCGCAACACGCCAGAGCCAAACGTCTCAAGGTGGCCGCATCCCGAAAGCGATGCCAATCCAGCTGAGCAACCTGGCTCTTCTCGATGCAAACGGCAAAGCAACACGCGTTGGCTTCCGCATGGAAGGCGACAAGAAAGTGCGCTTCGCAAAAACCACGGGAGACGTGATCGATGCTTGATACAGCAAATTACACACCCCGCCTCAAAGCTGAGTACAAGGACAAGATCCGCGCAGCGATGAAGGAAGAGTTCGGTTACAAGAACGACATGCAGATCCCACGTTTGGACAAGATTGTTCTGAACATCGGATGTGGCGCAGAAGCCGTTCGTGACAGCAAGAAAGCCAAATCTGCTCAGGAAGACCTGACAGCGATTGCCGGCCAGAAAGCTGTTGTCACCAAAGCGAAGAAGTCCATCGCGGGTTTCCGCGTGCGTGAAGAAATGCCACTGGGCACGAAAGTGACCCTGCGCGGCGACCGCATGTATGAATTCCTCGACCGTCTGATCACCATCGCGATGCCACGTATTCGTGACTTCCGTGGTGTCTCCGGGAAAAGCTTTGACGGCCGTGGCAACTACGCCATGGGCATGAAAGAGCATATCGTATTTCCAGAGATCGAGTATGACAAAGTGGACGAAGTTTGGGGGATGGATATCATCATCACCACAACTTCTGGAACCGACGCTGAAGCGAAAGCATTGTTGAAGCACTTCAACATGCCGTTCAACAGCTAAGCGCGGGAGAGAGAGTTATGGCTAAAAAAGCAATGATCGAACGCGAAAAGAAGCGTGAAGCACTGGTGGCAAAGTATGCTGCTAAGCGCGCCGCGCTGAAAGAGATCGCGAATGACGAAAGCAAGACTATGGAAGAGCGTTTTACGGCTCGCCTGAAGCTTGCAAAACTACCGCGCAACAGCTCGGCCACACGCTTGCACAACCGTTGCCAGCTGACAGGTCGTCCGCACGCGTATTATCGTAAACTCAAGGTTTCTCGTATTGCTCTGCGTGACCTGGCCTCTCATGGTCAGTTGCCGGGCTTCGTGAAGTCGAGCTGGTAAGGAGATAAGATATGAATGATCCTATCGCCGACATGCTCACTCGGATCCGCAACGCACAGATGCGTGGCAAGTCCACTGTGATGACACCTGCATCCAAGCTGCGTGCTTGGGTTCTCGATGTCCTTGCAGATGAAGGCTACATTCGTGGCTACGAAGCAACAACGGGTTCCGACGGCCACCCGGCCATCGAAATCAGCCTGAAGTACTACGATGGCATCCCTGTCATTCGCGAATTGAAGCGGGTTTCTAAGCCTGGCCGTCGCGTTTACATGGGCGCTAGTGACATCCCAACAGTCCGTCAGGGCCTGGGCGTGTCGATTGTCTCCACCTCCAAAGGTGTGATGTCGGATGCATCTGCACGCTCTGCCAATGTTGGCGGCGAAGTGCTTTGCACAGTCTTCTAAGGAAAGCGTATGTCTCGAATTGGTAAAAAACCAGTCGATCTACCAGCAGGTGTCACGGCATCTGTTTCCGGTCAGACTGTTGAAGTGAAAGGCCCTAAGGGGGCGCGTAGCTTCACCGCAACGGACGATGTCACCATCGCTGTTGAAGACAACACCGTCACCGTCACACCTCGTGGCAAATCCAAGCGCGCGCGTCAGCAGTGGGGCATGTCCCGCACACGCATCGCAAATCTTGTGACCGGTGTGAACACCGGCGCTAAGAAAGAGCTTGAGATCCACGGCGTTGGTTATCGTGCCCAGCTTGCTGGAAACGTTGTCAAACTCAACCTCGGCCTGTCTCACGATGTCGATTTCGCAATCCCTGAGGGCATCACTGTGACTGTCCCGAAGCCGACCGAAATAGTCATCGAAGGCAATGACGAACAGCAGGTTGGCCAAGTGGCTGCCGACATTCGTGCATGGCGCAAGCCCGAGCCCTACAAAGGCAAAGGCATTCGTTACAAAGGCGAGTTTATCTTCCGTAAGGAAGGCAAGAAGAAGTAAGGACCAGTCAAATGGCAAATAGCAAAAGAACTCTGTTTCTGAAGCGCCGTCTGCGCGTCCGGAACAAACTACGCCGCTCGAACGCGGGACGCATGCGTCTCTCCGTTCACCGCAGCAACAAAAACATCAGCGCTCAGGTGATTGATGATGTGAATGGCGTCACACTCGCCTCGGCGTCCTCTTTGGAGAAGTCTTTGGGTGTTGTCGGCAAGAACAATGTTGAAGCCGCGTCCAAAGTGGGTGCAGCGATTGCAGAGCGCGCAAAGAAAGCTGGCGTGAGCGAGGTTTACTTCGACCGTGGCGGTTTCCTCTTTCACGGTAAGGTCAAGGCAGTTGCCGAAGCCGCACGTGAAGGTGGTTTGAAAATCTAAGACCCCGAGATTGGCGCGTCATGCATGTGGCGCGCCATTCCGATGACTCAGGAGCAAGTGCTCACTGGAGTTGACAGAAATTAGGTGCCAAGCGCACCACTCATAAAAGGACTGCTCCACATGGCAGAACGTGACAACCGCCGTGGCAATCGCCGCGATGAAACACCAGAATTCGCGGATCGCTTGGTTGCGATCAATCGCGTTTCCAAGACCGTTAAGGGTGGTAAGCGCTTTGGCTTCGCCGCACTGGTCGTCGTAGGCGATCAAAAAGGCCGCGTAGGCTTTGGCAAGGGTAAAGCGAAAGAAGTTCCTGAAGCAATCCGCAAAGCCACAGAGCAAGCAAAGCGTCAAATGATCCGCGTTGCGCTTCGTGAAGGCCGCACACTGCACCACGATGTCGAGGGCCGTCACGGCGCTGGCAAAGTTGTGATGCGCACAGCGCCGCAAGGTACTGGTATTA
>CAYQZI010000083.1:0-13042 GCA_964421835.1 uncultured Planktotalea sp.
CCGCGAGCGGATCGACGACATTGGTGACGCCCGTTTCTTCCTGCAAGATCAACTGCGTATTGCGCGCAATGCGGGCGCTGAATTCCGTCGGCAAAGCAATCGCTTCATCGAGCGCATTCGTGTGCAAGGATTGCGTGCCGCCAAGCGCCGCCGCCATCGCTTCGTAAGCCGTGCGGATGACGTTATTATAAGGGTCCTGCGCCTGTAGACTCACGCCAGAAGTCTGGCAGTGGGTGCGCAGCATTTTGGACTTTTCGGTCTGTGCGCCAAGGTCCGTCATGATGCGGTGCCAAAGCATACGCGCAGCGCGCAATTTCGCCGCTTCCATGAAGAAATTCATGCCAATTGCAAAGAAAAACGACAAACGCGGCGCGAATTTGTCCACATCCATCCCCCGTTCCATCGCAGCGCGCACATATTCGCGCCCATCTGCCAGCGTATAGGCAAGCTCTTGAACAAGGTTCGCGCCCGCCTCTTGCATGTGATAGCCAGAGATTGAAATCGAGTTGAACTTCGGCATTTCCGCAGAGGTATATTCGATGATATCCGCAATGATCCGCATCGAAGGCTCGGGTGGATACACATAGGTGTTGCGCACCATGAATTCTTTTAGAATGTCGTTCTGAATAGTGCCCGCAAGCACAGAGCGATCATGCCCCTGCTCTTCGCCCGCAACGATGAAATTGGCAAGGATCGGGATCACCGCGCCATTCATCGTCATGGACACCGACACTTTGTCGAGCGGGATTTGATCGAAGAGGATTTTCATATCCTCAACGCTGTCAATCGCGACGCCCGCCTTGCCAACATCGCCTTCAACGCGGGGGTGATCACTGTCATATCCACGGTGCGTTGCCAGATCAAAGGCGACAGAGACGCCTTGCTGACCTGCGGCTAAACCCTTGCGATAAAAGGCATTACTTTCTTCGGCAGTGGAAAATCCAGCGTATTGGCGAATGGTCCAAGGGCGCCCTGCATACATCGTAGCCTTGACGCCGCGCGTGAAAGGGCCTTGGCCCGGAATGCCGCCCATGTGCGAGAGGTTCGCTGTATCCGCTTCGGTATAAAGCGGTTTGACGTCAATGCCTTCGAGCGTGCTCCACGTCAGATCCTCAAGCGGGCGTCCGCGCAGTTCTTTTTCAGCGAGGGCTCGCCAATCGGTATCTTGCGTCATGTTCGTGTCCTTTGTCTGCGAAATCCAGCTCCGCGGGATATCCCGTCTTTTGTGCTTTCGGATCTTCCAATAAATGTGCCAACCCGTCCGCGCCCGCGCGCAGCCAGAAGAGATCGTCTGCATAGTTTTCTTGCATCATCGCGCGCTGCGCTTGGCTGAACGGCTCCCAGCGATTGCTTTGGATGTTTTGCTCCAACCGCATGCGTTCGCAAATGCCAAGCGGGAGCTGCATCAGCTCTTGTGCAGAGGGGCGTTTGTTGCGCCAAATCGCGCTGTTCGAGCGCGGTGTGGGCTGCGCAAGCAGATACGACAGCAAAGTTTGCGGCGTCGATGCGTGTTGCTCGTAAGTGCTGACGAATATGGCGGAGTGCGGCGCGGCTGCGGCGATATCGGTGATCACATCGCGCCAGCTGCGTTTGCTTTGGGCAAGCGCATCGATGCGCGCGGCTGAGGGCACAAGAACGCCGCGTGGCATACAAAAACTGAGCGCGGAGGTCCAATAACTGCTGGGACACCGCAGCGTGAGATGCACCGCCTTGATCGTGCCACCAAAGGCTGCGGTGTAGCGCGCGATCCGCTCGCCCGCCGCTGGGTAAAGTGTTTCGGCTCGGAAATTGCGACGCATCAGACCAAGCATGTTTTCGTCCGAAACCAGTAATTGCTGCACGCCCGATTGCTTTGAGCGGGCCAAATGCATTGCGATGCGCCCCTCTGCGCGATGAAACGCCTCGGCTGCGATCCCCATTTCGGGCTTGGGAATGATCCCATGACAAAGCCCACGCCGCATCCGCAAAGGTCCCCAGAACCCCAGCCCCATATGCCGCAGTGCCACGGAATTTTGCCGCAGATAAGTCTGAAAACTCGTGCTCGCCGTCCGATGCGCGCCAATTTGAAGGATGACGTCCAATTCTGTAGCCTTTTGCTGCCATGCTGCGAACTCGCTTATTCGAGCGCGGCACTGGAACGTAGCTATGGCGCAAAGTAGTGTTTTTTTCCTTAAATTGCTTGATTTGAGCCATGGCAAAGCGTTCAGCCATCGCAATCACGCGGACATCCCCTATATTGGGTGCAGAAGGAGACCCTATGAAACCGCTCTTATCATTTGTTATTGCAGCGCTTTTTACCGCTGGACCCGCACTGTCGCAAAGCGCGCCGCCCGCAGATCTTTCAGCCGCTTGGAGTATGATTTCAGAGCAAGATAGTGACGATTTGAACGATTTTCTGTGGCAATCGCGCCCGATTGTTGTGTTCGCGGATAGTGAAAACGATCCACGGTTCGAGCAACAAATCGCATTGCTGCGCGACGAAGCAAGCGCGCTGGCGGAGCGTGACGTGGTGGTTTTGATCGATACCGATGATGAAGTGCGCTCGGAGCTGCGCAAAAAGCTGCGCCCGCGTGGGTTTATGATTGCGCTGATTGGCAAAGATGGCGGCGTGAAACTGCGCAAAGCCTCGCCTTGGGACGTGCGCGAACTGTCGCGCGTCATCGACAAAATGCCCATGCGGCAGCGCGAAGTGCGCGAGCGCAGGCAGCCGTAGCCGCCTGAGCCAATTATGTCAGCTTGATACGCCAAAGCGTCTATTCAAACTCCATAATTACGTCATCCACCGCAAGGCTGTCACCGGCGGCAGCGTTGATTTTGCTCACCACACCTTTGCGCTCGGCGCGTAGGATATTCTCCATCTTCATCGCCTCAACCGTGCATAGCGCTTGGCCTTCTTGCACATCTTGGCCCTCTTTAACGTCAACTTTGACGATAAGACCCGGCATCGGGCAAAGCAGCAGCTTCGACGTATCAGGCGCGACTTTTTCGGGCATCATGCGGGCAAGCTCGGCTTGGCGCGGTGTGCGCACATGCACCTTTAGATCCGCCCCGCGCGAGCGAATGCGAAAACCGCCAGAGACCTTGCCTACTTTCATCACCAACGGCTCATCCTCAAGCGTCATACTGGCAAGCTGATCACCGGGCGTCCAATCGCCGCTGACGCGCATCATCGTGCCATCGGAAAAACCTACGCTCGAGCCATTTTGATCCGCAGCGATCGTCACATCAAAGTCCATGCCTTGCAGCGCGACATTCCATGTATCACCCACTTTGCGCTCGTGGTTATCAAGGCGGCCCGACACCCGTGCGCGGCGAATTTCAGCAACGCGGTTCATCGCAGCGCAGGCAGCCGCAATGCGGCGCAGGTCCGCCTCTGGCAGCTCGACCCCCATGAACCCCTCTGGATATTGCTCTTCGATAAAGGCAGTTGTCATATCGCCCTTGATAAAGATCGGGTGATCCATAACCGCGCTGAGGAAGGGCAGGTTGTGACCGATGCCTTCGACTTCAAAGCTATCAAGTGCGACGCGCATCGCTTCTATCGCGGCCTCGCGGGTCGGAGCCCATGTGCAAAGCTTAGCGATCATCGGATCGTAATACATCGAAATCTCGCCGCCCTCATAGACGCCTGTATCGTTGCGCACGACCACATCGCCAGCATCACCCGCCGCAACACCGGGGGTATAGGCCGCGGTTTCCGCAGGGGGGCGATAGCGCGTGAGACGCCCAATTGAGGGCAAGAAGCCGCGATATGGATCTTCAGCATAAAGACGGTTTTCAATCGCCCAACCTGTGAGCGTGACATCCTCCTGAGTGATGCTTAGCTTTTCGCCATTGGCAACGCGGATCATCTGCTCGACCAGATCGACACCTGTAATCAACTCTGTCACAGGGTGCTCCACCTGAAGACGCGTGTTCATCTCTAGGAAGTAGAAGTTCTTGGCACCATCAACGATGAATTCCACAGTACCCGCAGAAGCATATCCAACCGCTTGCGCCAAAGCGACAGCCTGCTCACCCATGGCTTTGCGTGTCGCCTCATCCAAGAACGGGCTTGGCGCTTCCTCTACAACTTTTTGCTGGCGGCGCTGGATAGAGCACTCGCGCTCCCCCAAATAGATGCCGTTGCCGTGGCTGTCGCAGAGCACTTGAATTTCGATGTGACGCGGTTGGGTGATGAATTTCTCAATAAAGATACGGTCATCGCCAAAAGAGTTCGCAGCCTCGTTCTTGGAGCTTTGAAACCCTTCGCGCGCTTCATCGTCATTCCACGCGATGCGCATGCCCTTACCGCCGCCACCTGCGGAGGCTTTGATCATTACAGGGTAGCCAACTTCATTGGAGATCTTGACCGCTTCCTCTGCGTCCTCAATCAAGCCCATGTAGCCCGGAACCGTGGAAACTTTCGCGTCCTGAGCGATCTTCTTAGACGTGATCTTGTCCCCCATGCTTTCAATCGCACCAACTGGCGGCCCCACAAACGCAACGCCAGCAGCCTCAAGCGCTTCAGCGAATTTGGAGTTTTCAGACAGAAAACCATAGCCCGGATGCACCGCCTCAGCGCCGCTTTCCTTGATCGCTGCCATGACCTTGTCGATCACAATGTAGGACTGGTTCGCAGGGGGTGGGCCGATGTGGATCGCCTCATCTGCCATTTCTACGTGCAACGCATTTTTGTCTGCATCCGAATAGATGGCGACCGTAGAGATGCCCATCTTCTTTGCTGTTTTGATCACACGGCAGGCAATCTCGCCTCGGTTGGCAATCAGGATCTTGTTAAACATGGGCTGGCCCTTTTCGTGCTGTCTGGAAACAAGAAACGCCGCCCTGCCCGATTGGGGCAAAGCGACGTTTCAAAGTGGTATAGGTTTCGTGCGTATATGCGCGCTCAAAACAAAAAGTCGAATTAGTTAAGAAGCGCACCCGCTGTCGCGCCGACAATGCCGCCCGCGATAACTTGGCTGGTGTTACCGCCTGCAATTGCGGCTGCGGCTGCGCCAACGGCTGCACCACCTGCGGTGGTTTGAACTTGTGGATCAGACTGCACACAGGCGCCAAGGGATGTGACCAGCGCAAAGGCCGCGAAAAGCTGAGTTGTTTTGGACATAATAAATCTCTTTCGAAGTTACGTTTTGCCGTCGCATGTTTGGAAAAAAGCGGCAGCAAGTGCAGGTTAGCACCAGACTGCCGCCAAGGGGAAGGGTTACGGAAAAATGCGCCGACAAACAGAACGAGAACCGAACGCACCCTCGTACCGGTAGTGTTGAGCGCATTGCGCGCAGCTGCAAAGCGCCTCGCGCCACGCAGCCCAAAACAGGCTTGAAGTTGCCTATCCCATGCAGCTTTAGGCTGAATCATGCCGATTGCCCCCAATCGGTCGCATCGGGAAAGGCCAGCGCAGCGGCGCGTGGATCAAGCACCAACATCGCTTCGTAATTGGCTGGATCGAACGGATCATCATAGGGCAGCACCTCGCGCCCTAAAAGCCAGCTCAGACGCCCTGCGTCCAGATTGCCCCGCTCAAACGGTTGATCACCGAAGTGTTCCCAAAGGGCTGCGACAAATCCCGCATCGGCGCGCCGATCCGCTGGCTTGCGATCATTGCGGCGCTCGCGGCGTTCTAGCGGCGTTGCCCCTTTCGGGTTGGCGCGGCGCAGTGTGAATTGGAAATCAGTACCGGGCAGACGGCCAGGAAAGCCGCGATGTTTCAGCATATACTCTAGTGCCATGTCGCACCCCCGATGTGATGCGTGGCTTTTGCAAGCGATAGGCTCGGAGCAGGCGCGAACGCCTGCCCCAAAGGCAAGTTACTTGTACTTACCTGTGTATGTTGGCTCGATAGAAATCGGTGCGGGATCAACCACAACGAACTCTTCAACCGGTGGTGCTTGACGCGCACAAGCGGCTGTTGCGAGTGCAACACCGAGTACGGCCAGCAGTTTGATGCTCTTGGACATCTTAGTCTCCTGTCAATTTTACGAACCAGATCGCCGAGAGAATCCCGTCGTCCTGTCCCATTCGAGGTATAGGTCACTTGGGTGAACCTGCTTTGCAAACTACGCGAGCGCGGCGCAAAAAGATATCCACAAGGGCCCTTCACCGTGCGTTGTGACTCAGAAGCCTCAATCGGTGTATTGGATGAGCTACGCCCCGCAACATATTGTGGTTCCATCAAAACATCTCCCACATGCAGGTGCCATTTTCGACGCGAAACGCCTCAAAAACCTGCTCTACCTCTGGCGCAGCAAGGCCAAACTCCACCGGCTCGGCAGAAAGCGAGATGATAATTTGCATCGGTTGCGGTGTTGATTTGAGCAAGGCTTGCACCCCAAAGGCATTGCACAAAGCTTCCAGATCAAGGCTCATATCTTCAAAGCTTGGGCGCTTTAGGGGGCTCGCCAGATCCGGCGCGATAAAGCGCAGGCGCATAATTCCTGCCTCCGGCTCATCGCGTTGTTCAAAGAAAACTACGTCTTGGCCAGAAGGCAGAATGATCGCTTGCTCTGCCCAGAGTACTGACCTCAGCGGCGCAGCAACGACGAAGGCAATCGCCAGAAATTTTGCACATATATCTCGCATCAACCCGCCCTTTTCGCTGCGCATTTGATCCAGCGGGCACGCAGGCCGGGATCATTCAGCAACGCCTCGATCCGCGCCGTCAAATGCGCGCTTTTGGGAACGCCAATGCGCCCCCCTGCGGTGACGTGCAGACCATTTTCCAGCGGCTCAACCCGTACCACGGGCGAAAACCCGCGCACATTTTGCAAAGCGCGCCACATATCCTGACGGATCTGATGCGCCAGCCGCCTGCGCGCCAACATCGGAAACTGCGCGCTTGCGCTGACGTCAAAGCGCACAGGAAGCGCCCGCGCGATTGTCACCGTGCGGCCCTCAGTCTGCGTCTGCCAGCTGGTTTGCGTCATGCTCTTCTTGCCCTCACCTGACAAAGAATGCGGATCAAAGCGGGATATTGTCGTGCTTTTTCCAAGGGTTCTGCAATTGCTTGCCACGAAGCGATGCAAAGGCACGGCTGACCCGTTTGCGCGTGCTTTGAGGCTGGATCACCTCATCGATAAAACCGCGCTCGGCTGCGACGAAAGGATTGGCAAACCGATCTTCATATTCGGCCGTGTGCTGCGCGATCTTATCTGCATCGCCCAGATCCGAGCGATAGATAATCTCCGTCGCACCTTTCGCGCCCATCACAGCAATCTCTGCGGTGGGCCACGCATAGTTAAAATCGCCGCGCAAATGCTTGGACGCCATCACGTCATACGCGCCCCCATAGGCTTTGCGGGTAATCACGGTCACTTTAGGCACCGTCGCTTCACCGTATGCAAAGAGCAACTTAGCGCCATGTTTGATCACGCCGCCGTATTCTTGGCTCGTACCGGGCAAAAAGCCGGGCACATCGACCAAGGTCAAAATCGGAATTTCGAATGCATCACAAAAGCGCACAAACCGCGCAGCCTTGCGCGAGCTGTCAATATCAAGGCATCCGGCAAGCACCATCGGCTGGTTCGCAACGACGCCAACGGTCTGCCCCTCGAGACGGATGAAGCCGATGATGATATTCTTGGCAAAGTCTTCTTGAATCTCGTAAAAATCCGCCTCGTCCGCGATTTTCAGGATCAATTCCTTCATATCGTAGGGCGAGTTCGCGTTGTCAGGGATCAGCGTATCCAAAGACAACTCTATCCGGCCCGGCTCGTCAAAGAAGGGACGCACGGGCGGCTTTTCGCGGTTGTTGAGCGGCAGGTAATCCACCAAACGGCGCACTTCGGCCAGCGCCTCTACATCGTTTTCAAACGCACCATCGGCGACCGAGGATTTTTTGGTATGCGTGCTTGCACCGCCCAGCTCTTCGGCGGTGACGACCTCGTTCGTTACGGTTTTCACCACGTCGGGGCCGGTCACAAACATATAAGAGCTGTCTTTGACCATGAAAATAAAGTCCGTGATCGCAGGCGAGTAAACCGCGCCGCCCGCGCACGGCCCCATAATCACGCTGATCTGCGGCACCACGCCAGAGGCCATAATGTTACGTTGGAAAATATCCGCATAGCCCGCAAGAGCATCGACGCCCTCTTGAATACGCGCGCCGCCTGAATCGTTGAGACCAATGATGGGCGCACCATTCTGGATTGCCATGTCTTGGATTTTGCAGATCTTTTTCGCGTGGGTGGCGGACACCGACCCGCCCAAAACAGTGAAATCCTGCGAAAACACATAGACCATGCGGCCATTTATCGTGCCCCAACCCGTAATGACACCGTCACCTGCGGGGCGTTGCTCTTCCATCCCGAAATCCGTGCAGCGATGCGCGACGAACATGTCGAATTCTTCAAAACTATCCTCGTCAAGCAGTAGCTCGATGCGCTCACGCGCGCTAAGTTTGCCTTTGGCGTGCTGACTATCGAGCCGTTTTTGCCCACCGCCAAGCCGTGCAGCGCCGCGGCGCTCGGAGAGTTCTTGCAGAATATCTTTCATTGCGTGTCCCTTCTTAGCGCCGCTTGGCGCGAACTTTAGGCTTTTGAACCTCAGCGCTCATATCGCAGCTCATTAGCGCATGACGTATACTGTGCAGGTGCAGAAAAAAAGCCAATAGTCGCAAATTTGCAAATTCGAGCTAAGCAATTCGATGCAAATAGCAAATATGCGAAGCCCGCATCACCCCCACGTCGCGACGTCTTTTTAGACCTCGCTGTTTTCGCACTGTTGCCACGCCTTACTTCGCGCTACGTCATTCTTTATGAACGACTCCTATTCAGCGCGTTTTTTGGACCGCGCCACTCCGCCACATGTCTTCACTTTAATCCTGCTCGCAGGCGTGTCCGGCTTGGCGATGAATGTTTTTCTGCCCTCCTTGCCCAACATGGCCCTGTATTTCAAAACTGAATACTGGATCTTGCAAATGTCCGTCGCCGCCTATTTTGCGATGAATGCGGTCTTGCAACTGATCATCGGGCCGATTTCCGACAATCTGGGCCGACGCCCCGTTGTTCTATGGGGATTGGTTTTGTTTACCATTGCTTCGATAGGCTGCATTTACGCGCCGAACGCGGCGGTGTTTCTGCTTTTTCGCATGTGCCAAGCGATCATCGTGACCGCCATGGTGCTCAGCCGCGCAATCATCCGAGATGTGGTTTCCGCAGACAAAGCCGCGTCAATGATTGGCTATGTGACGATGGGCATGGCCGTAGTTCCGATGCTTGGCCCAATGCTTGGCGGCGTGCTTGATGAAAGCTTTGGCTGGCAAGCAAGCTTCTGGCTCATGGCGGCGTCTGGCCTTGTTTTGCTGCTCATTTGCTACTTCGATCAAGGTGAAACCAAACGCGCGACTGGCGAAACACTTCGCCAACAATTCGGCCACTACCCAGAACTTTTCGCATCGCAGCGCTTTTGGGGATACTCCATCGCATCCAGCCTGACGTCCGGCGCATTCTTCGCCTATTTGGGCGGCGCGCCCTATGTGGGCACAGAGATTTTCAACCTTTCACCGTCAACACTTGGCTTCTATTTCGGCTCTCCTGCGCTTGGGTATTTCATGGGAAATTTCGTCTCTGGGCGCTACTCGACACGGATCGGAATTAACAACATGGTGTTCTTTGGCGCGCTGATCGCAAATGCGGCAACCGTCGCGTCCCTCATTGTGTTTGGAATTGGCCTTGGCGCGCCGCTCAGCTTTTTCGGCTTTATGACAATCGTCGGGTTCGGAAATGGCATGACAATTCCGAATGCCACGTCTGGCATGCTCTCCGTGCGTCCACATTTGGCGGGCACAGCGTCGGGGCTTGGCGGCGCAATTATGATTGGGCTCGGCGCGGTCTTGTCTGCGATGGCGGGGTTGATCCTTTCTGGCAAAGACAGCGCGATGCCACTGCAATGGCTCATGGTGGCGAGCACTTTTGGCGGATTGCTGGCCGCACTCTTTGTGATCAAACGCGCAAGAGCCATCGGCGCCTAATCTCTTGCGCCGCGCGCTTTGCAAAGCGTACAAAGCGTGAGTGCAAAATTGCAAAGAGGCGCGCCATGGCTGTTCAGAAAATCTACGCTGGATCAAAGCTGCGTGAGTTGCGGGGCAAAGTCGCACTGACGCAAAAAGAGTTTGCCGCCAAGCTTGGTGTCTCGCTTCCCTATTTGAACCAAATGGAAAATAACAAACGGCCGCTCTCAACCACAGTTGTGCTCGCATTGGCGCAAGAGTTTGGCTTTGATGTCACCGAGCTCAGCTCTGGCGATGCAGAACGACTGGTGACGGATATGCGCGAAGCTTTGGCCGATCCGGTGCTGGATGCAATCGATCCGCCCCTTGCGGACTTGCGCCTAACGGCCTCGAACGCACCGGCCCTCGCGCGCGCATTTCTAGAACTACACCGCGCCTATCGTCAAACACATGAGCGCCTCGCCTCTCTTGATGAAGCGCTTGGGCGTGATGACGGTCAATTGCAGCCAAGCCCATGGGAGGACGTGCGCGACTTCTTTCATTATTGCGACAATTACATTGATGCGATGGACCGCGCTGCCGAGCATTTCGCGGCCTCTGGCCCAAAGGGCGCGAGCATCAATGAGAGCGCGAATGCGGCCTTTCGCAAGACTGGAATAACGCTAAAATTTGCGCCTGTGGATGCGGTGCGCCACTTTGATCCTGAAACGCGTGTCTTGACCATTTCCCAACACGCCGCGCCAGCAACGCAAAGTTTTCAGATGCTCATTCAACTTGCTCTGATCACACAGGAAAAACTGCTCGAAGCAACATTAGATCTGGCGCGTTTTCAAACCTTTGAAGCGCGCGCAATCGCCAAAATCGGCCTTGCAAATTACTACGCAGGCGCGGCGCTGATGCCCTATGGTCCTTTCCTTGCCGCCGCGCGCGAAACGCGGCATGATTTAGAGCGCCTTGCTATGCTTTTTGGCGCATCGATTGAGCAGGTTGCCCATCGGCTTTCGACCCTGCAAAGACCCGGTGCGAAGGGCGTCCCCTTCTTTTTCGTGCGCGTCGATCAAGCGGGATCTATCACAAAACGCCATAGCGCGACGCGCCTGCAATTCGCGCGCTTTGGCGGTGCCTGCCCGCTTTGGAACGTACACCGCGCTTTTGAAACGCCGGGTCGCTTTGTGCGCCAGCTGGCCGAAACCCCAGATGGTGTGCGCTACATTTCCCTTGCGCGCGACGTGCTGAAACCGGGTGGCTCTTTCGGTGCACCCTCTCGGCGTTTCGCCATCGCACTTGGCTGCGAGGTCACGCATGCGGGCCAGCTTGTTTATGCCGATAGCCTCGATGTTTCGAACGCTTCTGCCTATGAACCCATTGGTATCTCCTGCCGTATTTGCGAGCGCACAAATTGCCATCAGCGCTCCGTCCCGCCCCTTGAACGTCGCCTGCGCGTAGATAGCAATCGCCGTGATGTGCTTCCTTATGAGGTCGGTTGATGAAGATATTGCTAACAGTTTTGATGTTTTTGCCTGCAATTGCGCAGGCAGGTTTGCTAGATCTTCTGCCTTTGAAACAAATAGAGCGGAAAATGATCTATCCGCTCTCGCCGCGCTATGTGCACCCCAAGGCCGCTGGCCTGCACAATACCACAGAGCATCGCATAAAGCGCGACGCGCAGGATTTGCTGGTTTGGAGCGTTCCCGCAAAAGGCCCCCCGCGCGCAACAGTGCTTTATTTTCATGGCAATGCAGGCAATTTGGCCGTGCGCGCTGCGCGGTTTAAACAGATTCAATCGCAAGGCTTCAATGTGCTCGCTATGTCCTATCGCGGCTCCTCTGGCAGTGATGGAATTCCGTCTGAACCAGCTATCACGGAAGATGCTTTGCATTTATTTCAAAACGCGCACAGATTTTCTTCTGTTCGCACGCCGCAGCGCCTCATTATCTATGGTGAAAGTCTTGGCAGCGCCGTCACGATTGCGCTTTTGCATCAATTGCCGGCGGCGCAGCGCCCTGCCGGTGTCATTCTTGAAGCGCCCTTCACCTCAATCCCTGACATGGCGCGCGCGCTCACGGATGTTCCAGCCAACCTCATTGCGCGCATTTCCGATCGCTGGGACAGCCATTCGCGCACAAATGCGCTTACCGTGCCCACACTGATTATCCACGGAACTTTGGACGAGGTGACGCCTTACACAATGGGACGCGCAATTTTCCAAGCGGTGCCAATAAAAGACAAGAATTTCATCGCCGTAGAGGGCGCGTCGCACAGCGGAACTTGGCGAGCCGACACCATGCCAAGCCTATGGAGCTTTATACGCGCTTATGGCGGGCGATAAATCTAACGACGCGCGCGGCGCCATCCGGCGAGTTGCGCTTCTGACTGAGTGCAAAACCAACGCTCGCCCTTGGCCGCGTTAATGCCGGTCCGCTCATAATCACGCTGGCCGGGCAGATGATATATCCGCCCTCTCTTGCTTATATTACCTTTGATCGCGCAGCTTCGATCAGGCGGAATGCGCCCTTTCGCGCGCGTGGCACGAAATTGCGCAGGCCTTTGCAAACGCGAGCTGTGCAACCCGCGATCATTCACTGCTGCGCCCTTTTCATCCAAATCATACCGCATGGAATATTTGCGATAAGCAAAGGCAAGCCCTTGCGAGACAAGCTGTTGCCCCACATCACGACCCGCGATTTCACAACGCGCAACGCTACGCCCATAGCGATCGCGCTCTTCTTCGCGACAAACCGCGCGTTTGCCATCATAAAGCACAGCGACCTGCGACGTGACCCAAGCCCCGCACGCCCATGTTGTGCCCTGTTCCGTCTCGCAAGTTTGCTTGCGTTCAGGGGCATCGATCCCAAAAATGCGCACACGCTGCTTTGCAATATCGAAAGTATCGCCATCAATAACCCGCACGGTCCCAACAACATCCGCCGCAACAAGCGACCCGTTGACCAGAACACAAAGACATAAACAAAACCTGAACATCCCTAAGGAATAAGCGCAGGCATGCTCTCATTTCAACGCATCTTGTTAACTTCAGTTAAGAAAGAGTAAACGCCGCGCTTCCTCTTTCCAAAAATATCCGGCCTTATGTATCAA
>CAYQZI010000084.1:0-12858 GCA_964421835.1 uncultured Planktotalea sp.
CCACGGCGGAAAAACTCGGTTGGCCGCGCGAGGCGGTGCATTACGAGGAATTCCTCGCGCCGCGACCGGGCAAGCCGTTTGAGGTGAAACTTTCCGTTTCGAACAAAGTGATCCAAGTCGGCGAAGACGAAAGTCTTTTGGAGGCGATGGAGCGCTCTGGCGTTGATGCACCCTACCTTTGCCGTGGCGGTGCATGCGGGCAATGCGAAACCCGCGTGATCGATTATTCCGGCAACTTCATTCATCGCGATCACTGGTTAGAAAATGATGAGCATGCATCAGGCGAAAAGATCATGCCATGCGTCAGCCGCTTTGAGGGCAAGACCCTCGTGCTGGACCGATAGGGGACTGCTATGACTATTCAATTCAACGAAGAAACCTTCCGCGACGATTATACATTCAAGAACTCCGATTGGGCGATCAAGCGCTTCCCCTTTCCGTTCCATGAAGACAGCTACATGTATTCCGTGAACATGGAACAGCATCGTGGTGGGCCGAAGGACTCGGTCTATGAGATGCGCTTTGATGTGGACGAACACTATGTCGCCGAAATGCGCGATCGCGCGATGGTGCTGGCGGATGATCCTTTGCGCTGTCAAAGCCTGCCGCACATGACGCTTGCGGGTTGGGATTTGCTTGAGCTGATCATGGTTTCCAAGTCAGAGGACTATCCTGACCTATTTGAGCTGCACCGTGACGGCGATCAATGGCGCTGGGTAAACAAGCCGCTTGGTATCGATGATACGTTCACATTCTTGGATGAAACCACCCTGCCCTATGGCCCAATGGAATACATCACGCGCCAAGCGCAGGGTGATTTTTGTGTGCTTGATCAGCGCGATGATAACCTGTGGATGGATGCAGGAACAGTCACGACACAAGCCGATTGGTCGCTGGATTTTGACATCGGGATGAATTTCTTTGAATGGCATGCGCCTGTGCCGCTGGCGCATGAAAAAGGAATTTTCGTGCGGGCTTTGAAATTTCTGCTCAACATACAGCAAGGCGCGCCTGCGCGGCGTTTGAATTGGACAATGACGGTGAACCCGCTCTTGGACACATCGCCGGAGAACTACCACAAATGGGGCATTCAAAAGACAACGCTGACACCTGCGAACATAGGTCAAAAGCAGCACTTGCGCGTTGAGTTGCAGACCTTTTTCCGTTTGCCGCGCTCGAATGCTTTGGTGTTCCCGATCCGCTGCTATCTGTGCAGCTTTGACGACATGATGACGATGCCAAAGTGGGGGCGTCGCTTGCACCGTGTGATCCGTGATCTGCCTGAGGAACTCGCGACCTACAAAGGCTTTATCGACAACCGTCCGATGATGCTCGACTACCTGTCGAAGTTTGACGATGGCTTGCCAACGAGCCCTGGCATCTGGCCAGAGCGAGAAACAGAGCCAGCTTTACAACGCTAAACGTAGGGTGCGTGGTTTCACGCACCTTACTTTACCCAAGCGATTGTGGGTAACTGATGATCGACAGATAACGCGCGGGCAGTTCGATCAATTCTTCTGGCCCATGGGGCGCATCCGCGTCAAAGAACAACGTATCCCCCGGCGTCAATTCATGGACTTCATCGCCATGGCGATAGTTTACTTTGCCTTCCAGCATGTAGATCGTCTCGATCCCGCCATGTTGGAATGTCGGGAATACATCGGACTCAGTCGTCAAAGAAATCAGGTAGGGCTCAACAATCACGCCGCTTGAATTTGCGCCAATATGCCCGAGAAGATTATACTGATGCCCCGCGCGCGTGCCTTCACGCTCTAGTTCGACACCTTCTCCGGCTTTTGTATGAACGGCTGTACGTTGTTCCTCGAAACGTCGGAAAAAGCTGGTTAGCGGCACCGACAATGCGTTTGCAAGCGTTTGAAGCGTGCTCAAAGAGGGCGAAGTATTGCCATTCTCGATCTTGGAAAGCATCCCAATCGACAGACCCGTTTGCGTCGCAAGTTCGGCAACTGTGATCTCTTTTTGCTTTCGAAATGCACGCACCTCGCGCCCAATCGCAACTTCGAGAACTTTCTCGCGCTCTCCAGCGGACGTGACATGCGGATCTTGACTAAGTTTAACAACCATTTCGGACGATATCGCTTCAATTTTCATGTCGGCCTCTTAGAACGGCAAAACCACGTTGACAATGTTTCCAGCTTTGATGCCTCAAAAGAGGCAGTTCTATCTTCACTATAGGATAAAAGCTTTCCCAAGGGTGAAAAATCTTACTCTAAATGAAGGGCCGAACGAACTCCTTGCTCGAATCAATGCGAGTTTACGCCACTGCGTGCATCGCGGTGACGATCGCATGGTGGAGCGAACCGGCAGAGGCGCGTGGCCCTAGGATACGCACCCAATCGCTCGGATCACGGCGTAAAACGAAGCAGCCGAGGTGGTGGATCGATGCCCGTTGCGCATCACCCGTTTCCATGCGGCGTATATCGATGGCGCAGAGCAGCTCTATCACTGCTTCAAGCGCCGAGCCTTGCAGATCAAAGCAAGCCCAAGCATCGGTTTGCTCGGTGATCGAAGCGGTTGCGCCAAAGCGTGAGACGAGCTGGAGCGCGAGATCCTCGTGGCTCGCAAACGGCGCACCCACCATCCACTGATCCGGCCCAGTCCAGAACGCCGCTTCAGGATCGCGCAGAACCGTTCTGCCAATCTCGGGCACGCGCCCATCAAGGAGATCAGACAAATGCGCGCGGCAAGCCGCTTCTTGACCAAGGCGCGCATGAACAGAGGCTAATGCAAGCCCATTGTTCTCGCGCAGCTCCATAGTGCCAATCACATCAACACGCGGCTGCACTGCGCCAAGCGCGGTGATGGGAGTCAAATTATGCACGTTGGCGTCCTCCCTCTGGGTCGACAAAATGAGCAGAGGTCACTTCAACAACAACCTCGCTATCCGTCACAGGCGAGACCAAGCGCATCTGCTCGCCCATACGCGCATCGCCGGATTTGAGGAACGCAAGGCCGATCATCGAGCCGACCTCGGGTGAATAAGCCGCAGAGGTCACATAACCCTGATCATGCGTAGCATCGACGGGGCCATCTGCCGCCATCAAGTGTCCACCAGCTGTAATCTTGTCCTCGCTCGAGAGCGGTTTCACCCCGACAAGCTTCAGCGCATCTTCCTCATTAAGACCCGCGCGCTCAGACAGAACCCTGCCGATACTGTCTTTCTTCTTGGACACCATGCGCCCCATCCCAAGGTTGTTCGCCGTGGTTGTACCATTCAGCTCATTGCCAGCCGCATGACCCTTTTCGATACGCATCACGCCAAGCGCTTCTGTGCCATAGGGAACGACGTCAAACTCTTCCCCCTCTTCCATCAGTTTGCGCATCAAGGCATCGCCGTAGCGCGACGGCACGGCGATCTCGAACGCCAATTCGCCAGAGAAAGAGATGCGGAACAGACGCGCGCGCAAGCCACCGCACACGGTGATTTTGGCGCAGGCCATGAACTCGAACGCTTCGTTAGAGATGTCGAACCCGGGGTCCACAATTTTTTGGAGCAATTTGCGAGAATTCGGCCCCGCAACCGCATATTGCGCCCATGCTTCTGTGGTCGAGATCAACTGCACATCCGCGTCGGGCATCAAACACTGACGCACGAACTCCATGTGTTGATAAACCGAACCTGCGTTCGCCGTGGTCGTTGTGACAACGAAGTGATCCTCTGCCAAACGCGCCGCCGTGCCATCGTCCATCGCGATGCCATCTTCGCGCAGCATCAGGCCATAACGCACCTTGCCAACAGGCACTTTGGCGAAGGGGTTGCAGTAAATTTTGTTGAGGAATGTCGCCGCATCCGCACCTTGCACGTCAATCTTGCCAAGCGTGGTGCAGTCACAAACGCCAACAGAGGCACGGGTTGCTTTCACTTCGCGGTCCACCGATTGCCGCCAATGGGTCTCGCCCTCAATCGGGAACCACTGTGCGCGCAGCCAATTGCCGACTTCAACAAAGACCGCACCACGTTCTTTTGCCCAATAGTGCGAAGGCGTGAGCCGCGTCGGATGGAACTCCATCCCACGCATACGCCCCGCGAGCGCACCGATGGAGACAGGCGTGTAAGGCGGGCGGAAGATCGTTGTGCCAACGTCAGGAATGCCCTTGCCTGCAATCTCCGCCATGATCGCTAGACCGCCCATGTTAGAGGTTTTGCCCTGATCCGTCGCCATGCCAAGCGTTGTGTAACGCTTGAGGTGCTCGACAGAGCGGAACCCCTCCTGATGCGCGAGCTTCACGTCTTTGACCGTCACATCGTTTTGGGGGTCAAGCCACGCACGTTTGCATCCCTCCACATACCAGAACGCGGATTGATTGGCTGGCGTATCATCAGCCTGCGGCACCTCTGTGGCTTTGACACCCAGTGCCTCTGCTGCACCATTTGCGCCGCTCATAAGCGCGCCATGGGTCGATAGATCACCTGACGCAGCGCCCGCGACAGACATGCCCGGTGGCAAAGTGCCTCCCGGAACAAAGGCAGAGAGCCCCGCATCCCATGTCGGCCGCCCACGCTGATGACAGGTCAGATGCAAATTCGGGTTCCACCCACCCGACACCCCAAGCGCGCCACACTCTAACGTGCGATTTGAGCCGTCAGCCAGTTGAACTTCAACGAACGTCAGACCTAGGCGGCCCTTGGTGTTGATCACTTGCGCGCCTGCAAGCACTTCGTAATCCATCGACATCGGCGTATCAGGACGCGTGTCGATCACCGCAGTCACTTTGACACCCTTGGCATGCAAATCCGCAGCTGTACGATGCCCGTCATCACACGATGTAAAGATCGCGATCCGTTGCGCTGGCGTCGCAGCCCAGCGGTTCGCATAAGAGCGCATCGCAGAAGCCAGCATGATACCCGGGCGATCATTGTTCTCAAACGCGATGGGACGCTCGATCGCGCCCGCGCAAAGGATGGTTTTAGCGGCATAGATACGCCAGAGGATTTGACGGGGTTTGCCAGCGGCAGGCTCAAGAATATGGTCAGAGACACGTTCAACCGCGCCATAAATCCCATGATCAAAGGCGCCCATCACGGTGGTCCGCGTCATCAAGCGCACGTTCGGCAATGAAGACAGCTCTGCAATGGTTTGCGTCGCCCAATCGAGCGCGGACTTACCACCGACTTCCATCTGCTCGCTCAGCAAACGGCCTCCCATGGCAAAATCTTCATCCGCGAGAATGACCTCTTTGCCCGTGCGGCCCGCTGTAAGCGCCGCCATCAAGCCCGAGGGACCAGCGCCAACAACCAGCAGATCACAGTGGCGAAAGCCCTTGTCGTACTCGTCAGGGTCTTCCTGCATCGAAAGCGCGCCAAGGCCAGCGGCGCGGCGGATGATCGGCTCATACACCTTTTCCCAGAAGGACGCGGGCCACATGAACGTCTTGTAGTAAAACCCTGCCGCAAGAAAGTCAGACGCCGCATCATTAACCGCCAATGCGTCGAACTTTACAGACGGCCAGCAATTTTGCGAACGCGCAGTCAGGCCATCGAACAACTCAGCAGTTGTAGCGCGGGTGTTCGGCTCTGCGCGCGCGCCGCTCCGCAACGTGACAATCGCGTTCGGCTCTTCACTGCCAGCGCTCAGAACTCCGCGCGGGCGATGATATTTGAACGAACGCCCCATCAGCCGCACGCCATTGGCGAGCAGGGCAGAGGCCAGCGTGTCACCCGCGTGTCCCGTAAAGCTTTTGCCGTCGAACTTGAATTTCAGCTTGGCATTGCGATCAATCTGCCCGCCCTGCAATCGGTTCACTTGTGTCATTTCGAGCGTCCCTTGCTGCGCGCCACATCGCGCGCCAGTTCGACCTTTGAGATCTCATGCGTGCGCGTGTCGCGCGTCACGACGAGCCAAGAGCGATCACCGCCCTCATGGAACCATAGCTCGCGCAAGGCACCGGCAGGATTGTCGCGCAGATAGGCATAATCGTGAAATTGCTCTGCGGCATCGCTCGCCTCAGGATCAGGGCGCTCGATCAAACTAGCATCGCCCAGATAGGTGAACTCGGCACTGTCGCGCGGACCAAGGAGGGGGTGGTTGATAATCATCAGTGCAAATTGGGCTGATTGCCCATCCCTTTTTCATCAATCATGTGACCGGTTTTGAAGCGATCTAATCGATAGGCTGTTGCCACCTCATGCGGCTCATCATTCGCCAGCAAATGCGCGAAGGTGTAGCCGGACGCTGGTGTCGCTTTAAAGCCGCCGTAGCACCAGCCGCCATTGAAATAGAGGCCCTCGATATGGGTTTTGTCGATAAAGGGCGAGCCGTCCATCGACATATCCATGATCCCGCCCCACATGCGCAACAAGCGCGCGCGACCGATCATTGGCATGATCGCCATGCCGCCTTCGCAAACGTCCTCGACCACAGGCAGATTGCCGCGTTGCGCATAGGAATTATAACCATCGATATCGCCACCAAAGACAAGGCCACCCTTGTCAGATTGGCTGACGTAGAAGTGCCCTGCCCCAAAGGTGATCACCCCCGGCAATACAGGTTTGAGACCCTCAGACACGAACGCCTGCAGCACATGGCTTTCGATCGGCAGACGCATCCCCGCCATGCCCATCAATCGGCCAGAGTTTCCCGCAACTGCACAGCCCACTTTGCCAGCACCGATAAAGCCGCGAGAGGTTTCAATGCCTTTGCAGGTGCCGTTTTCGATCCTAAATCCAGTAACCTCGCAGTTCTGGATAATATCAACGCCGTGACTGTCAGCAGAGCGCGCATAGCCCCAAGCAACTGCATCATGACGCACGGTTCCGCCACGACGCTGCGCCAAGCCACCCTTGATCGGGAAACGTTGATCATCGAACTTGAGGAACGGGTATTCAGCGCGAATTTGCGCTTCATCGAGATACTCTGCATCCGCGCCATTCAGCATCATCGCATTCCCGCGCCGCACAAACGCATCGCGCTGCGCATCAGAATGAATGAGGTTCATAATGCCGCGCTGGCTTACCATCGCGTTGTAATTGAGGTCCTGCTCCAGCCCTTCCCAAAGCTTCAGGGAAAACTCATAAAACGGCTCATTGCCATCAAGCAGGTAATTGCTACGTATGATCGTGGTGTTGCGCCCCACGTTACCACCACCGATCCAGCCTTTTTCGATCACTGCGATGTTCTTTTGTTTATAGACCTTCGCCAGATAGTGCGCCGTCGCCAGTCCATGCCCGCCACCGCCAATAATCACGATATCATAATGCGGCTTCGGCTCAGGCTCGCGCCACACAGGTTTCCAGCCTTTGTGACCGCACAAGGCCTCCTTGATCACCCTAAATCCAGAATATCGCATTAACTTGGACCCCCAACGCCCATTCTCAGCCAGCAACGCATCTAAAACATGCAGAAAAGCGACCAAATTCGCACAAATTTTGACCGACTCTGCGCGCGTCTTTTAGAGAAAGAGCATTTGAAATCACCACACACAAGAAAAAAACTTGATTGAGAGGAAAAAAATGCGAAACTGAAAATGTGGCATACATTCGCACACGGATTCGGAAATTCGCTCTCTGCGTGTGTATCAACAGAACGACAATTGATTTTTGCGGCGCAAGATCGCGAAACACAGGGAGACTACAATGAAAAGATCAACGACAGCACTCGCAGCGGGGATACTCGCAGCCTTGCCAATGGTCGCGTTTGCTGAAGACAGCAGCGATCCTATCGTCATTCCAATTCACAACTGGTCAAGCCAGATTGTGATGTCTAACGTGGTTGGCCAAATCCTTGAGGGCATGGGCAACAGCGTAGAGTACGTTACGACTGACAGCCAAGCTGTTTACGAGTCGGTACGCCTTGGCGACGTCACTATGGAGCTGGAAGTCTGGGAAGGTGCATTTGGCGCCTCCTTCCGTGCAGCTTTGGAAAAGGGCGGTATTGTCGATGTGGGTGACCACAACGCAGTTACGCGCGAAGACTGGTGGTATCCAATGTGGACCAAAGATGCGTGCCCTGGCCTGCCATCTTGGGAAGCGCTGAATGACTGCGCAGACTTGTTCAAGACGGTAGAAACAGGCGACAAGGGCATGTACCTTGACGGCCCAGTTGACTGGCTCAAGCATGGCGCAGAGCGCGTTGAAGCGCTTGGTATGAACTTCACTGTTGTGAACGCGGGATCTGCTGCTGCTCTTTGGGCGGCAATCGGCGCAGCGGAAGCGGACAAGAAGCCTATCGTTGTGTTTAACTGGACACCAAACTTTGCAGAGGCCGTTTGGCCAGGTGAATTCGTTGAGTTTCCAGAGTGGGTAGACGGCTGTGACAAAGACCCATCCGTTGGTCCCAACCCAGACGCGCTTTATGACTGTGGCAACCCTGCGAAAGGCTACCTCAAGAAAGCAGCTTGGGAAGGCATGGAGGCCAAATGGCCAGCGGCCTACGGTGTTCTGGAGAAAATCTCCTTCACCAACCCACAGATCGCTGAGATGGCCAAATTCGTTGACGTCGACGAGATGGAGCCAGAAGAGGCGGCCGAAGCATGGCTTGAAGAAAACAAAGACGTTTGGTCCGGCTGGGTTAACTAAACCCACCTGCTAAGACTACTCTTTAAAGGCCCTGTCCGATCTGATGGTCGGGCGGGGCTTCTTACACAGGATTAATCATGACCACCGACGCGCCCGTAATCTCTGCCAAGAATGTCTGGAAACTCTTCGGTAGCGATCCCGAGAAATATCTTAAGGGAATGCCTGAGGGCCACAGCTTTGATGACATCCGTGCTGATGGATACATCGCGGGCGTTAAAGAAGTGTCGATCGAAGTCGCGCGCGGCGAGATGTTGGTCATTATGGGTTTGTCGGGATCCGGTAAATCAACGTTGGTGCGCTGTTTCTCGCGCCTGCATGATATCACAGGCGGCACTATTGAAGTCGAAGGTCAGAACATCATGGCCTTGTCTGAAAAAGAACTCATCGAGCTACGCCGCAACAAAATGGGCATGGTGTTCCAAAGCTTTGGTCTTTTGCCCCACCGCACCGTGCTCGACAACATTGCGTTTCCTTTGGAGATGCGCGGTCAGGACAAACATGATCGCCGAGCACGCGCGATGGAAGTTATCAAGCTGGTTGGTTTGGAAGGTCGCGAAGACTATTTCCCGCGCGAGCTTTCGGGTGGCCAACAGCAGCGTGTTGGCATCGCAAGATCGCTCGCAATTGAGCCGGATATCTGGTTCTTGGACGAACCATTCTCAGCGCTTGACCCGCTCATTCGCCGCGAAATGCAGGACGAATTCCTGCGTCTTCAGCAGCTTTTGAACAAAACAATTGTCTTTATCACGCATGACTTTGACGAGGCCCTGCGCCTCGCGGATCGCATCGCAATCATGAAAGACGGCGCGGTTGAGCAATGCGATACACCCGATCAAATCGTGCTCCACCCTGCGACCGAATATGTGCGCAAGTTTACCGAAGAGATTGACAAAGCGCGCGTCGTTCACGCCGAAGTCTTGAGCGAGCCTGATCTTAAAGGTTCGGGTGATCCGGTCTCTGCAAAGGCGTCCGTTCAAGAACTCGCGAAGCTTTTGATCAAAGACACGCGCGACGCAATCCCAGTAGAGAAAGACGGCGCAATCATCGGCGCCATGCGACGTGATGCGGCGCTCGAGATTCTGGTTGGGGCAGACTGATGGCGCAGGCATCTGTGAAAACGCTGGGCTGGGAGACGCAGAATGACTGAAGTTTCCAATTCTGTTCCAAGTAAAGATCCGAACCAACTTACTTGGTTTTCAACAAGTAGAATGGTGATTTTTGGGCTTTTGGCCCTTGCGATCGCGATGACCCTATTGAAACCGTGGTTGCCAGATTGGATGGTGCGCATTCCCGAAAGCTGGGTGCTGCCTTGGGCCGCTTGGCTAGATGCGGGCTTCTCTTGGCTCCAGAATGATTTAGGGCTGATCCACGTCACACGCACTATTGCCGGCTGGCTCGGTTTCTTGATCGATGCGACCGCCAATGTGCTTTACGGTAAATCGCGCTGGCCGCGTTTTGATGCCGTGCCTTGGTCAGCTGTTGCTGCAAGTTCCGCAGTTTTGGGATATTGGCTAGGGGGGTGGAAACTTGCACTCTTAGCGGGAGGCACCTTCACCTACACAGCGCTGATGGGCCAATGGAAATGGGCGATGGAGACGATGTCGGTCATCGTTGTGGTCGTTCCTGTTGGCTTCGCAATTGGCCTTGCTCTTGGCATCTGGTCATGGAAATCAAAGCGTGTCGAAAAAGTGATGCGCCCCGTTTTGTTGGTGCTGCAAACTCTTCCCTTTTACTCATATCTTTTACCCGCGGTTATTTTCTTCAAGGTTGGCCCGACAGCAGCGTCCGTCGCAACCATCGTTTATGCGATACCACCCATCATTCTGATGACCATCGTTGGCTTGCGACAAGTTCCTTCCGATGTGGTCGAAGCTGGAAAAATGTCTGGTGCAACACGCTGGCAAATGCTGAGGCATGTCTTTATCCCCTCAGCGCGAACAGAGATCCTCGTTGGATTGAACCAAGTCATTATGCTCTCACTTGCGATGGTGGTTCTGACCGCGTTCATCGGGATGCCCGGTCTGGGTGCGAAACTCTTGGCGATGATGAACAGCTTTAAGCTAGGTAGATCTTTCGAGATTGGTGTTACCATCGTATTGCTTGCCGTCACGCTCGATACGCTCAGCAAAGCTTGGGTCGTGAAACAACCCGTTCACTTTGAAAAGAACACGCCTTGGTGGCGGCGGCATCTGTTCTTGCTGATTGGTCTCGCGGCGTTCGCAATCTTTTACGCGTTGGCTCAAATGATCCCAATTTTAGATGAAGTTGGCCGTAAGCAATCTTTCTCAAAGGGCAAAGAGATTGATGCTATCATCAAAGGTTTCCTGAACCTTGATTGGGTCAAAGCCATCACCAATTGGATGCGCTGGTTCTTCAACCTTTGGATCCTAATCCCAACAGAACGCGCATTGCTGTATCTGCCGACGCTTGCAGTTATCCTTACGATCACCAGTGTTTGTTTCGCGCTCGGTGGCTGGGTGCCCGGGATGGTCGGTTTGTTGTTCTTTTCGGCTGTTGCGCAATTAGGATGGTGGGACCGCGCAATGCTGACGTTGCATTCGACCTTTGCCGCCGTGTTCCTGTCCTTCCTCTTTGGCTTGCCAATCGCGATTTGGGCCGCGCGCACAGAACGTGCCTCGCGTTGGATGATCTTTATCTGCGATACTGCGCAAACTTTTCCCAGCTTTATCTATTTGCTGCCAGCAATCATGCTCTTTGGCATTTCGCCAATCACAGTGATTATTGCCATCCTGATCTACACAATGGTGCCCGTGATCCGTTACACAATCGAAGGATTGCGCGGCGTGCCGCCAGAGATCACAGAAGCCGCAGATATGTCAGGCGCGACGCGCGCGCAAAAGCTTAGACATGTACAACTGCCCATGGCGATGCCAACGATTGCTGTGGGATTGAACCAAGCCTTCATCTTTGCGTTCTTTATGGTCATCATAGCGGCCTTCATCGGCACAAGAGACTTGGGTCAAGAAATGCAGCGGACGCTTGCCGGAACACATTTGGGCAAGAACTTTACGCTTGGCTTTTCGGTTGTCTTTATGGCGCTGACTTTTGACATCGCCATAAATTCTTGGGCGGCCCGTCGCCGCAAGATCCTTGGGCTCGACTAGATTGGTCGAGCCCAAGAACTAAAAAGCTTAACGCTGTGGAATATCCACACGCTTGCCGCGTGGGATTTCCGCGTCGGGGTCATACATCGGCAGCGAAACGAGTTCCCCTGCATGCAAGCCCCCATCTTTACACCTGATCTCAACGGCCAACCCGGTGGTATGTTTTACATCATCCATCAGGCCAATGCCGATACCATGGCCAAGATATGGGGAGGTTGCACCAGCTGTGACGATGCCAATCTTCGCACCGTCCAAAAGGATTTCACCTGAAATCAACGGCTCGCCCGACTGGCACTTTAGCCCGTGAGAGCGACGTTCTTTTGCGGCGACCGCTAGGGCCGCCTTACCAATAAAATCGCCTTTGTCTTCGTCAATGAACCGGCCCAAGCCAACTTCATAAGGCGTCGTAGTCATATTGAAGTCAGCACCTGCATTCAGGATACCTGCCTCAATGCGCCGGATATTCATGGCATCCAGTCCAAAGATTTCCAGCCCGTGCTCCGCGCCAGCCGCTTTCAAGTGTGCCCAAAGCGCGTCGGCATCGTGATGTGGTTCCGTGTAGAATTCCCACCCAAGTTCATTGGTATAACCCGTGCGGGTGATGATGACGTCTTGGCCACCAAAATCCACACGCGCGACCGCGAAATATGTGAACTTTTCTGGCAGCCCGTCTGCCGCTGCGGACTCAAGGATCTTGAGCGCATTGGGCCCTTGAATCTGGCTCACAAACACATTCGGGTCGACGATTTCGACATCCATGCCCGCAGCATGCGCCCGCGCCCATGAATAGAAGTCGCCATCTGCCTGAGCGTACCAAAACCGATCCTCAGCCAGACGCAACAGGATGCCGTCCACCAACAAACCACCGTCCTCATAGCACGCAAGGCCATAGCCACAGCGGTTCACTTTGACCTTGGTCATGTCCTTGGTGAAGAGCTTGTCGAGCAGGCGTTCAGCATCAGGCCCACGAAACTCCAAGGGGAACTCTCCCGTATGAAGCAATGCAGCTTGCGTGCGCAGACGCCAATAGGCATCCTCAGTTGAGTGATCATCAAAACACACGGCCATTAAGCGACGGTTGTAGACGCAATAATGCGCGCCTTTAGGCTGCTCATGTGCGTGATAGGGGTGACGCGTAATCGAGTAGTCCCAACCGGCACCCGGTAAATCCGTCACAACACTTCGGGTGTTTCCGTC
>CAYQZI010000085.1:0-12763 GCA_964421835.1 uncultured Planktotalea sp.
ATCGTCACAGGACGCCCGCCAAGATGCACCTCTGCACTGCCGTTGGCGGCAATTTCCTCCAAAGCGCCACCGAAATTATGCGTGACATGCTCGGGATCGAAGGGCGCGCCAAGGGTAACGATGGCTTTGATGCTTTCGATCTCAGGCGCGAGTTTTAGAACCGCCGCGCCGCCCAATGAGTGCCCAATCAGCAAACTTGGCGGCATTCCGCGCTCGGTTAGCATCGCAGCAGCGGCTTTCAAATCATCGACATTCGACGAAAAAGTCGTGTTCGCGAACTCGCCCTGAGAATGGCCTAAACCTGTGAAATCAAAACGTAAAACTGCGATGCCTTGATCTGCAAGACGCTGCGCGATGCGGCGCGCGGCGGGGATATCTTTGGAGCATGTAAAGCAATGCGCGAACAGCGCAGTGGCAAGATGCGGACCATCAGGCAAATCAAGCCGCGCGGCAAGATCATGGCCAGAATGGCCGGAAAAAGTGAGGCGTTCAGTAGGCATGGGGCAAACTCCTAGGGCTTGCCCCTAGGGTGGGGGTTTTCTGCCGCCAAGGGAAGAGGTGTTACAAATGAGTCGCGCGGAGGTGATCGCGCACGCGCCTATTCCCCCATCAACGCCGGATCAAACGGATAGGTGGTCAGGTTCTCGTAGCCATCCTCGGTGATCAGCACTTGATCTTCGAGTTTGATCGAAAAATCACCACCAACTTCACCGCAAGCGGCTTCGACGCAAAGTACCATGCCGGGCTCTAAGGGATATTCGAAAGAGCCGGGAACATAGTGATCTTTATGAGCGATCAGCGGCCATTCATCACACAAGCCGACACCATGCATCATACAGCCATATTGCTGCGCTTTGAACTTGGCCGGATGCTCCATACATTGATCAATCAAGTCGGGAATCATCACCCCGGGTTTCAGCAAGGACATGTTGTGCATGATGAAGTCATGCGAATGGCGCATCGCATCGATCATGTCTTGGCGTGGCTCTTGATCGCCAATCCACCAAGTGCGCGAAATATCAATACAAATGCCGTAAGAGCCGATCAGATCCGTATCAAAGGCAATGATTTCATTGTTTTGCGTGATGCGCGGGCCGCATTCCTGAAACCATGGATTAGTCCGCTGACCTGACGCAAGCAGGCGCGTTTCGATCCACTCGCCGCCGCGGCGGATGTTCTCGCGGTGCAAAATGGCCCAGATGTCATCCTCTGAGGTGGTGCCGTTTGGCACATTGGCGCGGGCAAAAGCCTCCATCTCGGCGCAAGCGGTTTCACACGCGTGATTGGCGCAGCGCATCGCTAGAATTTCGTCAGGGCCTTTGATCGAGCGGGATTTTTCGGTCACTTCTTCGCCGTCCATGATCTCGAAGCCCTGCGCCTCAAGGCTGCGCAATCCGTGCAGCATGATCTTATCGACGGCTAACCGTTTCGCATTGCCACCATGTTCCGCGATCAGCACACGCACTTCGTTCGAGAGCACGTCAGCCGCGACATCGACTTTGTCCCCACGATCAAAGTAGAACAGGTCCGCACCAGAGCGTTGCTCGCGCACTAAGGGGTTGAATTCACTCAAGAAAGGCGAGTTCTTATAGTCCCAGATCACCATATATCCGTCGGCGCACAGCAGCACCGCGCGAAACGGATTATGGGTGTTCCAAAGCTGCATATTCGTGCTGTCGGTGGCGTAGCGAATGTTAAGCGGGTCAAACATCAACAGCCCGCCATAGCCGCGATCCACAATATGCTGGGTCAGGCGTTTCCAGCGATACTCGCGCATGCGTGCGAGATTAGGAAGCTCGAGACCCGCAGCGCGCCATTCATCAAAGGCAAGTTGCGTCGGGCCTATCTCGATCCGGTTGTTATCGTTCGGCGTACCATCGCCGAGCAGGGCACCTTGGGTTGGATCTATTTTTCGCGTTTCGCGGTAATGTTGATTCATCATTGTGCCTCCCGTTGGTCTCAGGATGTGCGGGGATTGCCTGTGTGGCATGTACGGCTGCGACGTGTTTTTGCGTCGTTTTTAAGCAATTCGAAACAGGTGACGGGGCCGGGTGGCTTTGCTAACAACGGGGCTATGAGCGAGATTTTTCAGAAATGCCTGCCCGAAGAGATGCGCCATGAACGCGCTTTGCCGGGGATCCAGCCGCTTGATATGCGCGATTGGCTGCGTGTGGATGACGCCTACGCGGCGCAAATGCACGCGCGTTTGGACTTGATGGCACGAAAACGGTCTGACGTGCGTTCGGCGATTACGGGAAGCGAAGCGGCGGTTCAAGAGGCATTAACGTTAATTGTTGCATATGTTCAAACACTTGAGGGGTTTCAACTTGAGGGCACGCACATGCGTTGCCCGGATGGCCGCCGCGTCGATCTTACGGGCGATCCGCTTTTGAGCATGGGGCAGTTGATCCAAGAAGATATTTGCATCTTGGAAAAGCCAAATGGGTCTGACGAGCATATTCTAAGCGCCGCGATCTTATGTTTTCCTGCCCATTGGACGCTCAGCGAGAAGATCGGAAAACCGATGGGGCGTATTCATCAACCCGTTGATACATATGATGAAAACATGCGCCGCCGTGTGCAAAGGCTATTTGATGGGGTGAAGGTGGACCGCCCTTTGTGGCGGTTTAATCGCGCTTTTTCAGGAGCGACGTTGTTCCAACCGCGCTTAGAGCAAGATTTTGTGCAAACCGATCGCAAAGAGCCGCGCGATTTTTTGCGCTCTGAGCGGCAATGTTTGGTTCGCCTGCCCAAAACAAACGCCGTGATTTTTTCGATCCACACCTATGTGATTGATATGACTGCGGATTAACCAACAAAAAGCCCAGTTAAAAACTGGGCTGAATGAAAGGATAATTTGTTAAGAGCGCGCTTAACGGCCCCAAACGCGGACAGGGCCGCAATCCATGTGCACAAAGTTTGACCCGGAATAACGTCCAACGCCGCCGCCTTTGCACGCGGCTGCAGCGCGAGAGACTTGGCTGACCGAGCGAGAAGACAGGCGCAAATCTGCGGCTTGGCCCTTCATATGCAAGGAATTTTTCGCAACGCCCTTAGAGCGTGAGCGTAGCATCGCGTTGGTCTTGGGGCTGCGATATCCAGAGAGCAGCATATAAGGCTCGCTGGAATCCAGCAGGTTATGCGCCGCTGCCATCACATCAATTGTGCGAAGGTCGATGAACTTCACATCATTCGTGCGCCAGTCGCGCATAAAATTGTGCACTTCTTGCACCGATTCCTTGATGTACTTGCCCTCGACCCAATAGATCATGTCGATGCGCTCGCCTGTACGACCAGAGTACATCTTGATGCGCCGAATGTCGCCGCCACCGCGCAGAAAGCCGGCTGCGTTTGAATAAGTGGGTGCGGCCACGACCGCTGTCGCTGCAAATGCACGAAGCAGGCCACGACGTGTCACGCCGGTACTATTCCCGTCTGTAGTCACTTTGTTCGTCCCGTTCTTACCTGTGCGCATCCGATGTTACGGATACTCTGCCTATTCATCCCCGCAGTGGCTCTTCTATTACACAGTTCGAATCGCCAACCAAGCCTCGATTGAAGAAACCAAGGTTAAACAACTATTTTCGGCATTTTTTTGCTCAATTGTGTAAATATATCATTATCATGGCACCACAGCCGCTGGGTCGGGCGCATTGTCGGTGCAAGCCTGCACCACAATGTGGCTTTTGTGCGTCCTTTCGAAAATGTGAATAGACTCGGCAAGGCCCCATGACCCAAGACATTTTTATAAGATCGCGCTCTGCCGGCGCGGCGGTTTTGGTACATATTGGGGGGGCTTTGATGTTTACGCTTCGCAGTCAGACAGTTTTTTCGCTTAAAGTGCTTTTTGCAGCGCTTGCTCTTGTCATTTTTAACTTCAGCGCTGCGCCTGCGCAGGCGCAGGTCACCGCCTTTAAACAGGCCGTCGCCGAAGCCGCGGCCAAAGACAAGGACATCGCGGCCTTTTATCAGGCCAACAAATACAAATCTGTCTGGACTGGGCGCGGCGGCAAGGATCGCCAGCGCCGCGACGCGCTTTTGAACGCTGTGACAAACGCCGCGGATCATGGGCTGCCTGTTAGCCGCTACAACCCGACGCAGCTCAAGGCGCTTCTTAAGCAAGCACGCAGCCCTCGGGATCGCGGAGCTGTCGAAGTCGAGATGAGTCGCATTTTCCTTCGATATGCTCGCGATTTGCAGACTGGGGTTTTGACACCTTCCAAGGTTGACAGCGAAATCGTGCGCCAAGTGCCGCTGCGTGATCGCGTCTCCTATCTTACCAACTTCTCGAAATCTTCGCCCAAGCGTTTCTTGCAGGCCCTCGCGCCCACAGCGCCAGAATATGCGCGCCTCATGAAAGCCAAGCTTTTGATGGAACGCCAGCTTGCCAAAGGCGGTTGGGGCCAAAAAGTTCCAGTGAAATCGCTTAAGCCCGGTCAAAGTGGCAATGCGGTTGTGATCCTGCGTAATCGTTTGCAAACAATGGGCTACCTTAGGCGTTCGTCTTCTCAAACCTATGACGCCTCGATGCAATCAGCGGTGCAGCAGTTTCAAATTTCGCGTGGTTTGAACCCTGACGGCGTTGTTGGACCGGGCACCATGACAGAGATCAACCGCCCGATTGAATCACATATGCAGGCTGTCATGGTCGCGATGGAGCGCGAGCGATGGATGAACCGTCCACGCGGCAAGCGCCACATCTGGGTGAACTTGACCGACTTCTCAGCTGTGATCATGGACAACAACAAAGAGACGTTCCGCACGCGTTCTGTCATCGGTAAAAACCAAAGCGATCGCCGCAGCCCAGAATTTTCCGACGTCATGGAATTCATGGTGATCAACCCGTCTTGGTATGTGCCGCGCTCGATCACCACCAAAGAATACCTGCCACTGATGCAACGCAATGCCAATGCGGTCAGCCATTTGCAGGTGATCGACAGCCGTGGTCGCACGGTGTCGCGATCTTCGGTGAATTTCGGAGCCTATAGCGCCAAAACATTTCCTTATAGCTTGAAACAGCCGCCAAGCCGCGGCAACGCGCTGGGTCTGGTGAAGTTCATGTTCCCGAACCGTCACAACATTTACTTGCATGACACGCCAGCCAAGAACCTGTTTAGCCGCGAAGTGCGCGCCTATTCCCATGGCTGCATTCGGTTGCACCAGCCGTTTGAATTTGCTTATGCCTTGCTAGCAAAACAAACCGCTGATCCAGAAGGGTTCTTTCAAGCCAAGCTCAAAACCGGTTCTGAAGCGCGGGTGAATCTGAATGAGCCTGTGCCTGTGCACATCGTCTACCGCACCGCTTATGTGACTGCGAAGGGCAATGTGAACTTCCGCCCTGATATCTATGGCCGCGATGCAAAGATCTTCTCTGCGCTGGTCAAAGCAGGTGTTCAGCTGCGCGCAGTTGGCGGCTAATAGCCAAAGCGACACAGAATAGAGAAAGCCGGGGGCAACCTCGGCTTTTTTTCGTTTGAGCGTCGTGGTATCGAGCGCAGCAACGAGACAGGCCGCGATGAGGGCGATGATGACATATACGATCCAGCAAATCGCCGATGCTCTTGGGGCAGAGGCTGTTGGCGACAAAGGTTACGTCATTACGTCCATTGCTGAACCCGCGAGTGCTGCGGCGGATCAGCTGGCGCTGGCTTTGAAACCTGAGTTTGCGAGAACTTTGTCCGAGGGTGCCGCAAAGACTGCGATGCTTTGGGCCGATGCAGATTGGCAAAGCTATGATCTAAGGGCAGCGATTCTCGCGCCGCGACCACGGTTTGCCATGGCGGGCCTCAGTGCGATGATGGACCCCGAGACGGGCTTTGAGGCAAGCGTGCATCCTTCTGCGGTAGTTCATCCAGACGCGCATTTGGGCGAGGGCGTTGCAGTAGGCGCGCTCTGCGTGATCGAGGCAGGGGCGCAAATCGGCGCAAGGTGCCGCATTGCAGCGCAGGTCTTTATCGGTCGCGATGCCGTCATCGGTGAAAACGCGCATCTTCGTGAAGGGGTGTGCATTGGCGCACGTACGCGAATTGGCGCGCGTTTTGTTGCGCAACCGGGGGCAACGGTGGGCGGTGATGGGTTTTCTTTCGTGACGCCAGAGCAAGGCGCGGTTGAGCGCGTGCGCGATAGCCTTGGCGATCAGGGCGAGACCCAAGCGCAAAGCTGGGCGCGCATTCACTCGCTTGGCGCAGTGCTGATTGGTGATGACGTCGAGCTTGGGGCAAACGCCTGCATTGATCGCGGCAATGTGCGCGATACGGTCATCGGTAATGGCTGCAAATTCGATAATCTCGCGCAGATTGGTCATAATGTGGTTATCGGCAACGACTGCTTAATTTGCGCGCAGGTGGGTGTCGCTGGCTCAACGCGCATCGGGAACAACGTGGTGCTCGGTGGGCAAACCGGGGTTAGCGACAATGTCTTCATCGGCGACAATGTGATCACAGGCGGCGCCACCAAGGTTCTGTCGAACGTGCCTGCGGGCCGCGTTATGCTGGGCTATCCAGCGGTGAAGATGGACAAGCAGATCGAGCTGCACAAACTTCTGCGCCGCTTGCCGCGCCTGTTCAAGGATGTCGCAACCTTGCAAAAGGGTGTTTCCAAGTCCGATGGCAATGACTAAATCCCACTTATCGGATCTGGCACAAAGGATAGGCCCATGAGCATTCGTGAGAAAATCTTTGAGATTATCGCAGAGCAAGCCATGCTCGACGTAAGCGATGTGACGGCGCAGAGCACGCTTGAGAGCCTTGGCATTGACAGCCTTGGTCTTGTCGAGAGCATCTTCGCGATTGAGGAAGAGTTCGACGTGAGCATTCCCTTTAACGCCAATGAACCCGAAAAAAGCGATTTCGATATTTCTTCCGTCGAGAGCATCGTCGCTGGCATCGAAAGCTTGGTTGCTGCCAAATCGTGAGACGGGTGGTCATCACAGGCATGGGCGCGATCAGTGCGCTTGGGCATAGCGCGCGCGCCACGATGGCGGCCATGGCCGAGGGCAAATGCGGCATTGGTCCGCTTGAGTTTCGCGATGTGGAACGGCTCTCAATCCAGATCGGTGGTCAGGTTAAGGGCTTTGAAGCGGAAGGGCTGTTCAATCGCCAACAAATGACACTTTATGATCGTTTCACGCAGTTTACGCTCTGCGCCGCGCGCGAAGCGATTGAGCAATCGGGCCTTGAATTCACAGGGGAACTTTCCGCGCGCTCTGGGGTTGTGCTTGGCACAGCTGGGGGCGGGGTGAGCACTTGGGATGACAATTACCGCTCTGTCTATGAAGACGGTAAGAACCGCGTGCATCCTTTTGTTGTGCCGAAACTGATGAACAATGCCGCATGTTCGCATGTATCGATGCAGCATAATCTCAAGGGGCCAAGTTTTACGGTCTCTACCGCGTGCGCTTCCTCGAACCACGCGATGTCGCAGGCTTTTGCGATGGTGCGCACAGGTATGGCGGAGGTGATGATCACTGGCGGCTCTGAATCGATGTTGTGCTTTGGTGGCGTCAAAGCTTGGGAAGGGTTGCGCGTCATGTCGAAAGACGCGTGCCGCCCGTTTAGCGCCAATCGCAACGGCATGGTGCAGGGCGAAGGGGCTGGCGTTTTCGTGTTTGAAGAAATGGAGCACGCCAAAGAGCGCGGTGCTCAGATCCTATGCGAAGTCGCTGGATTTGCGATGTCCTCAGATGCCGCTGACATTGTCATGCCCTCCAAACAAGGGGCGGCACGTGCGATTGCGGGGGCTTTGCAGGATGCGGGGATTGATCGCTCCGAGGTGGGCTACATCAACGCGCATGGCACTGGCACAGCAGCGAATGACAAGACTGAATGCGCAGCAGTCGCAGATGTGTTCGGCCCGCATGCTGATGATTTGATGATCAGCTCGACCAAATCGATGCATGGGCATTTGATTGGTGGGACGGGCGCGGTTGAATTGCTTGCCTGTATCATGGCGCTGCGCGATGGGTTGATTGCGCCGACGATTGGCTACGAAGAAGCCGATCCTGAGTGCGCGCTCGACGTTGTGCCCAATGTCGCGCGCGAGGCGAAGGTCGAGGTCGCCCTCAGCAATGCTTTTGCCTTTGGCGGATTGAATGCGGTGCTTGCTTTGCGCAAAGCCCCATAACAAAAAACGCGCCCGAAGGCGCGTTTCTGTAGCTTGAGCTGATGCGTGTTTTAGTTTTGCGCAACAGTCGTTTTATCATAGCTCGCGGTGAACCCGCTCAGCGACATGTTCAGCTGGATCTGTTGATCTTGCGCGACAAACGGAACGATGGTCACAACCGCTTTCGCGCCGCGCTTGAAGCCGTTGAGATCGCTTTCGGTCAGACCGATCCGGGCAAAGCAGCCGATCTGGTTGCACAGCGAATAGGGGTAGCGCTTGCTTTGTGCGCCATCAACAGCAATGCGCAGCTGCGCTTGCAAGGCCGTTTCCAAGGGAACGATCACAGTTGCGCCGGCAACCGCTTGACCACCTGCGGGAAGCTTGAATAGGCTGACTTCGGCAACAGGATTGCCGGCTTCATTCTGCAAAAGCTGATACATCTGGCAGGGCTCGCCCTCGCCAGTTTCGGTCTTCACACACTGAATTTCCCAATCTTGCTCGACCTCGCGCACATAGGTTTGACCAACCTGCGGAATAGATGTGTCCTCACCAAGGTTCAAATCGCCCTCGCTAGACGGGACTGTGTTGGGCGCCGAACCCTCTTCGGTCGCGGTTTCTTGCGCCAAAGCAGCGCCACCGATCGTCAAACAAGCAAGCGCAGCGAGCGCGGTCATACGTGTGAACATGAAAAAGTCCTAAGTTAGGGTCGATTTTCGCCTGACTAGCATGTGAAACAAGAACTGTCAGCGCTTGGAACGCAATAGAGCGGCGAATTTGTGCTTATCTTGCTCAATCCAGCTGTCTTGGCAAGGGTTAGCGCGCGCGAAACTTGCAGGATGATGGGGCTATCGAGGCGAGATATATTAGGGTCAAAACGCAATAAAAAAAGGAAGACCTCTGCGGGTCTTCCTTTTCAATTTCTTCTCCCCGTCGGACTTGCCGACTTATTACAGGGAATCTACGAGCAGGGTTTAAAGCGGTCAACCGTAAATCGACAGAATGTCGCAGATAGAGCGAAAATTTTGCTATCTGGAATTGTGTTTTTGGCATACGAACTCCCAAAAAGGGAGCGCACCAAAAAAAGACCGCGCCACTTGGGACGCGGTCAGTCTGACAGGGAGGAAGTCCGTCCACAACGCAAGGACACTTGGCTGTGAACGATTGCACTCTGACATGAATAAGTTAACGTGCCGTTTCGCTGAGTAGCTTAATGCGAACATTTTTAGCCAAGGTCTGGAGTGCGCAATGGAACATCATATTTTCGTCGGTGGCGGCGGCCCGGACTATGCGGATAAGCAGTGGCTGAATTTGAAATATGCCAACCGTCATGGCTTGGTCGCCGGGGCGACGGGCACGGGCAAAACGGTCACGCTGCAAATTTTGGCAGAGAACTTTTCCAACGCAGGCGTTCCGGTGTTTCTGACGGACGTCAAAGGAGATCTATCAGGGCTTGCGGGCATCGGCTCGGAAAGTTTCAAGCTGCACGAAGCGTTTACCTCGCGGGCACAGAAGATTGGCTTTGATGATTATAGCTACAGCCGTTTTCCCGTCACCTTCTGGGATCTTTTCGGCGAGCAGGGCCATCCTGTGCGTACCACTGTTGCTGAAATGGGGCCGCTTCTAGTGTCGCGCTTGCTTGAGCTAAGCGAGCCGCAAGAGGGGGTGGTGAACATTGCCTTCCGTGTGGCGGACGAGCAAGGCATGCCGCTTCTGGATTTGAAAGACCTTCAAGCTTTGCTGGTCTGGGTCGGTGAGCACCGCGAAGAGCTGACATTGCGCTACGGCAATGTGTCGACTGGCTCGATTGGTGCGATCCAACGCCGCCTACTTGTGCTGGAAAATCAAGGCGGTGCGCAGCTTTTTGGTGAACCCGCGCTTGCGTTGAGCGATATCATCAGCACAGCCGCTGATGGGCGTGGCCGGATCAACATCCTTGCCTCTGACAAGCTCATGGGTGCGCCGCGTCTTTATGCGACCTTCCTGTTGTGGCTGCTTTCAGAGCTGTTCGAAGAACTGCCAGAGGTGGGCGATCCTGATAAACCAAAGCTGGTGTTTTTCTTTGACGAAGCGCATTTGCTCTTTGATGGCGCGCCAAAACCGCTTGTGGATAAGGTCGAGCAAGTCGCGCGGCTTATTCGCTCCAAGGGGGTGGGCATCTATTTCGTCACGCAGCGCCCCTCTGATGTGCCCGAGGATATCCTTGGCCAGTTGGGCAATCGCATTCAACACGCGCTGCGCGCTTTTACGGCGCGTGATCGTCGTCAGTTAAAAGAAGCAGCAGAAACCTATCGCGACAACCCGCGTTTCGACACGGGCGAAGCGATCCGCGAGGTTGGCGTGGGCGAGGCGGTGACCTCTATGCTGCAAAAGAAGGGCATTCCTGGCATTGTCGAGCGCACGCTTATTCGCCCACCCAGCTCGCAGTTGGGGCCGATCACGCCAGCCGAGCGCTCGCAAGTGATCGCAAGCTCGCATATCGCGGGTAAATACGAAAACAAGATTGATCGCCAATCGGCCTATGAAATTCTGCGCGGGCGTGCGGATGAAGCGGCCAAAGCTGCGGCAGAGGCGGAAGCCAAAGAAGAAGAGATGGAAATCGCCGAGCGCGAGTATAAGTCGGCGCGCCGCTATAATGGCACGCGTGTCAGCCGCTCGACCAGCCGTGGGCGCGCCAAAAGCGATAGTTTCGGCAGTGCCATCGCGAATGTGGTGATCAAGGAACTCAAAGGGACCACAGGGCGGCGCATTGTGCGCGGCATTCTTGGCGGTCTGTTTAAAGCGAGATAAGCGAAAATGGCAAAGCTGCGTATCAACCTCGCTCTGCAAGGCGGCGGGGCGCATGGGGCGTTCACTTGGGGCGTTTTGGATCGGCTTTTGCAAGAGCCGGGTCTGGAAATTGCTGCAATTTCAGGGACATCTGCGGGGGCATTGAATGCGGCGGCGCTGAAGTCAGGTATGTTGGATGGCGGCCACGCGGGCGGGCGTGCGGCGCTTGATACGCTTTGGGCCGAGGTCGCGCGCAGCTCTAGCGCAGGGATGAGCCAATGGTTCGGGCAAGAGCTGGTCTCGCCCGCGATGATGAGCAAAGCTTTGGAATTCTCGCCCATGTATGCCTTTGCTGATGCGCTTACGCGCATGACCTCGCCCTATGCGTCGGGGCCGTTTTACAATCATCCGCTGCAATCCATCGTCGATGGTCTGGACTACGGTGACGTTTGCGCGCCCGAGGGGCCGGACTTGTTTATCGGCGCAACCAATGTGCGCAGCGGCAAGGTCAAAGTGTTCCAAGGCGCAGAGATCGGACCCGATGCCTTGCTTGCCTCTGCTTGCTTGCCGACGCTGTTTCGCGCGGTTGAAATCGATGGGGAGGCCTATTGGGATGGCGGCTATACCGGCAATCCACCGCTGTTTCCCCTGTTTGGAGCGGCCTATCCCGAGGATATTTTGATCATCAATATCAACCCGTTAGAGCGCAATGAAGTGCCTCAAACACCGCAAGCGATTCAGAACAGGATCAATGAAATCGGCTTTAACACATCGCTTTTGCGCGAATTGCGCGCGATCTCTTTTGTGCAGCGTTTGATCAGTGATGGCACCATAGAGCAGGGCGCAATGAAACGGGTGAATGTGCATATGATTGCCGATGATGCGTTGATGAACGAACTGTCCGTGGCCACGAAAACCGTTGCGATTCCGTCGGTTCTGAATGCGCTCAAAGGGGCGGGGCAAGCCGCAGTAGAGGGATTTCTTGCGAACCACCGCAAGGATGTCGGCAAGCGCAGCAGCGTCGATTTGCAGGCGATGTTTGGCTGAGCTTTAGTCTGCCGGCTTGCTCGGATCCTTGGGGTTTGGATACACCAGCCCCGCCGAGATCACCAGTTTAGCTGCGTCCTCGACGCTCATGTCAAGCTCGATGATATCTTCGCGCGGGAAAAACAGCAAAAAGCCGGACGTGGGGTTCGGCGTTGTGGGCACGAACACGCTGACCAAATCACCGCTTGTCATCGCGCGCGCGGCGACTTCGCCCTTGGCCGTGGTTGAAATAAACCCAATCGCCCAAATGCCTTTGCGCGGATATTCGAACAAACAGGCCTTTTCAAAAGAACGATCAGATTGGGCAAACACAGTTTCCGCGATTTGCTTCACGCCCGAATAGATAGAGCGCACGACAGGCACGCTTTGCACCGCATTTTCCGCAATCCGAATAAGCGAGCGTCCAAGCAAGCCTTTTGCCAACCAGCCAACGATGATCGTGAAGAGCAAAAAGATGATGACACCAATGCCGCGCAGGTTGATGCCAATGTATTTTTCCGGCTCGAAATCATAAGGCACCAAGGGCAGGACAACACCGTCAATCCAACCGATGACCGACCAAATCAACCAAATCGTAAGGCCAACAGGCGCGATCACGATCAATCCGGTCAAAAAGCTCGCACGCAAAGAGGCGAACAAACCGGGGCGACGAGGTTTTTCATCAAATGGGGTATTCATAGAGTTATCCAAAACGCGGCTACCGTTTAGTTAAGGGCAGCATCCCGTGGGCACAATGGGGGGCCGCTGAGTTACGCGCTATTGTCCGCCATTTCACATGCAATCTGCGCCGCAACTGCTGCATTGTTGAGCACCAGTGCAATATTGGCGGTAAGCGAGCGGCCTTCGGTCA
>CAYQZI010000086.1:0-12720 GCA_964421835.1 uncultured Planktotalea sp.
CGCCCAACCACGCACATCTGACTGTGGAAAGTCCGTGAATTGCGAAGAGTAAGCGCCTTGTTTGACGAACTGCGTGAAGGTCTCGAGCGTCATATTTGACATGGCTGTTGTGCCAGTGATTTCACCTGAAATGATTTCTGTTAGGCTTTTGCCGCCAGGGATCACTTTTTGCTTGCCAGGGATTACATTTTTTTCAAGCCCCCAGCTGACACCTGTGACGACATAATTCAGCCTTGGATCGATAACATTTTCCAATTCGCCAACGTATGTACTGCTCAGCCGCTCTCTCGCAGAGGCGTTGGCCGTAACCAGCTGCGTTGTTGTCTCTGCGTTTTTAGGGATCGGTACGCTGCCCCAAGGGTTGGCACGAACCACGTTAGCGGGCTTCCAAAACGGTGTCGGCGTCGGAGAACTGGACGCGGGAACGGGGATGATTTGCTCTGTGGAATTTGGGTCTTGCTGAGCGCCCGAGGTATTAAGAGCGACATCGTCCGAGTTCTGAGCGAACAGTAGATAGGATTTGAGCGAGGCAAGCTCGAGCTCGCTCGTCGATTTCTCTGTCTTACCGGTTACTGGATCAACATAGTACGTTGCGACATCGGGGGCATTGTCCAGATGCTCGATCGTTGCCCAGACCATTTCTGGATGATTTTCAACGCTTCCAACGATGTGCATCCCGACCAATGCGAGCGTCTTTTGCTCGGTTCCCGTTTGCTTCAGGATGGCTTCCTTTTCGTCCAACTCATAAACGGGAACGATCCCCTGTTTCAGGATATATTTGCTCGGATCAGAGACGGCGTTTACGTCTACCCAAGCGGTTTTCAGCTCCACCGCCATGCTTAGGTAGTCGGCCAAAGGCTCGATCAAAGAAACAATTTGATTTGTGTTCAAGTCGCCAATGTCGTCGTTGGGTATTGTGGCTTTGTTTGAGCTTTTGTCAGACGAAGGACACACCGCTGTTAAAAAGCCTTCTGAAATTAGATTCGTGTTGATGTAGCCTTCTTTTTTCGCCCAATCCAGCGTTGAGCAGACTTCCTTTTGCGAGCTTGGAAACTTTGTCACTGCTGGGTCTGGCAGCTCACAGGTTGCTTTCTTGCTGTTCTTACATTGGGAATAGTCCGCAATAAATTTTTGATTGCGTACTGTAATAAAGCCAAAGGTGCGATTGGTCATAACCTCGTAATAGACCATCGAATTGTACGTATCCGATATCGTTGGCGGCGTCTTTTTGTCAGTTTGGACAAATAGAACTTGCTCTGACCCGGCCTGATCTACGCTGTCAGTGACTGGTGCTGAACTACTGGTATCCGTTTTTCGGTTCCGCACGAGAGCGGACCCAAAGCTTTCGTTTTGCCTTTTGAGTTGGCCAGTCTCTGGATCGAAACGATAGAAAAATTCGCTCCCAAAGACATATTGGGGATCAGTGTTAAGGTCCTTGCTGACGGCGTTGTCCTTGGCCTCATCGGTCACCGTCGACGTGAGCCAGTAGAACATTTGATTGCCCCACCGAAAGAAGTCACAGTTCGTTGGCTTCCCATCTGCGTTTTTGTAAAACTCTGGCCCGTTCGCTGGAAAGACATAGACCATGTTTTTTGTGTCATCATAAAGCGGCCCGATGGGCGTGGGAAGTTTAGTCAAATGGCCGGGCAGAGCGATCCAATTGGTTTTCCAATCAGCTTCATCTACGCTACACGCAGAGGTGCCAAGCGTCTTAAGCAGGGTTTCTTGGGCATACAACTGAGACGCGCTGAATAGGCTGAAAGCGGCACAAGCTGTTGCTGCCAATCTCGTTCGGGACATGTGGTGTTTCATAAGGCCTCCTTGTTGGTTTCATGGTCCGCAATCTCTGGCTTCGGACACGAGCGACTTTCGAGATTTACAACGGAATTTGCTTCACCCATCTGGGTGAAAACTACGCCAACAGCTCAATCGCTTCGGGCAATATTCCTGTGATATGGGATGCGGAGGCGCCTCCCCGTGTCACTTGGGCTTGAATGCGCTTTGCAAAGGGCAAAATCATGTCCGGACTAGCGAATTGACAGTCAAGGGTCTCGATAAACATTGTCTCGGGACGGTGGTTTGCGTGTTCGGCTGCAGCGGCCCAATCCTCGGTCCAATATGACATGTCCCTCCATGCGCCTTCCCCCGAATGCGCAATCAGATCGAGATAATTGTCATAGATTGTCGCCAAACCCTCTTCATCCATATGATCTTCGGGGTAGTAGTCTGATTCTACAATGTTTTGGCTGCTGCCCTTAGCAATGCGGGCATTGGAACCTCGAATCCCTGTTTTGACCAACACCTTGAGGGTGGCGGGCGCAAAAAGCGCCACCAATGCACCGACCTTGTATGCGCCAAGCAATTTTTTGGTATCTTTGCGGCTAAGCAGTGGTGGCATTGGATTGACACAAACGACACGCGTCACAAGCTCTGGAAAAGCGAGCGCAAACCGATAGGCAATTGAGATCCCAAAGGTGTTGGCAAGCAACGCGCAGTGCTTCAGGTTTTCTGCTTGCAACACCGCAAGCATGTCGGCGCTGTGATCAGCAAGCAAAGTAAGGCCTGATTTGGCATTGATTGATGATTTTCCATATCCCGCTCGGGAGATCAAAATCAGCTTCCAGTTTTGCGCGCAAATGCGATCAATACACGACTTTGGCCAATGGCGTCCGTCCATTGTGCCATGCACATAAACCAATGCCCGCGCACCTTGCTTGCCGTGGACTGTATAGGCGATCTTGCGGCCATCCGGTCGCGCCAAAATCTTGACATCTGAACGCATTATCGGGTTTGTCGCTGTTTGCTGCGACGCGGTGGTTCCCGAAAGCATCGTGGCCGTGTGGCTCGCGAGGCGCTGGATTTCTGCTTGCGAATTGACGTCGAGTTTGTTTGAGATCGATTTGATTTGGCTGCGCAGGGTTTCCATGCTTTTGCCCGTATCCTGCGCTATGCTGCGCAGAGTACCGCCCTGTACAAGGCCGCGCAGCAGATAGGTTTCAGCGTGACTAAGAGAAAAGCTTTCGGCAATAAAATTGGCAATATAGATTTCAAAATCTGGTGAGACCTGACTGAGCACGAGCCCGTTTTTACCCTTCGTACGCAGCAATGCGGCTTGGGGTGAGGTCTCGGGATTGTGTTGATCGAAAAGCTGAATGAGCAGACCAGGGGCGTCTGGTGTAGAAGTCGCCGCCTCTTGGCTGAGCCAAGCCGTGAACCGCGCCGCATCATTTGCGTTTAGCCGATCCTCCAGCGCCTGCGACAGCGCGTGGTGTGTTGCAAAGATCTCTTGCTCGTGTGGGTTTTCTGAGGGCTTATGTTGTTCGGCATAGCTCGCAAGAATAGACCAGACACGTTCGCTGTGTTCTTCTAGCAAGAGCGTCACGACCTCTTCGTCGTCCTCGCCTATCCAAGATCCGAGAATCTCGACAAGTTGAGCGAAATGCTCAGGGTCGGTTATGCATTGATAAAAGCTGAGCAAGGCTTCGCTGGCAGTGTGGCGCATTGGGTCATCCTAATTGGCCTGATGTGCACGCGCCAAAAACACATCTCGGTTTTGGCAAATGGAATACATAAATGAAAAACTGATAGCTGTAAGGTGTTGAAAAATCAACCAATAGTTGTAACTTGCTGCGGGCCATTACCTACACGGTTTCATACTTTATGACCTCTGTCTCTAAACCATCCCATTTCACGTTCTTTTTCTATGGCCTCAGCGCCATTCCTTTCGGGATAAAGGACACAGGCTTCGCAATTTTTTTGATGATCTATTACAATCAAATTCTTGGCCTGCCTGCATGGATGGTCGGGATTTCGGCGCTCATTTCATTGGCGGCAGATGCGGTCATGGATCCTTGGATTGGCGATGTGTCGGACCGCTTGAAAACGCGCTTTGGTGGGCGATTGCCGCTGATGTATCTGGCTATTTTGCCGTCAAGTCTCGCCTATTGGGCATTGTGGGTGCCACCTGATTTGTCAAACCTGCCACTGCTTGCCTACCTGATCGCCGTTTCGATAGCATTGCGCGGGTTCATTGCAGTGTTTGAAATTCCGACCTCCGCCATTTTGTTGCAATTGGTTGGCAACCCACCGCAACGCGCTCGGTGGATTTCGTTTCGCACAGTCATCGCATGGTTAAGCGCGGTCGTGATGGTAGTCGTGGCCTATCAGTTTTTTCTTGTTGACCTCGCAGATGGAACGAGCGGGGCATTGCGCTTACAGGCGCATCGCGAATTTGGCCTTCACTGTGCCGCGGTTCTTGGTGTCTCGATGCTTCTGTCAACTTTGGGGCTGCATCGTGCAGTCCTTTCGGCACCTCGGGACGTGCCGCCGAAAGTTCCGATTTTTGAAACCCTCCGTCAGATTTTTCAGGTCCCGCAGTTCACGGCGGTTTTCTATGCGTCTATGGCCGTCACAGCGGTTATGGGGCTTTCGATGGCATCCAGCACGATGTTGCTGGTGTTCTTCTATCAGTTTGATTCTGGGGAAATCTCTTTGATCTCCTCCATGACGCTTCCGGGCGTCTTGCTTGGTTTTGTTATTTGTTTGTTGTGCGCAGGCCGGATGCCTGCGTGGAGGGTCACGACGATCGGTCTCTGGATCGCAATGATAACGGCAACAGCGCCAATTTTGGGGCTTTGGCTCGGCCTGCTGCCAGAGCCGGGCACAGATGCGCTGGTCGCAAGCATCAGCGCACTACATGTCATTGGTACCGCCGTAGATGTGACCATTTTGGTTTTTCTTGCCGGGCTCATCTATGATCAAATCGAAAACCTTAAAGTTAAAAGCGGGCAAGGGCGTGAAGGAACCTTGTTGGCGGGTTTTACGTTTGTGCGCAAAATGATTTCAGGGATTGGCATCGCGATTGGTGGAGTGATGCTTTCAATAACCACCGGGGTCGACAGTTCAGTGACGACATTCGGTGCGGCGTTTATTTTTAGCTACTGCCTATGTGTTGTGATCGGCCTATCCCTCGCGCGCAAATTGTTGCGTGCGGCGTTCTCTTAACTCAAGACTGACGTGGTCCAGTAAATTTTGCTAAGGTGCTAAGATGCATCCAGCCCTGATGTATCGATACGAGCCACCGCGATGACCTTAGGGGGCGTTATAAGAATAGACCGGCTTCCAATCATCGCCCCAAATGTCTTGCCAATAGGTTTTCATCATGGAGTTTTGAAGGGGCCTGCCGCCAGACCACATATCTGCGTCACTGCTTGAATGCTGCGCAAAGAAACGTGCGATGCGTGCGCTCAAATCCGCAACGATTGCCGCGTGATCGGGGTCATTCGCAAGGTTTTTGGTCTCGCCCGGATCCGCTACGATATTGAACAAAGCGTCGGGCAATTCAGGCGCATTGTCAGCGGTATAGCGCTTGAAGAACGCCCATTGTGGGGTGCGAATGACGCGGGTTTCTTCCTGCTCGGAATAGACCTCGTCATCGCCCCAATCTGCGATAGCCTCGCCGCGGAGCAATCCTGCGAAGGAGCGACTGGGCGTTCCCGTTTCGATGGGCGCGCCGACATAGTCCAGGATCGTCGCGTAGATATCGACGTTAGAGACGTGAAGCGGCGAGACCTCATTCGCTTTGATATGTCCGTTATGCGCGACAATCATCGGGATGGAATGCGCCGCAAGATGCAGGTTAGAGGGGTAGGTCGCACCGCCATGCCCCCAGAACCCGTGATGTCCCATCGACATGCCATGATCGGTCGTGAAAATGATCAAAGCATCCGGCGCAGCGGCGCGGATGCGGCCCACTGCATCGTCAATCATGGAAATCTGGCTGTAATAGTTTCGCAATGTCGGCAAGTGGTTGGGCGCGCGCATCAACATCGAAAAGTCGAGACCTTTGCCGCTGCCTCCTTTGATCATATCATAGTTCCTGACCGCCTCAGCGCTTAAGCCGTGACGCGGAATTGAGTCCATGGGGCAGTCATCATAATGCGCGGCAAAGCGATTGCGTTTGCCGTCATTGGTGGCAGGCCAGTGCCCATAAGGCGCGGGGAAGGGGATGTAGGCGAAATAGGGCTCGCTCTGCGCCTCGATGAAGTCCAAGGCTTTGTCGGTGAAGAAATCTACCGAATGCCCGGGCTGCGCATACGTCTCGCCATTGTCGAAGATCGCGTTGTCGTAAAAGCTACGCACATGACCGTCGGCCATTGTGACCCATGAGTCCCAGCCCTCTGCCGGTGATCTTGGATCGCCCAAGTGGTATTTCCCGAAGATGCCAGTGCGGTAGCCTTGTTCTTGCAAACGTTCAGGCAATGTCGCCAACCCTGATAAAGCGTGCCAGCCCGCGGGCCACTCTTTGGAATTGCGATCATCGATCCACGAATGAACACCGTGTTGGGATGGCATCAAACCTGTCAGCGTAGACGCGCGGCAGGGCGAGCAAAACGCATTGGCGCAGAATGCCTTGTCGAACTTAAACCCTTGCTTTGCCATTGCATCCAAATGCGGGGTTTGAACTTCGCTGTTTCCGTAACACCCGAGCGTCGCAGCTTGTTGATTGTCTGTGAAAATCAGGATCACATTCGGCTGAGCCATAAGACCTCTCAAAGAAAGCGTGACGCGAAGATCAAGTATGAACTCGAATTCAGGTTCAAGTAAACACGAAGGTGATTTCGCTTTATGCCAGCCCCAGCTTCGGAAAAGAGTGACTTGCGCGCGCGATCGCACGGCTTAACGGGGAAATGCTCCGCCTTGACGGCGCACTCCATATGGCACCGCGATACCCTTGGCCCCCTGAAACAGGGGGGTTACAGCGCCGCGCAAGTTTGCTTTTGGTGAGCGCAGGGCAGGGCGCATCCAGCGCCAAGCCTTTAAACTCAAATATATTCACAAGATGAGGCGGCGGTGAATCAGCGCAAGCAAAAAAACAAGAGCGAAATTTCTGCGTTCCTGCGCTTGGGCCTTTTCAAAATCTGTGAGTGGTACTTTTGGCACCGCCGTCTCAGCACTGCACATATTGCGGCGCGCTTAGGCCGTAGATCCAAGCGCTCCAACCTTGGCTTTGGGGCTAAGGTCGATCTGCAATGCGTGCGCGCGATGTTGCGTCATTGTTGAGCAAGGGCTTGACGCACTTGCCGCAAACCGCCTTACTGACTTGATTTTCCGCCCCATTCTTTTGAAAGAGCATATTTAAAATGATGACCCGCCGCCTTGGAACCGTTCACATCGCCGCCGCGCTTTTGCTGGGGCTGTGCTCGGGCATGGTGGTGCTTTGGCTGGCCGTGTCGCAGCCTTGGCTCGGGCTTGACTTGCGCGTGCAAGGCGATGCGGTCATCGCGCAGGCGGCCTCAAGAGGTCCCGCGGCAGAGCTTCCAGCCGATGCGCGCTTGCTGCGCATTGAAGCGAATGGCGCGGCGGCTGTGATGCCAACGCCACTGGATCTGATCGAAGAGCCGGATACGCTGAGCACCCCCGAGCTGCTGGCGCGCTTTTATCAGCGCCAGGCTGCGCTGTTTGATCTGCTGAGCGCGCCGCGCGTCACTTTGACGTTTGAGGGCGCGCAAAGCGCATCCGAGCAGATGACGATTTCGCCTGATATGGCGCGGCCCATATCTGATCTTCCGGCAATGTTCTGGCTACAGCTTGGCGTGGGGCTTGTGTCGCTTTTGCTTGCCGCTTGGGTCGCCGCGCAAGCGCGTGCGGATCCTGCGGCGCGCTTTGCCTTTGCCTTGGCCTGCGGTGGTTTTTGGTTGGTCGCCCATAGCGCGGCACTTTATAGTGCGCGCGAATTGGCCTTGGATGTGACGCTTTTCAAAGCGGCCTCGACGGTGAACTACATCGGGAGTTTCGTCGGTGGCATTGGCCTTGTGAACCTGTTTCTGCTTTGCCCGCAGCGCATTGCAAAACCGTGGCATCTTTGGATTGCGCCAGCGGTGATCGTTCCGATTGCCTTGCTCAGCATCGCGAACTTTGAGGGGCTTGAGGTCTCGCGGCAGGTTACGGTGTCGCTGGTGGTGTTGGGATTTGTCGGCCTGGTCTTAGTGCAAACGGTCAAATGCTGGCGCGATCCGGTGGCGCGCGCGATTATGTCGTGGCTCGGCATTGCCGTGGTGATCTGCGCTGTGGGCTATATTGTGGCGATCATTATTCCGGTGTTCACGGGCAAAGAGACGAAGGTTTCCCAAGGCCATGCGCTGCTGCTAATCCTTGTTTTCTACATCGCTTTGGGCGTCGCTGTAGCGCGCTACCGGCTTTATGCTTTGCCTGATCTGTCCCAGCGTGTGCTGTTTTATGTGAGCGGACTTATCCCGCTCGCGCTGCTTGATTTTGCTCTGATCTATGTGCTGTCTTTTGAAGCGGCTCCTGCGCTGGGCGTCTCGCTTGCGCTTGTTGGGGTGTTCTACCTGCCTTTGCGCGCGCGGTTGCTGGGCCTGTTTGGACGCTCTAGAACGCGCGCGCCCGAAGAGGTGTTTCGCCGCATAAACGAAGTGGTGCTGGCCACCGATCACAGTGCGCGGCGCGCTGCATTCGAGGGGTTGTTCCAATGGCTGCTTGCGCCCTTACAGGTGCGCGCAGCGCCAGCGCCTGTAGTTGCGGCGGCGCTGATTGGCAACGGCGAGGCGCTCGATATTCCGGGGCCAAGCGGGCTAGGCGATCTGCGGCTGGCATGGGCGAGAAAAGGGCGTGGGCTGTTTTCGTCGCGCGATCTAAAGCAGGTGAAGACGATCCTTGGCACGCTGGAAGAGCTGCTGCTGCGCCATCAGAAATATGATCGTGCCATCAACGATGAACGCAGCCGTATCAATAGGGATGTGCATGATAACATTGGTATTTTGCTTAGCAGCGCGCTACACAGCAAAGATGTCGAACGCAAGGATGTGCTGATCCGCCAGACCTTGAAAGACATGCGCGAGATTATCGTGAACCCTGTCGATGCGCCGCGGCAATTGCTTGATCTTGTCGCGGATCTGCGCGGCGAGGTCAGTGAGCTGTTTGACGCCGCCGAGATCGCGCTGAAATGGCATGACAGCACCTTGCCTGCGATGACACTGAGCCCTGAAAACGTGCAAAGCTTGCGCGCGCTGTGCCGCGAGACCGCGAATAACATTCTGAAGCATTCCCAAGCGCGCCAAGCTGTGTTCGCCTTTGCGCTGAAATCGGGTAAGCTTTGCGTTGATATCTCGGATGATGGGCTGGGGATGCGTGCCGGCGCGCGCCTTGGCAATGGTATCGAAAACCTGCGCACGCGGGTGACAAGCGTACAGGGCAGTTTTGTGATTTCGTCGCAAGACGGGCAAGGCACGACGTTATCTGTGACGCTCCCGATGAAAGACGCAGTCGGCAAAGCGCAAGCGCGCACGGATCGGAAGTTGGCATGAAGCAGGTTCTGATTGTTGAAGATATCGCAGAGACGCGCAAATGGCTGAGCGAGATCGCCGCCTCTGCCTTTCCAGCGGCAAAGATTATCGCGGTGATCAGCGTGAAAACCGCGCAACAGGCCCTTTCGAAACAAGTGTTCGATCTGGCCTTGATCGACGTGGGCCTGCCCGATGGCTCTGGCGTGGATTTGCTGCGTGCGATTGACGCTTCGCAAGTGCCCACGCTTTGCGTGATCACCACCATGATGAGCGACGATGCGACGGTTGTTGCCGCGCTTTCGGCCGGAGCAGATGGCTATCTGTTGAAAGAGAACCCCGCCAGCGTGTTGACGCGGCAATTGACGCAGCTTGCCCTGGGCATCCCCGCGCTCTCGCCGCCCATTGCGCGGCGCATCATGGAGCATTTTCAGCGCACAGGCCCCGCCGCCGCAAGCGAGCATAATCTGACGGCGCGCGAAGCGGATGTGCTGGGGCTGATTGCCCGTGGTTTGCGCAACGCAGAAGTCGCCGATGAACTTGGCTTGGCGGACAGCACTGTGGCGGGCTACATCAAAGCGATTTACCGCAAGCTCGGCATTTCATCGCGCGCTGAAGCGACATGGCATGCGACGCAGTTGGGCTTGAATTCATAGCGCTGAGCGCTGGAAAATGAAGAGCTGCTCGGCGTCTCTGGCGCGATTGCGCGCAGCGCATTTCCACTCATAGCTGCACACGGCGCGGTGCAGGCTATTTTTGGTGCGCCTCATAAAAATACATTTTGGCGAGACTACATGTCCGATACATCTTCTTTTGAAGTGCTTGCTGAATACTTGGTTCCAACGGCGATCATCCCCTCTGGCCCGCAATTCCCGTTTCTTGTGCAAGGCTACTTTGTTCAGCTTTCGTTGGTCGCGGGCCAAATGGAACCCAAGTGGCGGCGCGAAAGCGGGCATGATGCTGTGGAACCTCTCGGCAGATATCACCGCCGTCACCGGCGAGCAGGATAACCCCTTTGCGCCGATGCTGGATTGGGCAGGCGCACAGGGCGCTCAAATCTCGGGGGGAACGTCGATCGGGTTTAACAATCTCTCTGGTTTAAAGGACGCGAGCGGGCAAAGCTTGGCAGAGGCGATAGCGGCTTTGCCAAAGGAAGTGGCCGTCAGCGTGACCGGTCATAGCCTTGGCGGCACCTTAACCCCTGTGATCGCTTTGATGTTGTCGCAGAACGAACCGGATAGGCAGATCAGCTCTGTCAATTTTGCGGGGATGACACCGCGAAACACCGCGTTTGCAGCCCTGTTTGATGCGCCAAGCCCAATGGCGGGGCGCACGCGGCGGGTGTTTAATGCTCTAGATTCAGTGAGTTACGGTTGGAACAACGTGCTTGCGATGCGTAAGTTCTTTGATCCCGCTCCCAAGGGCGGCCTTTTTCGTGACTGTGTTCTTGGTCATCGCGTGGATCAGGTTGAAACGCTGCACCAGCATATGCCGGACACGTATCTATCGCTGCTCGGCGCGCCGCCTTTGCCGTTTTCCATACTGTTTGGCACCATCACGCATGACGGCCAAAGCGTGCAATCAAAGACCAATGCAGCAACACCGGTCTATCATATGGACGGGTAGGGGCGGTCAGCCAAAGACGAAAAAGCAAATCTTGTTGCCATCGGGGTCCCGCACGTAGGCACCGTAAAAACGATCCGGGATACGTTGACCGGGAGGGCCATCGCAGGTCGCACCAAGCGAGATGGCTTTGTGATACATCGTGTCGGCTTCCTCTTTGTCCGCAACCGTAAACGCGATCATGCCACCATTGCCGGGCGACGGGTCGCCCTTGTCATAGGGCTGGCAGACCGCAAGCATCGGATCGCCGCGCTTGGTGCCGATGAAAGCAATGCGCCCCATGTCCGTCACCAGTTTCGCTCCTTTGTCGGCGAACAGCTCCATGTAAAACGCTTTCGCGCGCTCCATGTCAGAGACGCCAATGGTTGTGTAGCCGATCATGTTCGGACCCCTTTGTTCAAAGTTTCTTATCGCCGTAAATGCGGTTCAACTTGCGCATCCCACCGATCCAGCGATCGTAATTGTCGGTCTTGTTTTTCATGTAATCGAGCACTTCAACGTGCGGCGTGATCAGGAAGGTTTCAGCTCGGATCACATCGACACAAGCCTGTGCGCAGACCTCTGGTTCCATCATGCCGTTGATCGCAGCCACATGGTCCTCATGGCCGCGCGTCATTTCAGTGCGCACCGCTTGCGGGCACAGCACAGACACTTTGATCCCCTCGTCCCCATGCGTCATTGCGAGCCACTCTGCGAGACCAACAGCTGCGTGTTTTGTGACACCGTAGGAGGCAGAACCAACCTGATTAAGCAGACCCGCAGCAGAGGACGTGTTAAGCAGATAACCACCGCCGCGCGCCGCCATAAGCGGGACAAGTTTGCGCGACGCCCAAACATGCGCCATCACGTTGATGTCCCAGACACGTTGCCAGTCGTCATTCGGGGTTTCCATACCACCACCGACGGCGATACCCGCGTTGGAAAAAAACAGATCAATCGGGCCAATCGCGCGTTCCACAGCGTCGATCATCTCAACGATCTGCGCTTCGTCAGCGACATCCACCTTAAACGAATGGCCACCAATCTCGCGCGCAGTCGCAGCAGCACCGTCGCCGTTTACATCAACGCAAATCACATGCGCTGCACCCTCTTTCGCAAACGCATGACAGAGCGCTTTGCCGATACCGCTGGCGGCACCTGTGACGACGCAAATCTTATCCTTAAGCTCCATCGTCTACGCCCACATGCTAGAGCCGCCACAGACGGTCAAAGCCTGTCCGGTCATATATTTGCTAGCATCAGAACCAAGGAACACAGCAAGACCCGCGAAATCATCGGGCTCGCCCAAGCGACGCAATGGGATGCCCTTGGAGTACTTCTCCTCGACACCCGGCTTATCCCAAAGCTCGCGCGCAAAATCGGTTTTCACCAAGCCGGGGCATATCGCGTTAAAACGAATGCCTTGCGGGCCGAACTCCGTCGCGAGATTGCGCACAAGGCCGATCAACGCAAGCTTGGACATGCCATAGGTGCCAAGCGTATCGGACGCCTTGAACGCCCCAATCGAGGAGGTAAACATCATAGAGCCTTGGCCCTTTGCCGCCATGTCCGGCGCAACCATTTTGGCAAGCCAAAGGTTGCTTTGCACATTGGCGTTCATCGTGCGTTCGTACTGTTCATCAGAGATCCCAGCGATCGGCCCGAAGTAGGGGTTCACACCCGCATTGCCGACGACGATATCAATTGGTCCTGCGATAGCGTGCGTCTTATCCACAAGGGCTTGCAACTGATCCTTGTGAACGATGTTACCTGCTACGCCATGCGCGCGCTCAGCGCCGACAGCTTCGTTGATAGA
>CAYQZI010000087.1:0-12492 GCA_964421835.1 uncultured Planktotalea sp.
TATCGAACCTTTTTGGTGTCACTCATTGTATCGAAATATTACTCAGATGTATCGAGTTCAGGGCGTTTCTGGGCCAGTATAGTCCGCAACGTCCAATAAATACAGTATCTTGAGTGTAATGGTGGGCGACCCTGGAATCGAACCAGGCGTGCGTCTCCGCGAGGGAGTTACAGTCCCCTGCCACACCTTGCGGCCTGTCGCCCACTGCTTTGCGAAAACCGCATTGCGTGAGCGGGTGATTACTAGCGGTATAAATCTGCGTCAACCCGAAAAACTCTTGCGAAGCCAACTCAATCAAGGCACTGCGAGGAAGGCTGACAAGCCAGAGGAGCGCATGATGAAAAAACCGAAGTGGGTTGTGAAAAAAGAGCAAGACAAAAAAGCTGCCAATGCGGAGACGGTTTGGCTCTTTGGTCTTCACGCTGTGCGCGATGCTTTGATGAATCCAGCGCGTGAGAAACTCAAGCTCGTGGTGACGCGCAATGCCAGCGACAAGCTCGCTGACGCGATTGCCTTCTCAGGTATGGAACCTGAAATGTGTGAGCCGCGCAAATTCAACGCGCCGCTTGATCCGCAATCGGTCCACCAAGGTGCTGCGCTCGAAGTCAAACCGCTAAAATGGGGCCGTCTCGAGGATGTTTGTGTCGGTGGCTCCGCTGCTGTCCCACGTGCCGTTTTGCTTGACCGTGTGACGGACCCCCATAACGTCGGTGCAATCCTGCGCTCTGCTGAGGTTTTCGGCGCGAGTGCGGTCATCGGCACGCATCGCGGCTCCGCCCCCGAAACAGGCGCTTTGGCGAAAACGGCCAGTGGCGCTTTGGAACGCCAGCCTTATCTGCGCATTCGCAATCTCGCGGAAAGCATCGAAGCTTTGCAGAAAATGGGCTACCTCGTGATCGGGCTTGATGGTGAAGCTGAGCAAAACATCGAAACCTATCTAAAGGGCAAGCGCGACCGCCCGATAGCTCTTGTTATGGGGGCTGAGGGGCCGGGCCTGCGCGAAAAGACAAAAGAAACCGTCGATGCGCTCGTAAAGATCGAGTTCGCCGATGCGTTCGGGTCTCTCAACGTCTCCAACGCGGCGGCCGTTGCGCTCTACGCGTCCTTGCCACGTTAAAGGCGCGCGAAATAACGCACGCCTGCTCCCTTAAATTTTGCCAGCAATGCCTTAGCTTAGTGCAAAGGCGTTGAAAGGGCTTGTTGACGTGAGTTATCCGACCAAGATCACCACATGTTGCTATTGCGGTGCGCGTGCCGCGTTGGTTCTTAAGGGCAAAGCAAGTCACGAACTTGCCTGCACGAAATGCGGCGCGCCGATTCACATGATGAAACGCTTACCTGTGGAGCCTGAAAAGCCGACGCGCGCGCCCAAAGCAGCGATCTCGCATAAGAGCGCGCCCAAAAGTTTCAAAAAGCCGAAAAAGAAAAAACGCCGTAAGTCTGCGTTGAATTGGTTTCTTGAGGAAGCCAAGGACGTCCTTGAGGATATCTTCGATTGAGCCCCTGTGCCACTGGTCTTGCCGCGATGCATCAGGTAATTGCGAGAGCAACGATATGAAAAGGCAAACCCATGAGCTTTGAAAAACCCGGCCCCGTTGAGGAAAACTGGCGCGATGCGATTTCTTCTACGCAAGAGATTATCGAAGACGCGCGCAATGGGCGAATGTTCATTCTGGTCGATCATGAAGATCGCGAGAATGAGGGCGATCTGGTGATCCCCGCGCAAATGGCGACGCCTGAGGCGATTAACTTCATGGCAACGCATGGCCGTGGTTTGATTTGTCTAGCCCTCCCGGGCGAGCGGATCGAAGCGCTGGGGCTTGAGTTGATGAGCACCAATAACTCTTCGCGCCACGAGACGGCATTTACCGTCTCTATTGAGGCGCGCGAGGGCGTCACCACAGGGATCTCCGCGCATGACCGCGCACGCACGGTTGCCGTTGCGATTGATGCAAGCAAGGGGGCGGCTGATATCGCGACCCCGGGGCATGTGTTTCCGCTGAAAGCGCGCAATGGCGGCGTGCTGGTCCGTGCGGGCCATACGGAGGCCGCGGTCGATGTGTCGCGCTTGGCTGGTTTGAACGCATCCGGCGTCATCTGCGAAATCATGAGCGAAGACGGCACCATGTCGCGCCTACCTGAACTCGTAAGCTTTGCGCAGAAACATAACCTCAAAATCGGCACAATCAGTGATTTGATTGCTTACCGACGCCGTCACGACAACTTAGTGAAAGTGCGCGCCGAAGAGACGATCACCTCGGAATTTGGTGGCGAATGGCAAATGCGCATTTACTCCGATGAAACCCAAGGGGCAGAGCATATCGTCATGATAAAGGGCGATATTTCTGGCGACACGCCGGTTTTGACCCGCATGCACGCAATGGATCCTATGCAGGATGTGATTGGCACGGGTCCCAAAGGACGCGCCGCGGAATTTGGCCATGCAATGGAAGCGGTCGCTGCCGAAGGGCGCGGCGTCGTTGTCTTGCTACGTGACACCGCAATGAAACTTGACCCGGATCATGATGCATCGCCCCAGACCCTGCGCCAGTACGGTTTGGGTGCGCAGATCCTGAGCTCACTTGGTCTCAGCAAGCTGGAATTGCTGACCAATTCGCCGTCGCCCAAAGTCGTAGGTCTTGAGGCATATGGCTTGGAAATCATCGGAACCCGCAAAATCTCGGAGCTTGGTTAATGGCTGGACATGAGCAGCACTACATTCTGCCGCGCGCCGAATTTGATAAGCCCGTCAAGCTTCTGATCGTCGTTTCGCCCTATTACAAAGATATCGCAGACAATATGGTTGCGGGCGCTGTTGCGGAAATCGAAGCAGTTGGCGGCACCTATGACACCATCGAAGTTCCGGGGGCGTTGGAAATTCCAACGGCTGTGGGCATCGCCGAACGCCTTATCAATTTTGACGGATACGTCGCGCTTGGCTGTGTCATTCGCGGCGAGACCACGCATTACGACACGGTCTGCAACGACAGCAGCCGCGCTTTGCAATTGCTTGGTCTGCAAGGTTTGTGTATCGGCAACGGGATCCTGACAGTCGAGAACCGCGCGCAAGCCGAAGTGCGCGCCGATCCGAATGATCAAAACAAAGGCGGCGGCGCAGCAGCTGCGGCCTTGCATCTGATAGCGCTCGCTCGTAAGTGGGGCGGCCAGCGAAAGGGCGTCGGGTTCAAACCGGCGCAAGATGAGTATCAAATCGCTGGGTTTGGCAAAGGAAACGACCTCGCATGAGCACTGAACTCTCTGGCAACGCCAAACGTAAAATGAAGTCCGCCGCGCGTTTTTACGCCGTGCAGGCGCTGTATCAGATGGAAGTTTCCGGACAGACGACGGACAAGATTATCGTGGAGTTTCTCGATCACCGTTTTGGCGCTGTTTACGAGGAGATGGAGTTCGTCGAGGGCGATGTGGATCTGTTCAGCGCGCTTGTGAAGGATGCGGTGAACCACCAAGCGCAGATCGATCAGATGACTGACCGTGCCTTGGTCGCCAAATGGCCCATCGCGCGCATTGATCCGACATTGCGTGGGTTGTTTCGCGCCGCTGGTGCCGAGTTTGTTGCAAGCGATACGCCGCCAAAAGTTGTGATCAAAGAATTCGTCGACATCGCAGCTGCGTTTTTCCCAGAGGGCAAAGAATCTCGTTTCGTTAACGCTGTGCTCGATCACGTTGCGCGCGAGGCGAAGCCAGACCAGTTCTGATGGCAGATTGGATCTCTTTCGAAGCAAGCGTTGTGGCGATGGAGTGGGGCGAGAGCGTCTATACCGTGCTGCCCCTACCGGACGAGGTCACGGCAGAACTCGCCGCGCAAGGCACCAAGCGCGTTGAAATAGAGCTGAACGATCGCCCTTTTAACATGGCTCTTACGAAAGCGCCTGTGCTCGATCAAGCGTTTGTTTACACAGGAAAAAATGTACTAAAGGAGGCGGGGATCGAGCCGGGCGAGGTCCTCGACGTGCGCTTGCGCAAAACCGATCCCAACGTGGTAGAGACGCCGCAGGATGTTGCTTTGGCATTGGCGCAAAATGATCTAACGGCCACTTGGAGCGCAACCACCCCAGGACAAAAACGCGCGCATCTCCATCAAATCACCAGCGCGAAACGTGACCAAACCCGCATATCCCGCATTGCAAAACTCATCCTGCTGCTCAAGCAAGGCTAGCGACATGGCCCACAAGGTTGCCATTTAGCGTATAGCTTCGCCCCGCCGACCAGCCGCGTGACGTCAGCGCCATGCGGACCTCATCAGAGCTGACGTATTTGCTGCGCGATGTGCGATCACAGGTCACGATCATAACCGCCTGATCATACGTTCCGTTTTTATCGAGCCAGTTGTTCAGCTCTTGCGTGTCCGATACTTTGACACGTTTCAGATTTGGAATGCTCATCTCTTTATCCTGCGCAAAAGCGCTGCGCTTTCGCACAGGAGCGAAAGTGGCGGAACCGCGCGCAACCGTTCTGGTTTTGATTCCCGAGGACCTGTATATACAGGTGGGCGCCAGGTAAGTGAACCAGGGTCCAAACAGAGCCAGCTCCCAAGGAAATGCTTAAGGCCACTGGAATGCTACCGTAAAACAAGAAGGGCAGAAACCGCCACGCGTATATGTAGGGGGTGCAGTGCTCTTCGGCAAGGGGCAGGGCGTTCGCGCAAGACTTGATTTTGTTCTCATTTTGTTCATACATTGCCCGTATGAATGAAACTGCCAAAGAAACCGTTAACATGATGCCGGGTCAACTTCTTGCGCGGGGGGTTTGCCGTCACATGGCAAGCATGGGCTTTGCCTGCATAGAGGAATTCGTTCCTGCGAAAGGGCTGCGCGTGGATGTTTTGGCACTGGGGCCCAAGGGCGAGCTTTGGGTGATTGAATGCAAATCGAGCAAGGCTGATTTTCAGTCGGACAAGAAATGGGAGGGCTATCTAGAGTGGTGTGATCGATATTTTTGGGCGGTAGATGGCGATTTTCCGTTGGAATTGCTGCCAGAGGAGACAGGTTTGCTTATTGGCGATGCCTATGACGCTGAAGTCATCCGCATGGCGCCAGAGGCGAAACTTGCGGCTGCGCGACGCAAAGTTATCATCCAGAAATTCGCCTCCATCGCGGCGCGTCGCCTCCAAGCGCTGCGTGATCCAATGGCGCGTGTTTGGGGATAAGGAGACAAAGAAATGATGGTGAAATTCTACTACCCGGATGGCGATTGGTGCTACCGCGCACTTCAAACGGTGCATGCCATCTACCACAATCCCGAGGGCACGCTCATAGCACGCGCAGAAAAGAGCGATATGAGCGGTTATTACGAGTTCGAGATCACAGAGTTCGAACTGATCGGGCCGGGTGCGCGGCACAAATAGGTATTATTTCTTTGGAATGCTGCGCGCGCGCGCTGCGGCAGAGCGGATCTCTTCGGCAATCTCTTCCGCCTCTTCGGGGTCAAAATCCATCGGAATTTCAATACCTTCGCCTTCGATAAAGATACGCACCATGCCCGCATCTGTCGGACCGATCTGCATATTCGCTTCGATTTCGCGCTCAGTATTAATACCCATGGGATGTTGTCCTTTCACGTTACTCCCTTTGCGCTACTCAAAATCCCCTTGCTCTGCAAGGCGATCTGTCTTTGACTTTGGCTATGACTGATATCGAACTCATCCCTTATTCGGCGTCTGATCACGCTTGGCTCGTTGAGCAGCATCAGACCCTTTACCAACAAAGCGAGGGGTTCGATGACAGCTTTGGCCCTTTGGTTGATGGCATTCTGAGCGACTTCGAGCAGGGCGCTGACTTGACGTGCGAGCAAGGGTGGATCGCGCGCAGGGGCGCGCAGCGGCTTGGGAGTATATTTTGCGTCAAACTGGATGAAGACACTGCCAAGTTGCGACTTTTCCTGACCGCGGCAGAGGCGCGCGGCACAGGTCTTGGCAAACGCCTTTTGGCGCAGTGCATGTCGTTCGCCAAAGCAAAAGGCTATAAGCGCATGACGCTTTGGACCCATGAAAGTCACTTGGCGGCTTGCGCGCTATACGCGCGAGCGGGGTGGCGCTGCGTTTCCTCAAAAGCTGTGCAATCTTTCGGGGTTTCCTTGATCGAACAACAGTGGGAAATCGCGCTTTAGTTTGCCGAAAGGGTCTTGCAATCGCACTTTGCTAAAGCTACATCGCCTGTGTGTGCCGCCTTAGCTCAGTTGGTTAGAGCACTGGTTTGTGGAACCAGGGGTCCCCCGTTCAAGCCGGGGAGGCGGTACCAAACTCTACTTCCTTTTCACGCATGTTTCTTTGGCCTAAAGTGGCGCTTCAACCTTTATGAATGTGGTGGCGCTGCAACCCATGGACGCGGATCGAACTATTCCTACGCTGGATGATGTGGCCAAGGCCGCAGGCGTCTCTACGGCAACGGTGTCACGCTGCCTGAACAGCCCTGAGCGCGTGGTCGAGCGCACGCGCACGCGGGTCATGGCCGCTGTCGAAGCTTTGGGCTACACGCCAAATTTCGGCGCTCGGGTGATGGCAGCAAGGCGCACATTCACCATCGGGGCAATCATTCCGACAATGGAAAATGCGATATTTGCCAGAGGGTTACAGGCCTTTCAGGAAGAATTACACGCGCGTGGTTACACGCTTTTGGTGGCCAGTTCCGCATATCAACCAAAGGTGGAAGAAGAGCAGATTCGCGCACTCATTGCGCGCGGCGCGGATGGGCTTTTGCTGATTGGCTACGATCGCGATGCGTCGATCTATGAGTACCTTGAGCGGCAGCAAGTGCCCGCGTTGATTGCTTGGGCGCATAGTAAGCACAATCCGCGCCCCGCGATTGGCTTTGACAATCGCGCCTCGATGCGTGCGCTTACGGAACATGTGATTGGGCTTGGCCATCGCAAGCTTGGCGTGATTTCTGCGCTGTGCAAGGGCAATGATCGCGCAGCTGAGCGCCTGCTTGGGATCAAAGATGCGCTGCAAAGCTCGAGCATGCCAATTGACGCTTTGCCCATCATTGAAACGCCTTACGAGATTGAAAATGGCGGCGACGCTTTTATGCAAATGCTGCGGGGCACCCCCGACCTAACTGCCGTGATCTGCGGCAACGACGTGCTTGCAGTGGGCGCATTGCTGCGCGCCAAGGAAATGGGCCTTAACGTGCCGCGTGATCTGTCGATCACCGGTTTCGACGATATCGAATTGGCGCGTATTGTCTCGCCGCAGCTTACCACTGTTCATGTGCCGCACCGTGAGATGGGCCAACAGGCGGCCATCGAGCTCACTGCTTTGGTCGAAAAAACCAGTGCCGGAAAATCTGTTGCCCTTGCGAGCCATTTACAGATCAGAGAGTCGCTCGCACGACCGAAAAACGACGTCTAAAACCGGATCGTATACATACAGCCCGCGCCGGACGCGAAAGCGTCGCCCGCGTCCACAACGCCGCCAAACTTGCTGTCATACAGCTCTTTGGCGATGCCCGCGCTCAGCGCAGCCGCGCAGCCTGTTAAGGGGCTTTTCGTCTGTGAGGTCGCGTATTTAGAGGCCGCTGCCCCCGCCACAAAATGCAGCGCTTTGTCATTTGCGCAGCCACCGAGCGCGAGTACACAGCACAAAATAAGGGGAGTTCTCACATGTTTCTCCAATCAAACAATAACGATTTTTAGAGGCCAGTGAGAGGGTGCGACTTCTGCCGCTTGCCTTTAAGGATGTGTTAATCTAGCGCGGCAAAACGCGCGCGGGCAACGCACAAGTGAACATTTGGTTAACGCGTTCACTGCGCAGCGGGGTTGATTTGTACTCTTTGGCGCAACTTTCCGCTTAAGCGATCAAAGATCAAAATCTCATCGGTTTGCGTGACAATCGCATACCAGCTCTCGCCCAAAGTGACGGCTTTCGCTTCGACTCCCGCTGGCAAAACCATGTTTTCCGGCAACACGCTCGGTTTGTCATTCAAGCGGATGACAAGCAGTGCGATTATCAATACAACGCCGCCAATCATCACCGCTGTCAACACAGTGACCAGACGGCGCAGGAATCGCAATTGTGCGGGTTCTTCAATCTCTTGCTCAGGGGGCAACATCAGCGTGTCCATCATATCCTTCGCGGTTCAGGAAGATCCGCCTGCGCGTCTTGATAAAGCGCTTTCCCGCGATGTGCCAGAGAGCGCGTCACTGTCGCGCACGCGCATCGCCAAGTTGTTAGAAGCGGGCGCAGTGACCATCGATGGCGCGGTGCAAACGGATCCCAAGGCGAAAATCAAAGCAGGCGCACAGGTCGAAATCACTGTCGAAGAGGCGGTTGATAGCCATATCGAACCCGAGGATATCCCGCTTGATGTGATCTACGAGGATGATGATCTGATCGTGGTCAACAAACCCGCTGGCATGGTCGTGCATCCGGCACCGGGCACGCCCTCTGGCACGCTGGTGAACGCGCTTTTGCATCACTTTGCTGGCAAGCTCTCTGGTGTTGGTGGCTCGAAACGCCCTGGTGTGGTGCATAGAATTGACAAAGAAACCAGTGGCTTGCTTGTTGTGGCGAAGTCGGACGCCGCGCATCACGGTCTTGCCGCGCAATTTGCCGCCCATACCGCCGAGCGCGCTTATCTTGCCGTCACCCAAGGCGCGCCAGAAGCGTCAGATCCGCGCATTCGCGGTGTGCGCGGCGTGAGTTTTGAAACCGGCGGCGTGCTAAAAGTCACCACACAGCTTGCGCGCCACAAACATGACCGTCAGCGCCAAGCAGTGCTGTTTGAAAATGGTCGCCACGCTGTGACGCGCGCCAAAACGCTTGAACGCTTTGGCAATCCACAGTGCCTTGCGCTTGTGGAATGTCGTCTTGAAACGGGGCGCACACACCAAATTCGCGTTCACATGGCCCATGTGGGTCACGGCTTGCTTGGTGATCCGACGTATGGCGGGCGGCGCAAACTTCCCGCGAAAGCGCTGAGCGAAGTTGGCCTAGAGGCTGCGAAAACCTTCGATCGTCAAGCTTTGCACGCCGCTTTGCTTGGCTTCGAACATCCAATCAGTGGTGAAATGTTGCGGTTCGAGGCCCCTTTGCCCGATGATATGGCTCAATTGTTACAAAATTTACGCACTTAACCGCGCGCACAGCACATGCGCGTGAGCGCGCGGACACAAATCTGGAAACTTCGACCCAACACGCCCACCTTTATTTCAACACCGCACCCTTGCGGGGTCTTGAAACAAAAGAGTGCCGTTATTAACTCAATGTTAACGCACTAAACATAAAGGGGCAGGGACATGGCCAATTACGCAAATCTACCCGCACCAACGCCTGAAGGTGGCTTGAACCGCTACATGCAGGAAATCCGCAAGTTTCCTTTGTTGGAGCCGGAAGAAGAATACATGCTCGCCAAACGCTGGGTCGAAAAGCAGGACACGGCAGCGGCGCATAAGATGGTGACGTCTCACCTGCGTCTCGCCGCGAAAATCGCGATGGGCTATCGTGGATATGGCTTGCCGCAAGCGGAAGTCGTTTCTGAGGCGAATGTGGGTTTGATGCAGGCGGTGAAACGCTTTGATCCTGAAAAGGGTTTCCGTCTCAGCACATATGCGATGTGGTGGATCCGCGCGGCTATTCAGGAATACATCCTGCGCAGCTGGTCTTTAGTGAAGCTTGGCACGACCTCGGCGCAGAAAAAGCTATTCTTCAACCTGCGCAAAGCGAAAAACCGCATCGGCGCGCTGGAAGAGGGCGATATGCGTCCCGAAAACGTGGCCCGCATTGCGCATGACTTGGGTGTGACCGAAACCGAAGTTATCTCTATGAACCGTCGTATGTCTGGGGGCGATGCGTCGCTGAACGCTCAGGTCGGATCCGAGGGTGAGGGCACGATGCAATGGCAAGATTGGCTCGAAGATGAAGATGCCGATCAAGCGGGCGACTATGAAGCGCGCGATGAGCTAGAAGCGCGCCGCGAAATGCTTGCCGATGCGATGGATGTGCTGAACGAGCGCGAGAAAGATATCCTCGTGCAGCGCCGCTTGTCGGACAAGCCGGTCACGCTAGAGGATCTCAGCGGTCAATACGATGTTAGCCGCGAGCGCATTCGCCAAATCGAGGTGCGCGCCTTTGAAAAGCTGCAAGAGCGTATGCGCGCCTTGGCGGAGGAAAAAGGCATGCTCGTCAGCGCCTAAGCTTTCCAGAACGCAAAGCAAATGCTAGCCTCCTCTCACATCTGAGAGGGGGCTTTTTCATGACCGTAACACGCTGGGGTATCTTGGGCGCTGCATCATTCGCGCGCGAACACATGGCGCCTGCTATTGCGAAGGCAAGCGGCGGCACATTGGCGGCACTTGCGACGCGCGATCCACAAAAAGCCGCGCCTTTTCAAAAGCTAAGCGCGAATATTACAGTGTATGGCAGCTATGATGAACTGCTCGCCGACCCCAATATTGACGCGGTTTATATTCCGCTGCCCAACGACATGCACACCCCTTGGGCGATCAAAGCACTGAATGCGGGCAAGCCCGTTTTGGTTGAAAAACCTGCCAGTTTAAGCGTCGCTGAATTTGATACGCTGATCGCTGCGCGCGATGTCTCTGGCTTGCTCGCCGCCGAGGCGTATATGATCCTACATCATCCCCAATGGCTGAAAATGCGGGAGATTTACCAAAGCGGTGTGCTTGGTGATTTGCGCCGGGTCGAGAGCGTGTTCAGTTATGACAACAGCAGCGATACGGGAAATATCCGTCTGCAAGGCGCGCGCGGCGGCGGCAGCGTGCCTGACATCGGGGTTTATCCGTATGGCGCGGTGCGTTTTGTGACAGGGCAAGAGCCCTTGGGCATCGCCTGTAAAGACGTTTCACGCGTCAATGGCGTGGATATCACAACCTTTGTGCGCGCAGATTTCGACGGTTTCGCCTTTAATGCCACCACCTCGATGCATATGGCCCCGTGGCAAAGCATGGAATTTCACGGCACGCAAGGCATTGCGCGTTTGCATGTCCCGTTCAACGCAGGCGTGTTTGGCGAGGCGAAGCTAGATCTGCATCTTGCGGATGGTCAAACCCAATCGTTCCGCTGGCCGACGACCAACCAATATGTGCTGCAAGTCGAAGCCTTCCAACGCGCACTGCAAGGCGAGAGCTATGCCTGCCCGCTGGAATTTTCGCGCGGCACGCAAGCGATGATCGATGTCATTCTAGGCGATTAGATCACTTCGCGGCGGCGTTCTTATTCGCCGCCTTTTTCTGCTTCGGCTTGGCCGCTTCGCTGTTGGCGTCGATAAATTCCAGAACCAGCGGGCGAATGTTGTCGCGCCAGCTGCCGCCTGCGAAAATACCGTAGTGACCTGCGCCCGGCTCAACATGGCTCGCCTTTTTCGAATCAGGAAGCCCTGTGCAAAGGTCCAGCGCCGCGATGCACTGACCGGGGGCGGAAATATCGTCATTCGCACCCTCAACCGTTTTCACCGCAACCGTGGTAATATTACCGATATCAACCGAGTGACCATCGACCACAAATTCGTTCTTGGCGATCTCTCCGTTTTTGAAGATACGCTCAACCGTGCTGAGGTAAAACTCGGCGGGCATGTCCATTACGGCAAGATATTCATCATAAAATTTGTTGTGTTTGTCATGATCTGACGCCTCGCCCTGCGCGGCGCGCATCACTTGATCTGTGAACGCTTTTGAGTGCGTATCGCTGTTCATCGACATGAAAGAAGTGAGCTGCAAAAGCCCCGGATAAACCTTGCGGCCAACCCCCTTATGCTTGAAGCCGACCCGCTGGATCGCCGTTTCCTGCAACTGGCCCATAGTAACGCGATGTCCAAAATCCGTCACGTCCGTCGCATTGGCGTTCGGATCAATCGGACCACCAATCAATGTCAGGGAGCGCGGCTGCGCGGCTGGGTCTTGCTCTGCCAAATAGGCGGTGGCAGCAAGCGTCAATGGGGCAGGTTGGCAGACCGCAATCACATGAGTATCAGGTCCAAGTTCACGCATGAAATCAACGAGGTAGAGCGTGTAATCTTCTACATCAAACTTACCCTCAGACACGGGAATGTCGCGCGCGTTGTGCCAATCGGTGACGTAAACTTCTGCGTCTGGAATAAGCGATTTCACCGTTGAGCGCAGCAGCGTTGCGTAGTGACCGGACATGGGCGCGACCAGCAGGATTTTACGCTTTTGCGTCTCGCGGCCTGTCACATCAAAGTGGATCAAATCGCCAAATGGGCGTTCCATCACCGGCGTAATGTCCACCAGATGATCGCGGCCATCGTTGCAGGTGTATGTATCAAGGCCCCAATCAGGTTTCACGATCATCCGCTCGAACGAGCGTTCCGTCACTTCGCCCCAAGCACCAAGCCATTGCAGTGCAGGATTGGGCACCATCGAGAACATCGGATAGGCTGCCATGGATTTCGCCGTCGCACCAAGCCACTGATTGGTGTTTCGCATGGTTTCCATCATGTCGTACGTTGCCATATACTTCATAGTCTATCCTTGCCTGTTGCGTGCCGATTTAGGGGCGGT
>CAYQZI010000088.1:0-12363 GCA_964421835.1 uncultured Planktotalea sp.
ACGGTTTTGATATCACGGCGACCCCAGCGCGCATCCTCGATAGAGATCACTTTGATCCCTTTCTTCGCCGTTGGCGAGTTGGCGAGGCCCGGCTTGTCCTGCGTGAACAGCACGATGGTCGAAGGCGTCGTGTCAGGATCAGGAAACAGGAAATCACGGTCCGCAGGGGCACCGCGGGTGATCTGCAGATAGATCAGGCCCTCGGTGATGTCATTGGCACGCACCAATTCGCGGTGAACCTCGAGCAGGGCTTCTTTGGTGATCGGGCTATTCATCTCCAGCTCATCAAGCGAGCGTTGCAGGCGCACGGCGTGGCCGTCAAAATCAATCAACTTGCCTTCAAGAACAGAGGTCACTTCATACACGCCATCCGCCATCAGGAAACCGCGGTCAAAGACCGACACTTTCGCCTCTGTCTCGGGGAGGTATTCGCCATTTACATATACAGTGCGGGTCATGATGGGGTCCTTATCTCGGGGTCGCGCTTAGGCGCTTTGTTTCATAGCGTGCAGGGTTTCTTCAAGGCTACGAATTGCCCCAGTCTGCAAATATTCCATCGCTTTAAGCGAAGCGTCATGGGCCGCGATGCTGGACCCTGCGACGCAGTCCTCGATCACGCGAGTGAAATAGTCCTGCTGGTGCGCATCGACAAATGTGTAATGCACGCAGACATCCGTGAGCCCCCCTACAAGGATCAGCGTGTCCGCTTTGAGCCCCTTGAGCAGGATTTCCAGATCTGTGCCAAAGAACGACGAATAGCGGCGTTTGGGGACAATGTAGTCCGTTGGCAGGATGCCCATTTCCTTGACCGCAAGCGCGGTTTTTGGATTGTTCTCGAGGCAATGCACATCCTCATCGCCATCAAGCTCGCGGCCAAAATCGATCAGGTCGGGGCGATGCACCTCTTGGATGAAGACCACAGGGATGTTTGCAGCGCGCGCGCCATCAATAGCTTTGCGCGCCTCGAGCATCCGCTCTTTGTAACCTGGCATGTTGTCAATCGAGCGCACGGCGCTGTCGTCGATGAAGGTGGACGCCTGAATGTCGATGACGATCAGGGCGGCTTTGCCCTCGATCAATGCGCGATTTGGCGTGTTTGTGTTGGCCATTTGATTATCCCCAAAGCGCAGGTTCGGGGGGATGCACGCCTTTGTCGTCGAACAAAAGCGGCGTCGCGCGATCCTCTGCCAGCAAGAGCGGCCCATCCAAATCAGTGAACGAAGCGCCTTGCGCCAGCAGTGTCGCGGGGGCCATGGCGAGGGACGAGCCGACCATACAGCCGATCATCACGCCATAGCCTGCTGCCAATCCTGCGTCTTTCAACGCGAGCGCTTCGGTCAAGCCACCGGCTTTATCAAGCTTGATATTGATCACATCATATTTGCCCTTGAGTTTTGGCAAGCTGTCCCTGTCATGACAGGATTCATCGGCGCAAACGGGCAAAGGGCGTTCAATTTCGCTCAGCATGTCATCCGCGCCAGCGGGGAGCGGTTGCTCGACCAGCTCAACGCCAAGACCGACCAAATGCGGTGCAAGCTCTGCATAAACATCCGCGCTCCAACCCTCATTCGCGTCAATAATAATGCGCGATTTGGGCGCACCGCGACGCACGGCCTCAAGGCGGGGCATATCGTCTGGCGTGCCGAGTTTGATTTTCAGCAAAGGGCGATGCACATTCTCGGCCGCTTGGAGTTGCATCTTTTCCGGCGAGGCGAGCGAAAGCGTGTAGGCAGTGATCTCTGGCCCCGGCATGGTTAGCCCAGCAAGCTGCCACACAGGTTTGCCCGCTTGCTTGGCTTCTAGATCCCAAAGAGCGCAATCCACAGCGTTTCGCGCAGCGCCGGGTTCCAGCAGATCATAGAGCGTTTGACGGTTGAAAGTTTCGGGCAAAGCGCGAATTTGCTCTTCGACACTTTCCAGCGTCTCATCGTAGCGCGCATAGGGCACGCATTCGCCCCAGCCAGACACATTACTGTCTGTCAAACAGACCGTAAGCACCTTGGCCTCGGTCCGAGAGCCCCGCGAGATCGTAAAGACCTGCGCGAGGCGAAAGATATCCTGGGTCACGTCAATCTGCATGTTCAATTCCCTATCTGTGACCCAGATCGATCAAATATCAGCAAGTGCGTCAACCAAGCGATCGGCGCTGTGACGATAAGGGTCAACCGTTGGCAAGCCCATGCGGTCCTCGACCTCAGCCATATAGCTTACCGCCTCTTCCTCGGTCATGTGCTGGGTGTTCACCGAGATGCCAACGACTTTACAGTTTGGATTGCCGACTTTGGCAAGCGCCAGCGCAGTGTCGCGCAGCGCTTCAAGCGAAGGCTGGGTATATGTGGGCAAGCCGCGCATGTGCGTGCGTGTCGGCTCATGACTCAGGATCAGCGCATCGGGCTGGCCGCCATGGACAAGCGCCATGGTCACGCCAGAGTATGAGACGTGGAACAAGCTGCCCTGCCCCTCGATCATATCCCAGTGGTCTTCGTCGTTGTCAGGGGTCAGATATTCAACTGCGCCCGCCATAAAGTCGGCGACAACCGCATCGAGCGGCACGCCGTGCCCTGTGATCAGGATGCCAGTCTGACCTGTGGCCCGGAAGGTGGACTTAAGCCCGCGCTCTTGCATGACCTTGTCCATCGCCATCGCCGTGTACATCTTGCCAACCGAGCAATCCGTGCCAACCGCCAAGCAACGCTTGCCGCTGCGCTTGATGCCGTTAGCGATGGGGTAATCCACCGAAGGGATGCGTACGTCATGCAGGCTTGCGCCATTTGCCTCTGCCGCTGCGACAAGGTCTGCTTCGTCGCTCAGCAAATTATGTAAACCAGAGGCCAGATCATACCCCATATTCAACGCTTCGATCAGGACTTCTTTCCACGCTTGGCTGATGATACCGCCGCGATTGGCCACGCCAATCACAAGCGTTTTCGCGCCCGCCGCTTTGCCCTCGGCCAAGGTCATTTCCGTGAGCCCAAGATCCGTTCCGCAGCCGGGCAAGCGCAGTTGACCGACCGAGTTTTCAGGGCGCCAATCGCGAATACCAATCGCAACTTTTGCAGCTAGAGCATCAGGCGCGTCACCCAAGAACAGCAGATATGGTGTTTCAATCATCGGTCATCCCCTTAGAATCAGTGTCATGCACAGTGTGCCGCGCGCGAAGTGCGATATCCTTTCTTTACTCGGGCAAACTGACGTAAATTCGGATAAAAATCGCGACCTGGGGGAAATTTTTCGAAGATTCTTCGAATATCACACACCCCAACACCCCATCCTGAGCGTTCTGCACCGCAGCACCAAGGGATGCAGCCGCAGAATTTTCACTTGCGCGCAGGTTCGCAACGAAATAACTCAGAAGCTGACCAAAACGAAATAAAGTTACTCGAAAGGTGCGCCATGAGCTTTCGCATTCAACCAACGCCTGTTGCCCGTCCAAACCGCTGCCAACTTTTTGGACCCGGCTCGCGCCCTGCGATCTTTGAAAAGATGGCTGCAAGCGCGGCAGATGTGATCAATCTTGATCTTGAGGACTCTGTCGCGCCGTCTGACAAGGACAGCGCACGCGAAAATATCATCAAAGCGATCAGCGACGTAGATTGGGGCAGCAAGACCCTGTCCGTGCGCATCAATGGTCTGGATTCGCCCTATTGGTATCGCGATGTGGTGGATCTGCTAGAGCAGGGCGGCGAACGCCTTGATCAGATCATGATCCCCAAGGTGGGCTGCGCCGCAGATATTTACGCTGTCGATGCTCTTGTGACATCGATTGAAGCTGCGAAAGGGCGCACAAAACCGATTGCCTTCGAGGTGATTATCGAAAGTGCCGCTGGCATTTCCCATGTAGAGGAAATCGCTGCCGCTTCGCCCCGCCTGCAAGCCATGAGCCTTGGCGCTGCGGATTTCGCAGCCTCCATGGGCATGGCCACCACCGGAATTGGCGGCACGCAGGCCAATTACTATATGCGGCACGAGGGCGCGAACTACTGGTCTGACCCTTGGCATTGGGCGCAAGCAGCCATCGTCGCGGCTTGCCGCACACATGGCGTGCTGCCTGTGGATGGCCCCTTTGGCGATTTCTCTGACGATGAGGGCTTTCGCGCGCAGGCGCTGCGCTCGGCCACCCTTGGCATGGTCGGCAAATGGGCGATCCATCCCAAGCAGGTTGCCTTGTCTAACGAGGTGTTCACCCCGTCTGAGGAAGCCGTCGCGGAAGCGCGCGAAATTCTCGCGGCGATGGAAACCGCCAAAGCAAATGGCGAGGGCGCAACAGTCTATAAAGGACGCTTGGTGGATATTGCATCGATCAAACAGGCCGAAGTCATTGTGCGCCAGTCCGAAATGATTGCCGGATAAACGCCTGCTTGCCTTGCATGCGCTACTCTGCTCAATCTGCATGAGCAGTAGCAGGGCAAAACATGAGCGCAATCGACATAGAGCACCTCCAAAGCTGGCAAGGGCGCAGCGAAACGCACGATGACCTCATCGTCGCGTTTCCTGCGAATGCGATGGCGGCAACGCTGGATCTTGATGAAACCTATTGCGCGGGCGATGCACTACCGCCGCTCTGGCATTGGCTGCATTTTCTGCCGATCCATAAGCTTGGCGATAGCGGCTATGATGGGCACGCGGCGCTGGGTGGGTTTCTGCCCGCTGTGCCCTTGCCGCGCCGCATGTGGGCGGGCAGTCGGTTGCAGTTTCATGCGCCCGTGCAGATTGGCCAAACACTGAGCAAACGCTCGACCGTTAAGAGCGTGACTCATAAGGCCGGGCGCAGCGGTGATCTTGTATTTGTCACAGTGAGGCATGACGTTTTTGAGACTCAAAAACTCTGTATCCGCGAAGAACAAGACATCGTGTATCGCGCCGTGCCTGATCCAAACCTGCCTTTGCCCGCGCCAACGAAAGCCCCGGAGCGCTGCGATTTTTCTAGAAAAATCGTGCCTGACCCGGTTCTCCTGTTTCGCTATTCCGCGCTGACGTTCAATGGCCATCGCATTCACTATGATCAGCCCTTTTGCATAGGGACTGAGGGGTATGGCGGTCTTGTGGTGCACGGCCCTTTGCTCGCCACTTTGATGCTTGATCTGCTGCGCCGCAAAGACCCCAGCGCACAGGTCACGCACTTTGAGTTCCGCGCGATGGCACCTGTGTTTGAAACGCAAGAATTCTCTGTCCATGGAGTGCGCGCGGGCAGCGACGATATCCAGCTTTGGATCACCCGCGAAGACGGTGCCTTGGCAATGCAGGGCACCGCAAAGGTAAAGGAAGCCCCATGAGCGAAAATCACCAAGACATCCGCGATGCTGTGCGCGCGCTTTGCGCCGCCTTTCCGCCCGAATACCATCGAAAAGTTGATGCAGAAAAAGGCTACCCCGAGGCTTTCGTAGACGCACTGACCAAAGCGGGCTGGATGGCGGCGTTGATCCCCGAGCAGTACGGCGGCTCTGGTCTTGGTCTGACTGAAGCGAGCGTGATCATGGAAGAGATCAATCGCTCGGGCGGCAACTCCGGCGCGTGTCATGGACAGATGTACAATATGGGAACGCTTTTGCGACATGGATCAGACGCGCAAAAGCAAAAATATCTGCCGCAGATCGCTTCTGGTGCGCTGCGCTTGCAAAGCATGGGCGTGACAGAGCCGACGACGGGTACGGATACGACAAAGATCAAAACACGCGCCGAAAAACGTGGTGATAAATATGTGATCAACGGGCAGAAAGTCTGGATCTCGCGCGTACAACATTCCGATCTGATGATCCTACTCGCGCGCACCACGCCCCTTAAACAGGTCACGAAAAAGTCGCGCGGCATGTCGATCTTCATCGTTGATCTGCGCGATGCCATTCATAATGGGCTAGAGGTCAAACCGATCCCCAATATGGTCAATCACGAAACCAACGAGCTGTTCTTTGACAACCTCGAAATCCCCGCCGAAAACCTGATTGGCGAAGAGGGCATGGGCTTCAAATATATCCTTGATGGCCTGAATGCAGAGCGTGCTTTGATCGCCGCAGAGTGCATTGGCGATGGCTTTTGGTTCATCGACAAGGTGACCGAATACGCCAAAACCCGTGAAGTCTTTGGCCGCCCCATCGGGCAAAACCAAGGGGTGCAATTCCCCATCGCAGAGGCGCATATCGAGATTGAGGCCGCCAATCTTATGCGGTTTGAAGCCTGTCGCTTGTTCGATGCAGACGCGCCTTGCGGCGCACAAGCGAATATGGCGAAGTACCTAGCCGCGAAGGCCAGCTGGGAAGCGGCGAATGCGTGCATCCAGTTCCATGGTGGTTTCGGGTTCGCGGCGGAATATGATGTAGAGCGCAAGTTCCGCGAAACGCGGCTCTATCAAGTGGCTCCGATTTCGACCAATCTGATCCTTTCTTATGTGGCCGAACATGTGCTTGGCTTGCCGAGGTCCTTCTAGGTGCTGCCGCTTGAAGGGATCACCGTCATCGCCTTGGAGCACGCGGTTGCTGCGCCTTTCGCGAGTCGTCAATTGGCTGATCTCGGCGCGCGTGTGATCAAGATCGAGCGGCCAGAGAAGGGTGATTTCGCACGCGGCTACGACACGCGCGCGCGCGGAATGTCCTCGCATTTCGTGTGGACCAATCGCTCGAAGGAAAGCTTGACGCTGGACCTGAAATCAGATGCTGGGATGCGCATTCTGAAGCAGCTTTTAAGCGAGGCAGATGTGCTGGTGCAAAACCTTGCCCCCGGCGCGGCGGATCGTATGGGCCTGAGCTTTGAGGCGTTGCAGGATAGCCATGAAAAGTTGATCATCTGCAATATTTCCGGCTATGGCCCGGGTGGACCAGACACCAATCGCAAGGCGTATGACCTGCTGATCCAAGCGGAAGCGGGGTTTCTATCGATCACAGGGACGGACGCGCACCCCAGCAAGGCAGGCGTCTCCGTCGCGGATATTGCTGCGGGCATGTATGCCTACTCCAACATTCTCGCCGCACTGATCCAGCGTGGCAGAACGGGCAAAGGCGTGGACATCAATGTGTCAATGCTAGAGGCGCTGGCCGAATGGATCGGTTATCCGATGTACTACGCCACTGACGACGCGCCGCCACCGCCCCGCGCAGGCGCGGCGCATGCAACGATCTTTCCCTATGGTCCGTTCTTCGCAGGCGATGGCAAAGAGGTGATGCTCGGTCTGCAAAATCAGCGAGAATGGGCGGTGTTTTGCACAGATATCCTGGACGCACCTGCGCTTGAGACAGATCTGCGTTTCGCAAGCAACGCAGATCGCGCAGCGCATAAACTGGAGCTCACCGCGATTATCATTGCCGCTTTCGCGAAATGGAGCTCTGAAGAGGTGATTGCGAAGCTCAGCGCTGCGGGCATCGCCAATGCGCGCATGAGTGATATGGCAGGGCTTTGGGCGCATCCGCAATTGCAAGCGCGCGGGCGTTGGCGCGACGTCGATAGCCCGGTTGGCCCCCTGCCCGCACTTCTCCCTCCGGGCGGTTTGGGCGATGCAGAGCCGCGCATGGAGGCAATCCCCGAGCTTGGCGCGAATACGCTTGCGATCTTGCAAGAGTTGGGTTTCAAATCGGGTGAAATAGACGTCCTGAAAGAGCAAGGCGTGATCTAGGAACCGCTCATGGAAAAGTTGAACACCACCGTCGCCGAAATGGTCGCGAGCGCACGCCGCAACATTCGCGAAATAGAGACGCCTGAATTGATTGCAATGCTCGAGGATCCCAATGTGGTGGTCGTTGATATCCGCGATATCCGCGAGCGGCAGCGCAGTGGCTTTATCCCCGGCAGTTTTCACGCGCCGCGCGGCATGATCGAGTTTTGGATCGACCCTGACAGCCCCTATTTCAAGCCGATCTTTGGCGAGGATAAGCAGTTTGTATTTCACTGTGCCTCTGGCTGGCGCTCTGCTTTGACGGTGCAAACGCTACAAAAGATGGGATTTGAAGCGGCGCATCTGCGCGAGGGTTTTTCCAAGTGGGAGGCCCAAGGCGGGCCAGTGGAACAAGCAGTATGAGCGCATTTCACCCCCCAAAAAAGACCAGCTATGACGTTGTGATCATTGGCGGCGCGATGATGGGATCCTCGACGGCTTGGTTCCTGTCGCAAAATCCTGATTTTGACGGCTCGGTGCTGGTTGTTGAAATGGACAGCAGTTACATCAACAGCTCTACCGCGCATACGAATTCATGTATGCGCCAGCAATTTTCGAACGAGTTGAACGTGCGTATTTCGCAGTTTGCTGCTGACTTTGTGAAGAACATGCGCGGCTACATGGGCGGTGATACCCGCGTGCCTGAGCTGGACATCCAGAACTACGGATACATGTATCTTGCCGATACCGACGGCTTTGCCAATGTGCTGCGCGACAATCAAAAAGTGCAGCTTGCCGCAGGGGCAGAGACTGAATTGCTGAGCCCCGATGCGATTAAAGCGCGCTATCCTTTTTATAACGTCGATGATGTGGTGCTTGGCTCGATTAACCTGAAGGATGAGGGGTATTGGGACGGCGGCACTGTGTTTGATTGGTGGCGCCGCTCGGCCAAAGACAATGGCATGGAATATGCCACCAATCGCGTTGTTGCGATGGATGTGAGCGGTGGCAAGGTCCGCACGGTGACTTTGGAAACGGGCGAGGTGATTGCCTGTGGCCAAGTGGTGAACGCCTCTGGCCCGCGCGGGGCGGTGACGGCGAAGATGGCGGGAATCGCGCTCCCTGTGGAGCCGCGCAAACGCTTCACCTGGATTTTCAGCGCCGAGCAGCCGCTGGATCAGGAGTTGCCGCTGACGATTGATCCATCTGGCGTGCATTTTCGCCAAGATGGGCCCAAGACCTATCTCGCGGGTGGTCCGCCTGAGCCGGAGGACGATATCGCCGTCGCGCCCGATGACTTTGTGATGGACCACAGCCGCTGGGAAAACCACGTCTGGCCCATTATCGCGGCGCGTATCCCGCAGTTTGAAGCGATCAAAGTTGTGACGGAATGGGCGGGTCATTATGCGTTCAATACGTTTGATCAAAATGCAGTGCTTGGCGCGCATCCCGAGATTAGCAATTTCGTGTTTCTCAATGGCTTTTCAGGGCATGGCTTGCAGCAAAGCCCCGCGATGGGGCGCGCTACGGCAGAGTGGTTGACCTACGGCAGCTACCGCACGCTCGATATGGCCCCGTTTGGATTTGAGCGAATCGTCACCAAGAGCGCGTTTGAAGAAAAAGCGATCATTTGACCAAGTTTGATATGGGTGCGTGAAACCACGCACCCTACAGCGCCGTAGGGTGTGTGATCACACGCACCCTCCTTAAAAATATCCGTAAATGCAACACTGCATACAACGGTATACTGTAGACGTGCTTGATTTGATCCTCTAAAGACAGCCCAACTCCCTGTCTAATGAGGTTATCATGTCCGATATTATCTACACCAAAGTTGACGAAGCGCCAGAACTCGCATCCGCCTCCTTTTTGCCGATCATCCAGAAATTCGCCGCCGCGGCAGGCGTGTCCGTTGGCACCAAGGACATCTCGCTCGCAGGGCGCATCTTGGCGACCTTTCCCGAAGGGCTTAGCGCCGATCAACAGCAATCCGACGATCTTGCCGAACTTGGCCGTTTGGTCAAAACACCCGAAGCGAATGTGATCAAGCTGCCCAACATCTCTGCCTCTGTGCCGCAGCTGGTCGAAGCGGTGAAAGAGCTGCAATCGCAAGGTTTCGCGCTGCCGGATTACCCTGACGCCCCGACAACAGACGAAGAAAAAGCCATCCGCGCGCGGTTTGACGCGATCAAAGGCTCTGCCGTGAACCCTGTGCTGCGCGAAGGCAATTCAGATCGCCGCGCCGCGAAAGCCGTGAAAAGCTACGCGCAAAGCAATCCGCACCGCATGGGCGCATGGACAGACGCTAGCAAAACGCGCGTCTCCTCTATGAAAGGCGGCGATTTCTTCTCGAACGAAACCTCTGCAACAGTTGCAAACGAGACCGGCGCGAAGATCGTTTTCGAAACAGAGGCAGGCGAAACTGTTCTGAAAGAGGGTCTGAGCTACCCCGCAGGCACGGTGATCGATGCGACATTCATGAGCGCTGCTGCGCTTGATACCTTCCTCGCAGAGGAAATTGAGAGCACGCTAGAAGAGGGCACGCTGTTTTCGCTGCACATGAAAGCGACGATGATGAAGGTCTCTGACCCGATCATCTTTGGTCACGCGGTCAAAGTCTTCCTGAAGCCTGTGTTTGACGCACATGGCGCAGAGATGGCAGAGCTTGGCGTGAACCCCAACTCTGGCCTTGGCGATCTGCTCGAGCGCGTCAAAGACGCGCCAGGTATCATGTCCGCGATTGACGCCTGCATTAGCAAACGCCCCCCTATGTATATGGTCGACAGCGACAAAGGCGTGACCAACCTGCACGTCCCATCGGACGTGATCATCGATGCCTCTATGCCGGCGCTCATCCGTGCGGGCGGCAAAGGCTGGGGACCAGATGGCAAGGAAAGCGACACTAATTGCATTATTCCTGATAATTCCTACGCACCGATCTATGATGAATCCATCAAGTTCTTTAAGGAAAACGGCGCGCTGAACCCGGCAACCGCAGGCACAGTGCAAAACATCGGCTTGATGGCGCAAAAGGCCGAAGAGTACGGCTCGCACCCCACAACATTCGAGTTGCCAAGCGCCGGCACTGTCAAAATGATCCTTGATGATGGCACTGTGTTGCATCAGCACACGGTGGAGCAAGGCGACATTTGGCGCTCTGCCTCCTCGCGCAAGGCCCCTATTGAAGACTGGGTGAACCTCGCCATTTCGCGCCAAAAGGCCGAAGGCTGCGAGGCGATTTTCTGGCTCGATGCAAATCGCGCACACGATGCAGAGCTGATCGCCTATGTGACGCCCATCCTCGAAGCCACAGGCGTTGCTGACAAGTTCCAGATCATGGCGCCCCGCGAAGCCACGCGCGCCTCTTTGGAGACGATCACAAAAGGCGAAAACTCCATCGCGATCACTGGCAACGTATTGCGCGACTACCTCACCGACCTTTTCCCGATCCTTGAGCTGGCGACCTCTGCCAAGATGCTCTCTATCGTGAAGCTGATGAACGGTGGCGGTCTGTTTGAAACCGGCGCAGGCGGCTCTGCTCCGAAGCACGTTCAGCAGCTTATGGAAGAAAACCACTTGCGCTGGGACAGCCTAGGCGAGTTCTGTGCACTTGGCGAGAGCCTCAAGTTCCTGGCCGATGCCAAAGGCAACGATCAAGCCCGCGTGCTCGGCCTTGCTGTGGAAGCAGCGACGCAAGGGATCCTCGACAATGGCAACTCGCCCTCGCGCAAAGTCGGCGAGCCAGATAACCGCGACAGCCACTACTGGTTCGCGCGCTATTGGGCCGAAGCGCTTGCTGCGCAAAGCGATGATGCAGACCTTGCTGCGCACTTCGCCCCTATCGCCGAAGCGCTTGTATCTGGCGAAGCCGCGATCTTGTCAGAGCTCGCGGGTGCGCAAGGCGCAGCGGTTGATCTAGGTGGCTACTACCACAGTGATGCAAGCAAGGCTGCCGCAGTGATGCGCCCCTCTGCAACGCTGAACGCCATAATCGGTTAAAAAACATTGCGCGCGCGAGGACCTGCCTTGCGCGCGCATTTTCTATGCTAGCCAAGCTCTAACTTTGGCAAAGGCCGCGCTGCCAAAGCGCTCAGCGCCAACATAAGCGCTGCGACCAGCAAGCAAGCGCTGAGCCCGCCAAGCTGATAGCTTGCGCCTGACAACACCGTTCCAATCAAGCGCCCCGCTGCATTTGCCATGTAGTAGAACCCCACATCCAGCGTCACGCGCTCTACTGTGGTGAACCGCAAAATCAGGTAGGAATGTAGCGCTGAATTGAGTGCAAACAGCGCCGCAAAGAGGAACAACCCTATGATGAGGAGGCTTGTCAGAGCCGAGGAATGCGCCCACACGAATGTTGCGAGCACTGCTGGCAAGATCGCCAAGGCGAGCGCCAAACCCGATGCGCTTTGCACCGGCATGCGCGCCAAAATCTTTGGCGCAAATCCTTGGACTGCTCCATAGAAGATCACCCAAAGCGCCATGAAACTGCCGATCATGAAAAAGGCGGCTTTGTTGCCTTCAACCGTGCCATCGGACCAGACCCAGTAAAAGTAAATCGGAATGCCAACAACAAACCACACATCGCGCGCCGCAAACAAAAACACCCGCGCAAGGCTGAGCCAATTCACATCCGCGTTCTTGGAAAAGACCGCGTTGAACTTAACGCCTTTCATCCCTTTCGGCAGACCTGCTGGCATCTGCCAAATGAGTATCGCCAAAATAACTGCAAGAACCGCGGCCATAATATAGGTCGCGCTTTTGAAGCCAAGCAGCCCAAGCAA
>CAYQZI010000089.1:0-4624 GCA_964421835.1 uncultured Planktotalea sp.
TCATAGATCGTTTTGGGGGACATTTGGTCCACTCCCGTCATTGTTGGCTATAAGAAATTTTGGCGAGCCCCTTTGGGGCGACAGATCAGAGCTTAGGATAGTCGTGCGAGTACCGCGCGCGATGCGCCGTAAAAGCGTTCGCGCAACCGCGCGTGCTCGTTCAGATCAAAGACTTGTCTCATGCAGGCGTAAATACACATCCGCGCAGGCGCGGGCAAGTGGAATAGCCCAAGCCCAGTGGCTTGGACTATCTGAGCTCTATTGCTTCTCAGCGTTCAAAGAGATGTTGGTGTTGGATGTTTGACCACCAGATGTGACGGTAATGTCGTCAAAGCCATTTAGATATTCACCATCGGCTCCAAAGAATCCGCCGGAGATATTGCCGTCCACCTCATAGGAATCGCCAGCATTGGTCAAAGTGCCGGACACAGCCGCGCGCACTTCTGGCCCGTTCGCGCCTGCACTGATCGCGCCGCCACTGACCGCAAGCGCACCGCCATAAGCGGTGCCCTCGTCATCAAACGTGTCGATCGTTCCCGTCATACTTCCGGTTCCAGCAAAGCCGACCTCAAGGCTCGCCTTGCCCACCAGCTCGGTGCTGGTCGTTGGAATCACGGAGCGATCAGAGATAATCTGCGCAAAGCCAACATAGGTCGCGCTGCCCGACATTGGCAAATCTGCCATAGCAGAACGCGTCAACGTTTGGTTCTCTTCTTGCAGCGCTTCAAGCAATGGCTTGTTCGCGCCGCCTGCTGGGGTCGCGGCCATAGCAACCATCGCGGCTTGGCTGACGTCATTTGTCGCGCCGCCGCTTTGACAGCCCGCCAAGGCAATTATAGCTGTGATACAAAGGGGAGAGATCATAAATCGCGCCATCAAAAACTCTTTCGTGAAACATTTCGTTAAAATCAGAGCGCAAAGCACCCCAATCGCCGCAAGCAGAGTACGAAGCCCCCTTTTTCAGTCACCCCCCCGAACAGAGGGTGTGACGCGTGGCAAGCACCGATGCGCTGGCTTCTTAGCCTAATTAGGCTGTTATGAAGAGAACGGCCTGTCACAAAACTGTGCAGGTTCCCATTCGTATCATAGAAATAAACGACAAGCTCCGCAGGATCGTCATGCAGTGACAAAGCGATTTCGGCGTACTCGGGGTACGACGAGCTTTCAGCACTTGTACTATAGAGGACCTCTGAAATAATTGAAGCGTGCATACTCGACTAGAACCCAATTCGTTTATAGCTTGCTGGTAAAAGTATGAGCATTCTTTTCGACGGAACCCTTGCGGCACCGCGTACTAAGCGCAATGTCGCTCGCGCGGCTCTTAATCGGAGATGTCTTATGACCTTTACAAAACCTCTCACCATGTCCCTTTGTGCTCTTACACTTGCTGGCACGGCCCAAGCCGAAAACGTCGAAATCTACCTGCTTGATATGCTCGACAACAAGCAAAACGGCTACTGTATCGACATTGCCAAAGGCAAAGAAGAAGCCGCCAAACCAGAGGACGGCTTGCAGGGCCACACCTGCTACAGTCCAGGCGGTGCGCTTGGGTATGATCAAACGTTCGACAGTGAAAAGTTCGCGAACGGCATCTTGTACATGGTCAACTTTGACGTTTGCACGCAGATATCTTCTGCAACAGTGGGCAGCGCTCTCGAGCTAGCTGCATGCGACGGAACAGAGGCGCAAAGCTTTGCGTTCACCGGCGAGGGCACGATCACCCCAACATCCGCTCCCAAGCTGTGCATGACCGTTGCCGACTCCACGCGCTCAGGTCGCAGCGATGCCAATCAGATTAAAGTGCTTTCGCTTCAGACCTGTAGCGACGATCTGGCAGCATACCAAAACTGGGGCGCGCGCACGGCAGAGTAAGCTTTGCGAGATGTGCGTCTTCTGAAGCAGGTGAGGCGCTCATCTTTGGCCGATTGGTCCCATTCTTCCGATTTCGGCCTTTTCGATACGTTCTATCAGGCCACTAATGGCGGTGCCACAAAGTGTGGTTTTTTGGAGAGAGCTCAGTAGAACACGTTTAAGACAAAGTGTATCTTTTTTGCTCTCAAAGAAGGAACTGCAGGTGTTGGAAGAAGCTGAATAGCACTCAATCGCTCTATTGCTCTATTTCTTTGCTTGCCAGCTTACTATCTCGACGCGAACTTTGTTCCAAAAGGCAATCTGTCTGGACCAATTTGTGCAGCAGGGCTACCATTTAGCATCTGCCAAGATAAGCTTTAACTCTAATTCGGGATCCGCATTGATGTTCTTACGTCGAAACTTATTGGCTTGCTTGTTTTTGTGCTTTGCCAATCCCGTTTTGGCTGACCAAGAAGTGCATGTCGTTGCTGTTGGCAAAGGGTATCGAACAGAAAATGTTTATGCTTCGCCCGTAGCGCAGGTCACAGTCGATCGCCCCGGTCACGACGTCAGCTTAGTGTTGCTTGGTGGCGGCGAATTACACTGGAAGGTCGAAGCAACCGACGGCACGATTATAAGTGAAGTAATTCGAAGTGGCCGTTACCCCAAAGAAAGCAAAGTTACCCTCTTTGGCGTGCCGATGATTGGGGAACAGGCCCAGGAATTACCCGTGGTTTATCACCCCTTGGGTGCCGATTTTCGGACATTGGTTGAAATGTTGGCAGCCAAGTTTGGCACAAAGCGCATTCACAGCTTTCAAGGCGCCCACCAAGTTTACGCCGGATCGGTGCGGGTTGACCACGTCGATACAGGAACGCCGGCATTGGCGCGAGACTACCTTTCTCAGCACTTGGGCGCGCTCGATGACCTGCCGATGGAGCTCCAAAATTGGATCGAAGCCACGCCTCGCGACACCCCATTTTCTGTCGCTTTTGAGGGTGGCGGGATGAACCTAACGGGCCCAAGCGGTACACAAAGGTTTACGCCTCCGCCCACAGTCCCGAGCATCTTCTTGCCCGTTATGGGCGTGTACGATCTGGGTTCGCAGACAATCTACGGCATCACATACGGCGCGGAAGGTTACATATACGCCGTCGATACACAGACCAAAGAATGGTCTGTAGTGACAAACTTGGACGATTACGACGCCGCTGCATTGCTTTATGATCCACAAAGTAGGGCGCTGATTACAACTGGCGCTTTTTCGCGGCCCGGAGACATCCGTGTGTTCGGACTGGATGGAAGTCGTTCTTCAACATTTGTCTTAACCACGGACTTTCCCGGGCTGACCGACTTGTTCGACTTTGGCAACGAAGATGGGCCGCCTTTGACACCTCTCGTCTTCAGTGAAGGATGGGTTCTTCTCGAAGCGCTGGCCAACAGCAGCAGTGCGTACCCCGACAAGGGCACGTATCGTATCTACGCCTTGCAGGTTACCACCGGCGAAGTACGCCTGGTGCGCTATCGCAACGATTGAATTTGATAGTGTCTGATGCGAGAAATGTTTAAACTCATTTCAAGAGTAGCCGTTTGCGCGACAGTGGGCTTTAAAATATGCTGCACCTGCACAACTTGAGACTTTCCCGCGCCGCTGCTACACTCGCAAAACCCAGCACCGGGGCAGAATCGGTGTTTTTCTAGGAGGACAGTGTTCTGTCTGTTAAAACCGATGCGGCAGGGGCCGTGGATCAAGGGTCCGCTACGATGACAGGTCCCTATGACACCAGCAGCGACGCGCTTCTGGCCTTTATCCTGAACTCGCTTGAAGAAGACAAAGCCGAAGACATCGTGCAGATTGATCTGCGCGGCAAAACGGCGATTGGCGATTACATGGTTGTCTGCTCTGGCCGCTCCACGCGTCAGGTTGTGGCGATCTCTGAAAAGCTCTCGGATCGCATGAAGCAAGAGCTGAGCCGCGCCTCTAAACTAGAAGGCAAAGGCAGCGGTGATTGGGTCTTGATCGATACAGGCGATATCATCGTGCATGTGTTCCGCCCCGAAGTGCGCGAATTCTATCAGATCGAAAAGATGTGGATGGGCGGCGAAGAGCCTATGCCGCGTCCGACCTAAACCTTTATGCGCGTTCATATCTGTGCAGTCGGGCGCATGCGCGCGGGTCCAGAAAGGGCGCTTTTTGACGACTATCAAACACGGTTTGATCGTACGGGTCGGGGGTTATCTCTCGGCCCTTTGTCCGTTCTAGAGGTCGAGGATAAAAAGAACCTTGGGATGAGCGCTGAAGCCGCTTTGCTAGAGCGTGTGATCCCAAAAGGGGCTGTAATTTGCGCAATGGATGAACGGGGCAGCGTTATGACCTCACCCAAGTTCGCGAACAAGCTCGGTGAATGGCGCGATGCGGGCCGCTCTGATCTTGCCCTCATCATTGGCGGTGCAGACGGGATCGACCCTGATCTGCGCAAACGCGCGGACTTCAAGCTTAGCTTTGGTGCGATGGTCTGGCCCCACATGCTTGCTCGCGTGATGCTGGCAGAGCAGCTCTATCGAGCGGCATCAATCCTCTCAGGAAGTCCTTATCATCGGGTTTAGCTTTGCCTTGCTGCCTTGCTTTTCGTAGAAGGAGCAAAAGCAGTTGAAAGAACCTAATATGAGCACCCCCAAACCCGTAGTTCTGTGCATTCTCGATGGATGGGGTGCGTCTGACGACAAAACTGCCAATGCCCCTGCTTTGGCGCAAACACCAAACTTTGATCGC
>CAYQZI010000089.1:4724-8493 GCA_964421835.1 uncultured Planktotalea sp.
GCATATCAGGAAGATCTGACTGATGAGTTTATAAAGGCGAGCGTCATCGCTGGTTATGCAGGCGCCAAGGACGGCGACGGCCTGTTCTGCCTTAACTTTCGCGCCGATCGCGCACGCGAAATCCTAGCGGCGCTCGCCGATCCTGCGTTCACCGCGTTTGAGACAGGCCCCCGCCCCGCATGGGCGGCAACGCTTGGCATGGTCGAATATTCCAAAGCGCATAACGCATACCTAGACACGGTCTTTCCACCACGGGACATTCCCAACACGCTGGGCGCATGGGTTGCGAAACACGGGCTGCGCCAGTTCCGTTGTGCAGAGACGGAGAAATACCCGCATGTGACCTTCTTCATGAATGGCGGCATCGAGGTGCCAGAGGCTGGAGAAGACCGCTACATGGCCCCGTCGCCCAAAGTCGCCACTTATGATTTGCAACCCGAAATGAGCGCAGCCGAGGTCACCGACGCCTTCGTTGGCGCGATCAACGACGGCTACGATCTGATCATCACCAATTACGCCAACCCCGATATGGTCGGACACACAGGTGATCTACAAGCAGCGATAAAAGCCTGCGAAGCAGTCGATCAAGGGCTTGGGCGCGTGCTAGAGGCCTTGAAGAGTGCTGGAGGCAAGATGATCGTCACAGCCGATCATGGCAATTGTGAACAAATGCTGGACCCGGAAACAGGGGGGCCGCATACAGCGCATACCACAAACCCTGTGCCTGTGGTGCTTGTGGGTGGCCCTGAAAATGCTACGCTTAGAAATGGCCGTCTTGCCGATCTTGCGCCAACGCTTTTGCAGCTTATGAACCTCGAAAAGCCCCACGAAATGACGGGCGAGTGCTTGATCCCCTGATGCCCCTCCTGCGCGCCCTTTTGATTGCTCTGACGTTTGCCACTGCTGCAAGCGCGCAAGACAATCCCGGCGCAACCGCGCAAGCAGCAGCGGATCGTTTGCGCGCGGCCTCCACCCAGCTAGAGCAAGCCAAATCCGCGCGCGACCGTGTCAAAGCGCTGACATCTACGATCCAAGCTTTCGAGACCGGCCTCGACGCTATGCGCGAAGGGCTGCGTCTTGCTGCAACACGCGAATCCGTCCTCTCCCGTCAACTCGCAGCGCGCGACGGAGAAGTTGCGGAACTCCTCGCCGTCCTTCAAACCATCTCCCGCGCGCCTGCGCCTGTGCTTATGGCGCATCCTGATGGTCCTGCTGGCGCTGTCCGCTCTGGCATGCTTGTCGCAGAACTGACCCCAGCGCTTACCGCGCGCGCGAACAGCCTACGTCGCGACGTCGAAGAAATGACGCTCCTGCGCACTTTGCAAGAAACGGCGACGGATGAACTCAGAACTGCCCTTTCAGGTGTCCAAGACGCGCGCACTGAACTCAGCCAAGCCATGGCAGATCGCACGGACCTGCCTAAGAAATTCACAGAAGATCCTGTGCGCACCGCCATTTTGATCAGCTCGACGGAAACCCTCGATGCTTTCGCAGGCGGTCTGAGCAAGATCACCACATCTGAAGCGCTTGGACCGCTGCCAGATATCACCGCGCTAAAAGGCGAACTCGCGCTGCCTGTTGAGGGCCTGATCCTGCGCCGCGCTGGTGAAGCTGATGCCGCAGGCATTAAGCGCCCCGGCATCCTTGTTGCGACGCGTCCACGCTCGCTTGTGACAACACCAACAACCGCAACGATCCGCTATCACGGCCCGCTGCTCGATCTCGGCAATGTTGTCATTCTAGAACCGCAAGCTAACTTGCTGTTCATATTAACCGGCCTAGACACGCTCTATGGCGAAATCGGACAAGTCCTGCCTGCAGGCTTTCCAGTGGGTCTTATGGGCGGGAAAAGGGATCAAATTGATCAGATTGTCTCACAAGGGAGTGATGGGGCTGGAAACACCCGCTCAGAAACGCTCTATATAGACGTAAGAGAGAATAACACATCTGTGGACCCGCTTTCGTGGTTCGCGGCAAACAAGGAATGAGCACATGAAGAAATTCATCATGGCCGCCGTGGGAGGCACGTTAGCCGGGGTCATCATGACCACGCAGGTCGCTGCCCCACTTCTGGCTCAAGAGGCAGATAAAAAAGTCAACGTCTATGAACAGCTTGATCTGTTCGGCGATATTTTTGAGCGCATCCGCGCGCAGTATGTTGAGGAAGTCGACGAGGGCGATCTGATCGAGGCGGCTATCAACGGCATGCTCACCTCGCTTGATCCACATTCCAGCTACTTGGCGCCTGATGACGCTGCCGACATGCGCGTGCAAACGCGCGGTGAGTTTGGCGGCCTTGGCATCGAAGTCACGCAGGAAGAAGGCTTTGTCAAAGTCGTCTCTCCTATTGATGGCACACCAGCCGATGAGGCGGGCATCGAAGCCGGCGATTTCATCACGCATGTTGATGGCGAAAGCATCCTAGGCTTTGCGCTCGATGAAGCGGTCGAGCTGATGCGCGGCCCTGTTGGCTCTGAGATCATCGTCACGATTGTGCGCGAGGGCGAAGATGAACCCTTTGATGTGTCCATCGTCCGCGACACAATCAAGCTGACAGCCGTGCGTTCGCGCACAGAAGGCGAAACAGTCGTTCTGCGTGTCACAACCTTCAACGATCAAACAACGCCTAATCTGGAAGAGAAGCTCGCCAAAGAAGTCGAAGAGCTTGGCGGCATCGACAACGTCAACGGCTTCGTCATCGATTTGCGCAATAACCCGGGCGGTCTTTTGACCCAAGCGATCCGTGTCTCTGATGCGTTTCTTGAGAAGGGCGAGATCGTCTCCACCCGTGGTCGAGATCCTGCTGATGGAGATCGCTTCAACGCAACACCCGGTGATCTCGCAATGGGCAAACCCCTTGTCGTCTTGATCAACGGCGGTTCTGCCTCCGCGTCTGAAATCGTTGCAGGTGCGTTGCAAGACCACCGCCGCGCGATTGTGATCGGCACGAAAAGCTTCGGTAAAGGCTCCGTTCAAACAGTGATGCCTTTGCGTTCAAATGGTGCGATGCGCCTGACAACTGCGCGCTATTACACGCCATCAGGTCGTTCGATCCAAGCCTTGGGTGTATCGCCTGACATCATCGTTGAGCAACCACGCCGTGAACCAGATGCAGAGGACGAAGCTGAGGAGGAGAGCATCTCCAACCGCCGTCGTTCAGAATCTGATCTGCGTGGATCTTTGAACAACGACAGCCTGTCAGAGGACGAGATCCGCCAGATCGAAGCTGACCGCGAGAAAGCAGAAACAGCCGCGAAGCTGCGCGAGGATGACTACCAGTTGGCTTATGCGATTGATATTCTGAAAGGTCTCAACGCTCTGGGTCCAAAAGAGTAAATCACACCACATCACGATGCGAGGGCAGTTCTGCAAAGAGCTGCCCTTTTGCATTTCGCGCAACCTCCTGTAGTGTCCTTCAAACCCTAAAGGACGCATACAGATGAGATATATCACCCTCGCGCTTATCGCGCTGATATCATTCCTGCATTTCTACATCGCATGGTTCGAGATTTTCGCATGGACCACCGTTGGCGCACGCGTCTTTGATATGTTCCCGCCAGATTTATTCGAACAAACCACCCAACTCGCGGCCAATCAGGGCATCTACAACGCCTTCCTCGCTGTTGGCCTCGCGTGGGCGCTTTGGATCAAAGAGCAAGCATGGCAAACAAAAGTCGCGAATTGCTTCTTAGGGTTCGTCTTCGTCGCGGGTGCTTTCGCCAGCGCAACCGTGGCCTTCAAATCCGGCCTGCCGCAAATGATACCCTCC
>CAYQZI010000089.1:8593-9741 GCA_964421835.1 uncultured Planktotalea sp.
GCTGATCTCACGCGCGATCTTAAGGGCAGCGATTTTCTGCATTGGGGCGAAGGCACGATCAGCGTCAGTGCTTCCGAGATTGTCCATGAAGGCAAACTCGCGCCCGGCCCTGATTACATGGTCTATCTCACCAATGAATTTGTCGAAGACGAAGCAGAGTTTGAAGCGATCAAAGCCTCAGCGCAACTCATTGGTCCTGTGAAAACCTTTGGGGGGTTCTTGCTCAGCGTCCCTGAGAGCGTGGATGTGTCGAAATACAGCACAATCGTGGTCTGGTGCGAAAGCTTCGGTGAGTTTATCACTGCTGCAAAGTATAATTGAAAGAGCCCAATGACCCCTGAGCAAATCAAGGCCCTTCCCTACCGCCCTTGCGTTGGCATTATGTTGATCAATGCCTCGGGCGAGATTTTCACCGCCCAACGCCTCGATAGCCAAGCAAACGCGTGGCAAATGCCCCAAGGTGGCATCGACAAAGGCGAAGACGCGCAGGTCGCTGCTTTGCGTGAACTTGAGGAGGAAACAGGCGTCACGCCCGACCTCGTTACAGTACTTGGGGAAACGAAGGGTTGGTTTCCCTATGACTTGCCTCACGCGCTCGTGCCAAAACTCTGGAAAGGGCGCTACAAAGGTCAGGAGCAGAAATGGTTTCTCATGAAATTTCACGGCACGGACTCGGACATCAACATCGACACGGATATTCCCGAATTCTCCGAATGGCGCTGGACACCCTCCGATCAACTCGTCGCCAATATCGTCCCCTTCAAGCGCGACGTTTACTCGGGCGTGCTACAGGAATTTGCGCCGCTCTTGTAATTGCCGCCCCTCTGCACGCGCTGTCTTGCTCGCCTTTTGGGTTGCCAGAAGCGCTGGATGAAATCGTCAAATCAGAACACGGCTATATCGCTGTGACTGGCACGCTGACCTTTGATGAGGACAAACTCCCAAAGCGGGATCCTGTAACCATGCTTGGCCCTGACAGCACCAAGATCACAGCACGCATCACAGGCAAAACGCTCTCGCGCGCTGGCTTCAAAAACGACTTTAGCACTGACTTCACGTTAGAAATACGCTGCCTTGCCTCTTGGTGTGCAGGCGCCAAAAACAAGTCAACCGCGCTTGTCTTTCTCAAACAATCCCCATCAGGCTAT
>CAYQZI010000089.1:9841-12136 GCA_964421835.1 uncultured Planktotalea sp.
ACATAGGCATCCGCCGCGTTGTAGCGCTCGATAACCGAAAAGTTCTTAAACACCATAAACGCAGCGCCCTGTGCGCCAGCAGGCAACAAAATAGAGCCCGCCCCGTGATTTGGCACCGCTTCACCGCTCATTCCTACCACACCGAGCGCGGCCCAATCGCTTGGCGCTTTCTTGGTTTTCCGGCTCGCAAGATTGTAATTGAACCCCTCAGGAAGCGTCACTTCCACGCCCCAAGGCTGCCCTTTGACCCATCCAAACCGGCTCAGATATGCAGCGGTCGAAGCAAGCGCATCTGACGGATCATCCGCCCAAATATCACGCTTCCCATCGCCCGTAAAATCGACGGCATAATCTAGATAAGAGGTCGGGATAAACTGCGTGTGCCCCATGGCTCCTGCCCAGCTTCCGGTCATATTCTCAGGCGTCGTATCGCCCGCTTGCAAAATCTTCAAAGCAGCGATCAACTGGCTCTCAAAGAACCGCCCGCGCCGCCCATCATAGGCCAAAGTCGCCAGCGCTGACACGATAGGGGTTTCGCCGCGAAACCCTCCATAGTTGCTCTCCAGGCCCCAAACGGCAGTGACAACTTCCTTCTCAACACCGTATTTCGCTTCAATCGCTCCAAGCTTGCTCAAGTGCTCCGCCAGTGCCGCCTTGCCATTCTCCACACGCGTGTCTGACGCTGCACTGTCCAGATATTCCCAAATCGTTTTGGTGAATTCCGATTGATTGCGGTCCCGCTCGATCACTTTTGGCAAATACCCGACACCTCTGAAAGAGCGCTCAAAAACCGCAGGACTAATCCCAGCCCTCAAAGCCCGACTGCGAAAGCCTGAGATCCACCGCTTAAACCCCGCATTCGACGTTGCTGCTAAGATCGCCGCAGGTGTCACGGCGCGCTCCTTCTTGACGATCGTCGGTCGTGCGTTGGGTCTGACCTTTGATGTCACCGCCGCTGTTTTCACAGGTTGAACCGCTTCACTTCCGGGTCGCCCTTCAGGCCGGATCGAACGTTCGACCGCATCTGCGCTCACCGCTGCAGGCAAGGAAACTAAGCAGCACAAAACAAAAGAACGCACACTCATCAGGTCACCTTTCTAGGATCAATACCTATGATCCTAGCGTGATTGTTTCCAATTCAAAAGAAATCACGCGAAAGGATTGCGAGTATTCGCCGACGCGAACGGATCATTGCGAATGCGCTCAATAAATTCGCGCAGCATCGGAACCCGCTTTGGGCGAAAGCTATCCTCGCTCACCACGAGATCGCGCATACGGTCCAACCTGAAAGAACGATAATCTTTGCGCAAATGACAATAGGCAAGCAAACACTGCGCCTCATCCAAAGCGGTAATACCAAGTGGATCGACGCTGCGTTTTGTCGCGAAACCCTCTTTATCTACATAGCCGAAAGATACACTTACCTCATCCCACGCCGCCTGTCGCAAGGCGCGCGGATCAATTCCGGGTTTGGGCCTTTCGCGAAACCGACGCGCAGACAGAACAGCATGTTCCAAGCGATGCGCTTGGCTCGGTGGAAGCCTTCCCTTGAGCTTGCTCAAAGCGCGCTTTGCCGCTTCCGCCAGCGACGGATCCCCCGTTTGTCCAACCTCGCGCAGGCCTAAAACCAGCGCTTCAATCTCTTCAGGATCAAAACCCAGCGGCGGCAATGTCGCGTCTTCTATTAGCGTATAGCCAAACCCTGCTTCCCCATCGATCACCACACCAAGCGCGCGCAAACTGTCAATGTCGCGATAGATGGTTCGCTGCGAAACCTGCATATCTTGCGCCAAATTCTCCGCCTTCACGGGTGGGGCAGATTGGCGAAGCGCTTGCATCAATTGGAACAGACGGGCGGTGCGTGACATTTCTTCACTCTCGTAGCTCCTGCTGACAATAACTGTCAGCACACGCCTTTAGCAACAGGGCCAGGACAACAGGAGAATTCCCATGCTCACCCTACTCACCTTTCCCGGCAGTTTCGGCGCGCCAAGCCATAGCCCTTACTGCGTCAAAGCCATGTGCTTGCTGCAAATGTCAGGCCTAGGCTGGCAGCCAGAATATCTGCACGACCCGCGAAAAATGCCCCTGAGCCGCCTGCCCGTGCTCCGCGACGGGGGCAAACTCATCCCAGACAGCGCTCATATCCAAGCCCATCTTGAAGCTAAGGGCATCGACTTCAACGTCGGTCTTAGTGCCGAGCAATGCGCGCACGCGCACGCGTTGATCCAGATGTGCGAAGCAGGGCTTTATAACATTCTTGTCCATGATCGCTGGCTTGTGGATGAAAGCTGG
>CAYQZI010000090.1:0-12099 GCA_964421835.1 uncultured Planktotalea sp.
GTATTGTGCAGCGTTTGAACGAGCTGTTTGGCAAATTGACAGAAGCGCAGATCTCTAAAGATCGCTTGATCTCTAACGCAGCGCATCAATTGCGCAATCCTGTGGCTGCGATTCACACCATGGCGCAGGCGGTAGAGGCGGCGAAAACCGTTGAGGATAGCCAATCGCGCGCCTCTGAATTGGTCGAAGAAACCCGCCAAGCGATGCGGCTGACCCAGCAAATGCTGTCTTTGGAACGCATCAAAGCTTTGGAACCAACGCTGCAAAGAGTTGATTTGAATGACTTTCTGTCCGAAGCCTCGCGTAAATTCGGCGCAACTGTGCTTGGCGCGGATGTGGATTTCGAGCTGGGTTTGGGACCAACTCATACAATTGCATCCATCGATCCGATCATGATGGGCGAAGTGCTAAGCAATCTCATCGACAATGCATTGCACCACGCGGGGCCGGATCTGAGGTTGATCAAATTGTCGATGACGCGCAATGCTGGCCAAGCGTGCATCGCCGTGGAAAATGATGGCCAGCCAATCTCGCCTGCGCATGTGGCGCAGATTTTCGAGCGTTTCGCACAAGGCGAAGAAAGCAAAGGTGCGGGGCTTGGACTCTCCATCGTGCAAGAAATTGTTGCGGCGCACCAAGGCGAAGTTTCGCTTGTGACGAAACCGCTGACACGCTTTGAAATCAGATTGAAAACCAGTGCCGCGCCAAAGCTGTAAGCATGGCGTTTCAAGCGCCGCTCGCGGCGTGACTGCCAAGTGCCAAGCGATTGCATTCTGCTAAGCGCGCGTTAGGGTATTTGCATTAGACCCCCTCAAGTTGTTTTTTTTGGAGCCAATCTTGCTCAGATTTTTCTTCGCTGTTTTTGCTTTGTTTTGCAGCGCACCCGCCTCTGCGCAGGAGGTGATCTCGCTCACCGACATCGGCGGATTGCACGCCGCTTACGTTGTCCCGCGCGATGATTTGGACCGTATTGACGTTCAATTGATCGTGCTCTCTGGAACCTATGATGATCCAGAAGTTTCCGGCACGGCGCATTTCACCGAGCATCTGGCCGCCTTCTCTGCGGATGCAACTGTGCTGCGACAACCACGCGAGCGGGACCTATTCGCCAAGACCACTCCGGTTTCGTCGATTTACACCAATTACGGCCCGCCCAGTGACTTTGATCGCGTGATGAAACTCTCGCGTGCTTTGCTCGATACCCCTGATTTGCCGCCCTTCTTTGCGCAAAGCGAAATCAAAATCGTTCAGCGCGAAACCCTGCTCCGTGAGCGACAATCGCCGACCCGTTGGCTTCGTCGGAAAGCGCAGCAAAACCTTTATGGCGCAACGCGCGGGCGCGCCAACGATGTGGTGGCTGATTTGCCGGATCTGAACCTGCAAACCGCGCTGGCGTTTCACAAGGTCCACTACGTTGCCTCAAACATCACGTTGATTATTTCCGGCAATATCAATGTGGCGGACGCTGCGGCGGCGGTGACGAAATACTTTGGTGACACGCAAAAGACCGTGCCCCCCGCAAAGGACTGGCTCAACGCAAAACCCGAACCAACGTTGCGCGCAAAAGAAACGCTTGTTTCGGATAAGTTGGCCAATGACATGCTGCTCTACACCAAATTTATTGACCCTGCCGACAAAGAAGACAGCTTTGATATGCAAGGCGCGTTCTTCATCGGTACGACGATTTATGAAAGCCGGATTCGCAAGGCGCTTTTCTTTGAGAGTTTCGACTATATGACCTTCGATATAAGCTCGTATCTTGCCAAAAACGGCGATCAGGAGGTCACGGTTCTGCTTGAACCGATGCCACATGTTGATTTGCAAACTGCATCGCAGACCTTGGAAACGGTTATTGCTGATTTGCTGAAAACCTCATTGAGCGCAGAAGAAATCGAAGAGGCGCGCAAGCGTAACATAGTCAACGCGCAGGCCGCCGCGCGTCGGCCCACCAGTTTTTTGCGCTTCTTGGAGAATGTGGCCTCTGATGGGTTTCCGCCGATCTCGCCGGGAACTTATGCACAGCTGCTTGCAGAGACGAGCGACGCGGAGGTGATAGAATTTTTACAAGATTTTGTGGCGCCTGCTGCCACGTCTCAAATCTTTGCGCGAAAGGCGGATTAGCGTGAAAAATTTAAGAACACTCCTCACCGCGCTGACGCTGTTGTGCTCCACTTTTCTGATCGCTCCGCAAGCACAGGCAGAATTGCTCGCCGCCAAAGACAGCGCGCGTTTAGTGTCGCTGACACCGCTGCGAAATGGGACCTCTGCGGTGACTTTGGCATGGTCGATGGCGCGGCAAACACAGCAAGATGTCTTTGCTTATCGCTCGGCGCTCTTGAGCATTTTGTCTGCGGGCGTTGACGGGAAAACAGCATTTGAGGCCGAGAATTACCGCAGTCTTTTGGGAATGCGCGTGAACGTGTCGTTTGAAAATAGCTACCTTATGCTTACGGTGACATCCCCGAACGAGAGCTTTCCAGACGCCATTGTGCATTTGGCCGAGTTGATGAAGAAGGATGACTTTTCCATGGCATGGTACAACCGCAGCTTAGAGAGCTCTTCGCCGACGCCCGCTGCAATCACCAGACGTCCACGCGCTGTGGTTGCGGCTTTGGATCGTTACCTAAGCTATCCTGATTTGCAAGGAGCTGATCTGGCACAGCGCCGCGTTCGTTTTGGCATGCCGCAGCATGTGATCGCCCGCGCGGAAAACGCAACGCATATCTGGCGTGTGCAAAGTTTTGTGCGCGCATTGCCACGCGCACAAGCAGATGCAGCTTCAGATTCGGGCAAGCCTGCGCCTAGCAATCGTCCCACCAGTTTGCCGCGCGGCACGCTTTATATTGCGGACATATCTGCGTCAGAGATGATGATCATGCTGGTGAAGTCACACGACTTTGCGCGCGAAAGCGATCAAATCGCCGCGAATATTCTGACGGATTACATTGGTGGCTCGCAAGGCTCTGAAATGTTCAAGATCATCCGCCAAGAGCTGCGTGCGGCCTATAATCCGTCCTCTACGTTTGAGGTGCTGGGCAAGAACAAAGCCATTTCCGCCTATAGCGCGACGGTGGCGGCGGATGAGTGGCCAACGTTGCTTGAGCGGATGAAGCAGATTTATTCTGAAACCAAGGCTGGCACGGTCACCCAAACCGGTTTGAAATATGTGCTTTCGCGGCTCAACCGCCACTTTGGAAATCAGTTTTCAACCAACGCGGTGTGGGGCGTTCGAAATTATTTGCGGCAGTATCCAAATGGCGCGAGCGGGCAGATCACATTGCCATTGTTCCAAGCGGTTGTTGATGCAGACACAGCAAAGATCGCGCAAAACACGGATCGGCATCTCCCCGATATTGAAGAGTATTTGCTGATCTTAATCGGCGGCGGTGCGCCCCCAAGTGCAGCTTTGCGCGCAAACGGGTATTGCACGCAAACCTTCACACAACCGTTAAGCGTTTGTTTAGAGCAGCTTTCGCAAGCGCAAAACTGAGGCTGCTGATCCTAGATTATGACGCTTCTGGCAGGGTTTGCACTTCGACGGCTTCGTTCAGAAACAGCGCAGGCGCACAGCTTTCATCGACCTCGATAGAGGTTTTGATGAACTGATTTTCCACATCCGCCTTCGTGCCAATCCAGTTTATCGTGCCGCCGCAGGCTTCGCCATTAAAGCGCTTTATCTTGACCGGTGCGTTGATTGTCACGCCAGAAGCATCTTGGCTGGCAAGCTGATTCACCCGCACAAACATTTCGACCGATTTCTTCGAGGGCGCGTAGATTTGCGCCGCAGAGGCGCGCGCGGTGACGCAATCGCCGACGTTTGGCTCGAAATCCAGAAGCACACCATCGAAGGGGGCACGTAGGGTCATATCCTCGAGCGCGTCGGTCTTTGAACGCATCTCCAACAGCCCGATTTTCACAGCAATTTCAGCACGCGTTTTTGCCGATCGTGCGCTGGCTAGTGCCTCTTGGGCTTGATCGGCGGCAAAGTTGGTGTTCATCATCCGGCTCTCGACACCCTCCATCGTGGCCTCGTTCACCAAACCACGGCGGAAAATCTGCTCGGTGCGCGCAAATTCCTTGGCAACCAAAGCTTGCTCTTGCACGCGGCGATTGACGCTGGCCTCTGCCGCATCAATGGCAAGTTGCCGCTCGGAGATCGCAGCCTCAAGATCGGTTACGCGCGCGCTTGCAGTTTCAAAGTCAAGCTCTGCGCTGCGCACATCGAGCTGCACCAGCACTTGATCCGCTTTCGCGATACCTGTTCTGCGCGCATTTTCAGAGACCGAAACGATGCAGCCGCTGGTTTCATAGGAAATCCCGATGATATCGCGCGCCACGACAGTGCCTGCGAAAAGCACGGGCTCACTGGTTTGCGCAAGCGCACTTTGTCCGATCAACGCGAGGGCACAGATCCCTGCGCGTAAAGATACATGAAGTTTGCTGCTTGTTCTTGTCATGTTCAGTCCTCGATATGCCGCGCTTTTGTCTTTTCCTAGCGTGGGCAATATTTTTTGATCTGGCAAGGCATTTGATCACCAGAGCAGTGCTTGCATAAAGGCAGGTGATCAAAATACTGTGCGATGGAGCGAAACGCGATTGAAAGTGCAGCGATGAAACACCGTAAACTTGGACAAAATGGACCAAACGTCAGCGCAGTTGGGTATGGCGCAATGTCATTCACCGATTTCTACGGTCCTGCGGATGATGCGAACGCGCCAGCGGTTCTGGATGCTTGTCTTGAGTTGGGCATCACACATTTGGACACGTCCAACGCCTATGGCATGGGGCGCTCTGAGACTGTGATCGGCGATTGGCTGCGCGCGCGCGGTGGGGCGTCGCCCTTCAAGATTGCCACCAAAGTTGGGATCACCCGCGATCCTGAGCACCGCTTTAACAACGCGCCGGAACACTTGGCAGAGCAGCTTGACGCCAGCCTCAAACGGCTTGGGGTTGAGGCGATTGATCTCTATTACGTGCATCGCCGCGACACGCGTCACGAGATTGAAGAGGTGACTGACACCATGGCGGGTTTCGTCAAAGCGGGCAAAATCAAAGCGATTGGTTATTCAGAGATTGCTCCGTCCTCACTGCGTCGTGCCCATGCTGTGCATCCCATTGCTGCGGTTCAATCGGAGTATTCCCTTTCCACCCGTGCGCCTGAGTTGGGGTTAAAGCAACTTTGCGCCGAAATCGGTGCGTCGCTGGTGGCGTTTTCGCCTGTGGGTCGCGGTTTGCTTACAGATCGCCCACATTCGCGCGACGTGGCAGAGCAATTGCCATTCCTTGCCAACAACCCGCGTTTTATGGAGCCGAATATCAGCACGAACCTTGCCTATAATGCGCGCTTTTGCGATTTGGCTGCGGATATGGGCGTGGCTGCGGCGACGCTGGCGATTGCATGGGTTTTGCATCAAGGCGAGGAAGTCATTGCGATCCCCGGCACGCGTCATCTTAACCACCTTGAAGAAGTGGCCAAAGGCGGTGCGCCTGATCTCAGCCCCGAGGATATCGCGCGGATCGAAGCTGTTTTGCCGCTTGGGTGGGCGCATGGTGATCGTTATTCTGCCGCGCAATGGGTCGGACCCGAGCGCTACTGCTAAGTGAACAAGCCGCGATAAATCATCTGGAACGCGACCAGTGTCACGAGTATGCGAAAGACCGTGCGAAACAGCGTTTCAGACACGCGATGTGACGTGCGTTTGCCGAGCCACGTGCCGGCAAAGCCCGCCAGCGTCGCACCGACGATGTGAGGGATGTAGTAGAAGTAGTTAAAGCCAACACTGCCGTAGCCAACCACTTTCATCACATCTAACGCAAGCATACAGGCGGCGAGCGTGCCGGTCAGCTGCAGTTTGGTGAGTTTCGTGCGCAGCATCAACGGTTGCAGCACGCCACCAACGCCAAAAACCGTGCCGATATAGCTGTGCAGGATCCCGATAAAGACGAAGGGATGCTTCATGCGGTTCAGATCAGGCAGTTTCGGAAGCCAAATTAGCAGCAACATAAACAGACCCAAAAGGGTCAAAATGACCGCCTCTGGTAAAGCGACAAAAGTACGCGCACCGAGCGCGACGCCGAGTATGCCCCCCAGCGCAAACATACGCGTGAGCCGCCAATCGATGTGTTGCCAAAAGAAATAAATCCGCCCGATCAGCGATGCCGCAGCAAAGGTGGATTGCAGTGCAATCGCGGCTGTGACGGGCAGGGCGATCATGGAAGAGAACAGCAAAATGTAAACGCCGCCTGTTGCAAAGGCGGCATTCACGAAAGCAGCGATGAAGCTGCCAAGGCTGACAATCAAGACCGCGCTCTCAATCATAAAAGCGCAGCCCAGTTTGTGCGTGTGTTACGCAAAAGATTTTTCGATCCGATCCAACGTGCGCATGGCATCGAGCGTGTCATGAACAGACCCGTTTGGCGCGCGCCCTTCGCGGATCGCTGCGATAAACTCGCGATCAATCAGCTCGATCCCGTTGCTTGATACGGCCACATCGCTCAGATCAATCTGGTTGTCGCGTCCATCATAGAGGTCATCGTAGCGTGCCAAATATGTGCCATTGTCACAGATATACCGGAAGAACGTGCCAAGTGGACCATCGTTGTTGAAGGAGAGCGATAGCGTACAAATCGCGCCTGACGCGGTCTTCATCCCGATGGACATATCCATGGCGATGCCCAGCTCTGGGTGATGGGGGCCTTCAAGCCCGTAGACCTGCGTTGGCACTTCGCCTGTTTGGTATTGGAACAGATCAACCGTGTGGCACGCGTGGTGCCACAGAAGGTGATCCGTCCAGCTGCGCGGCTCGCCCTTGGCGTTCATGTTCGTGCGGCGGAAGAAATAGGTCTGTACATCCATCTGCTGCACATTCAGCTCACCCGCGTCGATCTTGTTGCGGATCCACTGGTGCGAAGGATTGAAGCGGCGCACTTGCCCAGCCATCGCCAAAACGCCCGTCTCTTTCTGAACATCACAAATGCGCTGGCTGTCTTCAAGGCTGTCGGCCATAGGAATTTCGATCAGCACAGGCTTGCCCGCTTTCATGCAAGCAATTGACTGATCCGCGTGCATTTGCGTGGGCGTTGCCAAGATGATCGCATCCACGTCGTCGCGTGCGATGCACGCTTCAAGCGATGTGGATGCGAAACCGATGCCACGATCCTTTGCGACGGCGTCGACCTTTGACTGCGTTGGGCCCATCACTGCGGTGACCGTGACGTCGTCGATCGCATCCAATGCCTCTAGGTGTTTGGTTCCGAATGCGCCGTAAGCGCCAGCGACACAAATTCTCATTTCGCTTTTCCTTGGTCTTTGACATTTTCAAGAATGATGTGCCCAACGGCAGTATTCGATGCGGGCACGTGGTAATGTCGATGCACTTCTTCGACCTCGTCATCAAGCGCGCCGCGCATGACGTGCCACATGACCATCTCAACCCCTTCAGAGCCTGCTTCGCGCAAATATTCCACATGGGGGGTTTTCGACAAAGCCACAGGATCAGAGGTCAAGCGATCCATGAACTGTGTGTCCCATTCCTTATTGATCAGACCCGCGCGCTTGTATTGCAACTGATGGCTCATCCCGCCTGTGCCGAAAATCACGACGTTCAGATCCTCATCAAAGCTTTCCACCGCGCGGCGGATGGCTTTGCCAAGGTTATAGCAACGATTGCCCGTGGGGGGCGGGTATTGCACCACGTTCACGCAAAGCGGAATGACAAGGCAGGGCCATTCGTCATCGACGGTCTTATCGCCAAACATCACCGACATAGGCACGGTGAGGCCATGATCGACCTCCATCTCGTTCATCACGGTGATGTCGAATTCATCGAGGACAAGCGATTGCGCGATGTGGCTGGCAAGAACCTGGTGGTTCTTCACAACAGGCACAGGGCGCGGCCCCCAGCCTTCGTCTGCAGGGGCAAATTCAGGACCGCAACCAAGCGCGAACGTCGGAATGCAAGACGCATCAAACACGGTGCAATGATCATTGTAGACCAGAAAGATCACATCCGCGTTTTGCGCCTTCATCCATTCGCGCGATTTCTCAAAACCCTCGAACACAGGCTCCCAATAGGGTTGCTCTGTGATGCCTTGATCCATCGCCACGCCAATTGCTGGCACGTGGGAGCATCCCACACCTGCTGTGATACGCGCCATTATGCGTCTCCCTCTTTTTCGTCCCACTCGCTCTGATAACGATTGCCTTCGGGCGTGCGCCCACCAGCAACCATCATTGCGCGATAAGCCTCGTTCCCCATGCCCGTCATCAGGCCAGCGAGTTGTTGAAAGTTGATTCCGTCATTCGCGGCGAGCTTGCTGGTGTAATAGATATTGCCACCCAGCTCGAGCAAAAGGTTCCAGTCGCGATCCAGCACCGCTTGGCGTTGCTCATCGCTCATTTTGTAGTTGTCGAGATAGGCTTCTTCGTTCTCGCCAAAAGCATCGCGATTCTTTTGCAGCCTCAAAGAGATACAAAATTGGTTAAGCTGATAGCCCTCGCGCCCTCTGTCGGCGTCGAACACGAAAGTGCCGGGAATATCTTCGTAGTCTTTTTTCAAAGCCATTGGTTATTCCTCCCTGTGAGTTTGGTGTGATGTGTGATTGAGATGATCCAAGATCGTGTCGGCGAGTTTGGCAAGGTCTTTCGCATCCTCTGTGCTGACTTTCAGCCCAAGCGCGCCGACTTCACGTTGCCGCACGACGGTCCGTTCGGTGATGTGGGGTGCAATGCCAAGGTCGCGCAAAGTTTGTGCGACTTCGTCCATTTCAGCGGCGCGGCGTATGCCATGAGTTGCCATCCGCTCCATCATGTAAGGCGCGCGTTTGCCCCAATCGAAACCGGGGAAGGCCGCATCGAGCGAGGCTTGAATGTCGCCTTCAATCCCAGCAGTGCGGGCCGCAAGAAAGCATTCAAGCGTCAGCGCCTCGAGGCCCTTAATCATGATCGAACGGATCATCTTCGGGGTCGAGGCGTCGCCAATGTGATCCCCCGCGATCGTGGCGTCCATACCAAGAGTTTGCATCAAGTCTTGCGCCACCCGCGCATGTGGTCCTGCAATCAGGCAAGGGGATTTGTGCAATTTTGGATGCACGGGCGTCATCACAGCCACATCGACATAGCGCCCGCCAGCGGCCTCGATAAGGGCGGCGGAGCGACGTTTTGTGTCCGGCGCGCAGCTGTTGCAATCCAAGAAAAATGCGGTGTTCAAATCTCTTTGTGCAGACGTTTCTGCGGCATTTGCGGCCTTGTCTGCGGTCACGAGTGAGAAGATAGCATCAGCCCCGGCACAGACCTGCGCATTGCTGTCAGCGAGCGCAACATGTCGTTTCGCTGCTTCTTGCTGCAATGCTGCGCCTTTCAGATCGAACGCACTTTGCGTGCACCCCAATCCTTCGCTCGCAAAGCCATCGCAGAACGCGCGCGCTGCTTCGCCAAAGCCGATGAAGGAGATGTTGAGGCTGGGTGAGGTCATGCAAAGGTCCGCTATTTGGCTTGCGAAGACGCTTAGCATTTGTGCTTGGGTTTGGACCAATTCGATTGATCTCTAAAGTATTGGAAAAAGCTATAGCACTGCCATTGCTGCTATTCTTCAAACACCTCAAACTTGGCGAACTGACGCAGGTAATCAATGAACAGTTCTTGCGTTTGCGTGGCCTTCCATTCGCGCCGATAGGTCAGGCCGATTTCACGTATATGACCTTCTAACGGCACATTAAGCGCTTGGATAACACCGAGTTCTTCGTCAGTTTTGATCTGATGGCGCGAGACTATGGAAATGTAGGGGCCCTGTGCCAGTACGCCGCGCAAAACCGCCATTGAGGACGACACGGCGCGCACGGGCGTCTCTGGCCGTTGCTCTATGTGCAAAGTGTCGAACAAGTACTGACCTGCGGGTGTTTCTTTCGGCGGCGCGATCCAAGGGTAAGAGAGGGTCTCTTCCAGCTTCAAATTACCCTTCGTGGCGAGAGGATGGGTTGGGTGTGCAACGATGGCAAGCGCGTCGTCAAAAAGCGGCTCTTGGATGATGTCTTCTGCAGGGGATGGGTCGCGCAGCGCCCCAATAAGGCAATCAATATCGCCTTCGCGCAACGAGCGTAAAAGCTCCGCATATCTGCCCTCAACCACTCGGATCTGAAAGCCGTTCAGCTCTCGCACCATTGCATGAATGGCTTGAGGAACGATGGTTGTGCGCGCAAGTGGAAGGCTGCCGAGCACGAAGCTTCCAGCCTCTTTTCCCAATTCATGACTGATTTCTTCGACGCTTTGCTGAATTTCCGTCTGCGCGAGCTTTACACCTTTTGCAAAAGCCTCTGCCGCGGGTGTCAAGCGAACGCCAGATGCGCGTGCTGTGAAGAAAGGAATGCCCGCAACAGCCTCCAAACTGCGCGCGGTGCGGTGGATTGTCGGTTGTGATAGGCCAAGCGCGCGCGCAGCGACGGTAAAGCTGCCAGCGTTCGCAATTGCGATCAGATTGCGAAGCTGCGCCGCCGTGACTGACATTTCAAATGTGGAACGTGTGCGAGATTTACTACCAGCCTCGCGCAAGGCCGCGCTTGCCCCTTCTTTCAGATGGCGCATCGCATTGGCCGCCCTTTGCGCGAACAAAGCACCGCAAGTTGTTAGCGCGGCTTGTTTGCGGCGACGCGCCAGCAGCGGCGTTCCGAAATCCGCTTCAAGCTGTTTGATCGCTTGTGTTGCCGCCGGCTGTGACAAGTGACATCGCGCCGCTGCGATAGAGACTGATCCACTGCGCGCAGTCTCAAGGAAAACCCGCATATGTCGTATGTTGGGAAAATCGCTTTGCATGGCATCTCTATAGCTTTTTCTTATTCTATTGTCTCAATTCGAAATAGGCAATTTGCCTGCATCGGCTTTATGGTCTGCGCCGATACACAGAAAAGGGGCCAAGGCTATGTCAGACAAAAAAACAGCGCTGGTGATCAGCGCGCATTCCGCAGATTTCGTCTGGCGTGCAGGTGGCGCGATCGCGCTGCATCAGGCCAAAGGCTATGAGGTTACGGTCGTGTGTCTGTCTTACGGCGAACGCGGCGAAAGCGCGAAGCTTTGGAAGCAAGAGGGCATGACCCTAGAGCGTGTCAAGACCGAGCGTCGCAAAGAAGCTGAAAACGCGGCAAGCGCGCTGGGCGTCAACGACATTCGCTTCTTTGATGTGGGGGATTATCCGCTCGATCTGGGCCGCGAAACCCAAGATCGCATGGTCGATGTGATCCGAGAGGTTCAACCCAAATTCATGATGTCGCACTCTAAGTGGGATCCCTACAACACGGACCACATGAACACGACGACCTTCGCGCTTGAATGCCGGATGATAGCGCAGGCATGGGGCCATAACCCCGGTCAAAAGGTTCTTGGTGCGCCGCAGCTTTACCTGTTTGAGCCGCATCAGACAGAGCAAATGGAATGGAAGCCGACAACCTTCCTCGACATCACAGAAGTGTGGGACAAAAAGTGGGCCGCGATCCAATGCATGCAGGGCCAAGAGCACCTGTGGAACTTCTACAAGAACGTCGCTGAAAACCGTGCCAACCATTTCCGCCGCAATTCTGGCGGCATGGCAGGGGGGCGCGTGGCAAAATACGCAGAAGGGTTCGAGACAGTGTTCCCACGCACGGTGGATGAACTCGAATGAGTATTCAGGCGGGAACCACTGGCGTTGTCGTTCAGAACATTGAACGTGCGGATCAGGCTATCATTGATGGTTTGGCGAAATGCGGTGTCGCGACAGTGCACGAAGCGCAAGGGCGCAAGGGCTTGTTGGCGGATTACATGCGCCCAATTTATAGTGGTGCGCGGATTGCTGGCTCTGCTGTGACCATCCTTGCGCCGCCCTGCGACAACTGGATGATCCACGTTGCGATTGAGCAGTTGCAAAAGGGCGATATCATGCTGCTTGGCACGACAACGCCCTCAAATGCCGGTTATTTCGGCGATCTACTGGCGACCTCTGCGATGGCGCGGGGCTGTCGCGGTTTGATCATCGATGCAGGTGTGCGCGATGTGCTTGATTTGACGGAAATGGGCTTTCCAGTTTGGTCCAAAGCAGTACATGCGCAAGGCACGATCAAAGAAACGCTTGG
>CAYQZI010000091.1:0-12075 GCA_964421835.1 uncultured Planktotalea sp.
TATCTGAGCTATGGGCCGCCGCACTTCCCGATGGATATGCCAGATCATCTGCGTCGGATTTATGATCCAGTGGAGGTGCCTTTGCCAGCGGGCGTTCCTGATCCAGAGCGACAAGCCAAGGTGCAAAAGCATCGCAACGAGGTGCTGTGTGGCGGAGATCTGAAGTCCGGGCACAAGAGCCATGCCGCCCATGAAACCAAGCCCAAGGGTGAGGTCGAGACCGAGGAAGAAATCCGCGAGTTCATCGCTGAATATTACGGCATGATCCACAACATCGACTTCAATGTTGGGCGTATCCTTAATCAGCTCGACGCGCTTGGGATTGCAGATAATACAATGGTGATTTTCCTATCCGATCATGGGGATATGTGCGGGCAGCACGGCTCCTTCTGCGGGATCAAGAACCACGCTTATCGCGCCTCGATGCATGTGCCCTTGATCATCCGCTATCCCGCGCGCTTTAAGCCCCGCAAGTCTAAAGCGATGGTCGATGTGGGCGTCGACATGATGGCGACCCTGTTTGATCTGGTGGGGATCAACATGCCCCAAGGGCGCGATAGTCAAAGTTACCTACCCGTGCTTGATGGCGGTGCAGACGTCCACCGCGATGCGATCTGGTATCAAGTGTTCACACAGACGGGCGGCAATCCGGGCGAATTCGCCCCCTTCGCAGAGCGCGGTATTCGCACCAAAGATTGGCTTTATATGCGGCGCAAGGATCACCGTGCGCTTTTGTTTGATGAGCGCGCTGATCCTGACGAGCAAAACAATCTGGTGGATGATCCGGCACATGGCGCGCTTATGGACGATCTCGATGCCCAGCTTGCGGCGCATATGACAGCCACTGGCGATGAGTGGGACATGGCGGCGGATTTCCCGCCACCCGATTGGGTCACACACGCGCAAGCCAAAGAATTCTTGGAAAACGAACTCCTCCCCAACGCCATTCACGTTCCTTGAGGTACACATGCTACTAGACGGTCCTCGCAGCTTTGATCCTGCGCCTTTTGACGACATCAGCTTTGATCTGTGTACGCGCCGCGAGGATGTGGTGATCATGAGCGCGGATCTGAGCAAATATTGCCAAGTCGTGCGCGTGAAAAACGAACTCCCGCGCCAGCACCTTGATGTGGGGATGGCAGAGCAGAACCTTTTGTCTGTTGCGGCAGGCGTCGCCAAAGGCGGGTATATCCCGATTGCCACTTGCTTTGCCTGCTACATCACGCGGCGCGCCTATGATCAGATGATGATCTGCATGGGCACCGGCAGTGGCGCTGGCACCAATCAAGAGGTTGGACCGACCAATATCGCGATTGGCTTTACCCCCGGTATTTCCAACCCCGCGCGCATTCACCATCAAGCGGCGGAAGACCTTGGCATGGTGCGTGCAATCCCGAATGCGACGGTGATTGATCCTGTTGACCCGACTGATTTTCGCGCAGCCCTAGATGCGGCAGTTGATCTGCCCGGTCTGACCTACATTCGCGGTCATCGTGGGGATACGCCGCGCATCTTGGACCCCGAGAAATTCACCTTTGAGCTTGGCAAAACCTACACGCTGCGACAGGGCAAAGGCATCGGGATCATTGCCACAGGGCATGGCACCCAATGGGCGCTTGAAGCCTCGGATCTCTTGAGCGATCAAGGCGTTGAGCACTCTGTCTTGCATGTGCCAACGATCAAGCCCGTGCGTGAAAAAGAGATAGCCGAGTTTGCTTTTGCCCATGATCAGATCGTTACGATTGAGAACCATCAGATTGTGACGGGGCTTGGCTCGCTCGTGGCGGAAATCATCGCAGATATTGGCGGTGGACCACGTCTTAAACGGTTCGGCGTGCCAAACACTTGGGCCCCGGGGGGGACGCTGCCCTTCATCCGTGCGCAGCTTGGGTTGGACGCGAAAAGCTTGGCGCATAGCATTGCGGGGTTGGTGACATGAGACGCAATCAGAGCATCCTTGATCTCGATATCATCGCCGCAAAAATCCGTCGCGACGTTCTGGAAATTTGCCGTCAACGGGGTGGATATGCATCGCAAGGCGTTGCATTGGCGGACGTCACAGCTGCGCTATATTTCGATGAATTGCGCCCAGACGGCGAGGGCTGGTTTCACGATCGTTTTGTGCTCTCTAACGGCCACGACGCGATCATGACTTACGGAGCTTTGGCGCAGACGGGTCACTACACGATGGATCAACTGCGCACCTATAATGAGGATGGAAGCGACGTCGATCAAAGCCCGATCGAGGGCCAGTTGGGGTTTGAAATAACTGCTGGATCCCTTGGGCAGGGGCCGAGCCAATCCGCGGGCCTTGCTTGGGCCTTGCGCCAGCAAGGGTCTGATAAACGCGTTTATTGCTTGTTCTCGGACGGTGAATTGCAAGAAGGAAATGTGTGGGAAGCAGCGATGTTCGCAGCACATCAAAAGCTCGATAACCTTTGTTTCATCGTCGACAACAACGACATGCAAGCATCAGGCCATGCGGCAGATGTGATGGCGGTGGAGCCTGTGCATGACAAGTTCGAAGCCTTCGGGTGCAAGACACGGCGCATCAGTGGCACAGATATGGGTGAAGTTTTAGATACGTTTGAAGAAGCGCGCGCGACCAAAGGCAAACCCTTCGTGATGATCTGCGACACGCGGCTTTGGGACGGAATTGATTGCCTGCAAAAAGAACTACCCATGGCGCATTACACCGCCAAAGGGGCGGTCGATTGGGATGCTGGCGTGGCTGAAATCAACGCCACACTGGCCGCATTGGAGGCACAAAAGAATGACTGAAAAATCCCTAAAAGGTAAGGTTGCAGTTGTCACTGGTGCAGGACGCGGCATCGGGAAATCCACAGCGCTGACGTTTGCAAAAGCAGGTGCTGATCTTGCGATTTGTGCGCGCTCACAGAGCGAGCTTGAAGCCGTCAGCGCTGCGGTTATTGAGCAAGGCCAACGCTGCTTTGCAATGCCAACCGATCTTGGCGACGTTGAACAGACTGAAGCCTTTTGCAAAGGCGCGCTCGGTGAGTTTGGCAGTGTCGATGTGATCGTCAACAATGCGGGTGCGTATTTGGAGCGCGGTTCGTTCGAAGACTCCGACCCTGATCTGTGGTGGAAGATGATGGAGATCAATGTGCGTGGTCCCTACCTTATCACGCGGCATTTGCTGGGCGGGATGAACAAAGGTGGCAAAATCATCAATCTGACCTCCGGCAAAGGCTATGCGGCTGGGGCAAATAGCAGTGCCTATCACGTCTCTAAGGCTGCGCTGAATATGATGACCGATGCGCTCGCCAATGAGCTTTGGGCGCGTGATATTGATGTGAACAGCCTTGTGCCGGGTCCAACGGCGACGGCGACGTTCCAGAATACTGACCCGCGCGAGGCCAAGACCCCAGAAGAGGTTTTGGCGCAAGGTCCAGAGTCGTTGCCAAAAGGTTTGCCCGCTTGGGAGCGCGTCAAGCACCCCGATGAAGTTGCAGCTCTTGCACTCCATCTGGCAACGCAACCTATTGGTGGGCCAACGGGGCAAATCTATTCCCTTGCCCGTCGCCCTATGTAGGATCACACGCCACGGATCATTGACGCAGCTTTTTCAGCGATCATAAAGGTCGCAGCATTTGTGTTAGCCGATGTTATCTTTGGCATCACAGAGGCATCGACAACGCGTAGGCCCTCGACGCCCCGCACGCGCAACTCAGGATCAAGCACCGATGCCGCATCATCGCCCATGCGGCAGGTGCCGACAGGATGATAAACGGTACTTGCGCGCTGCCTGATGGCGCTTAGGATCTCTGCGTCAGTGGTGAACTCTTGGCCGGGAATGGTCTCTTTGCTCCAAATGTCTTTGAACGCAGGCTGGGCATAAATGTCGCGCACCATCTTGAGACCTTCGACCATCACATCACGATCTTTTTGCGCACTGAGGTAGTTTGTTTGGATGATCGGATCCGCAAGGTGATCAGCCGAGCCAATTGACACAGTGCCGCGGCTCTCAGGATGACATTGCCAATAAGACACTGTGAAACCGGGCGTCTTGTGCAGCGGTGCCCCGGGTTTATCAACCGAAAGCGGCATGACGAAAAGTTGCACATCAGGGCGCCCATCACTTGCATATTTGGTGCAGGCAGCCCCGCCCACTTGACCTGCCCCAACGGTGAGCGGTCCGCGCGCATTCTTGAGCCAATCGAGGCCAATGCGTGCCGCGTTGATCGGGTTGCGTAGCTGTGCATTCAAAGAGTGAGTGCCGTCCTGAAGCGCGACAATCGTGCGCATTTGCAAGTGATCTTGCAGATTGGCACCGACCTCTGGCGCATCGACGCGGGGTTTGATCTGATGCCTGTGCAACAGCTCTGCGGGGCCAATGCCGCTTAGCTGCAAGATTTGCGGGGTTTGGATGGCACCTGCGGCGAGGATAACTTCGCGCGATGCACGCACTGTGACGGTCTTGCCATTCTTGAGGTATTGCACACCCGTCGCCCTGTCGCCCTCAAAGGTAAGCCCCAAGACATGTGCATGTGTTTCAAGCGTCAGGTTTGATCGCTTCAGTGCAGGATGCAGAAACGCTGTTGCGGCGCTGTCACGCCAACGGTTTTTGAGGGTAAGTTGATACCGCCCGACGCCAAATGTATCCTCTGCGTTGAAATCAGGATTTTGCGGCAACCCAAATGCCTGCGCTGCCTCCAGCCATGCCTCGCACAAGGGATTATCGTTGCGCAGTTCAGACACGCCAAGGGGCCCCATGCTGCCGCGATACTGGCTGGCCGCGCCCTCATAGCTTTCAATGCTGCGAAAATGGGGCAACACGTCGCCGTAGCTCCATCCCTGCGCACCGAGTGTCTCCCAATCGTCGAAATCCTGCTGCTGCCCTCGGATAAAAATCAACCCGTTGATCGAGCTCGAGCCCCCAATGACACGGCCCCTTGGGATGTCCATCTGACGGCCTGCAATGCCTTCGTCCGGCTGTCCTTTGAACAGTCGGGACACTTTGGCATTGTAGATCGTCTTGAAATAGCCAACAGGCAGGCGCAGCCAAAATCGTCGGTCTGAACCGCCTGCTTCAAGCACAAGAACGCGCAGGTCTTTGTCTTCGCTCAACCGCGCGGCGAGCGTGGATCCGGCGGTGCCAGAGCCAACAATAATGTAATCGTATTCTTCGATGTTGAATTCCTTGCTTCGCTTTCAATATCGCTGAACTCATCGGATGATGCTAGGGTCAGGACCCATCAATATCTTACCACTGGTTTGACAGATTTCTCTCGTGAAAAGGAGCTTCTGCGCAGGAACTCTTGTTGATTTTCAAGCAGATGTGACGCATCTCACGAGGAAAATCCGTCAAATCTGCAGGACGATAAAACCGCAGTATTTCAACGGCGCGCGCCATTTGCAATTAACCCGTTAGTCGCTGCATGTCGCGAACCACTGAACTTTCGCGGTTTTGACGCCAGCGGTATGAAATTAATGGGTCCTGACCCTAGGGCGCTTTAGAACAACAGCTCTTTTGTCTTTGCGCCAAAGTTGCGATCTGGCCCTCGACGGGGCCGCTGGCTTTTATCAGGGTGAGCGATCAGAGAAGGTCAGGCCACGGGCAGACAAAGCGCGCAGCGATGTCGCCTTCGAACGAAAAGTGGCCTAAACGAGCACTGGGAGCGGCATCAAACCGTGACATGTCCACCTGCTATTGAAGTCTTTGGTTGGATCGTACTAGACAGAAATAGATATAGATCATAACAATTTGTGGAAATCCAAAAACTGGATTACCTTCGCGAGGACACGACTCCCCTCTATCACACTCTTCGAGCCGATAACGTCGCGAGGCTTATCCCATGAAAGGCAAAGCAAAATGGAATTGAATGGAACAACCGCGTTGATTACCGGTGGGGGCAGTGGTTTAGGGGCTGCCACCGCCCGGCATTTTGCAGCCAATGGTGCAAAGGTCGCTGTCTTGGATCTTAACTTGGACGCGGCCAAGGCGGTTGCGGACGAAATTAATGGCTATGCAGTGGCCGCAGACGTGAGTGATGAAACGGCCGTCGATAGCGCGTTCGAGGAAGCCTCCAAGGCTTTGGGACAAGCGCCGCGCGTTGCTGTCAGTTGCGCAGGGATCGGCCTCGCGGCGCGTATCGTGGCACGCGACGGCTCTGGCTCTTTCGACGTTTTTGAAAAGACGCTGAGGGTCAATCTTTTTGGCACCTACAACGTGATGACCCATGCGGCGCGGCGCATGATGGCGCTTGGACCTGACGAAAACGGCGAGAGCGGCGTGATCATTAACACAGCATCTGTAGCGTGGCAGGATGGCCAGCTTGGTCAGGCGGCTTATGCCGCGTCCAAAGGCGCGATTGCCTCAATGTGTCTGCCAGCAGCGCGGGAGTTTGCGCGCTCGGGCATTCGGATCATGGCCATAGCGCCGGGCTTATTCAGAACGCCGATGATGGAAGGGCTGCCCGAGGAGGTCAGCGAAAAGATTGCGGCAAATATCCCGTTTCCCGCGCGTCTCGGGGGCCCCGAAGAATACGCCCTGACTGCCGCGCAGATCGTTGCCAACACATACCTGAACGGAACGACCATACGCCTTGATGGTGCCGTTCGCTTGCCCCCGAAATAGGACCATACATGTCAACGAAGTCCCAAATGCTAAAAATCGATATCTCCGGCGCTATTGCCACATTGACGATGGACCGCCCCGACAAGCGCAACGCCATGTGTGAAGAGCTTTTGGGCGCATTAAAAGCCTTTTACGCTGCACCGCCAAAAGAGGTGCGCGTGGTGATTTTGACCGGAACAGAGGGTCACTTTTGTTCGGGATTGGATCTTTCCGAGCATGTGCATCGCTCTGCCGAAGAAAACCTTTATCACTCGCGCGGCTGGCATAACGTCATGGATCAAATCCAATTTGGCGGGCTGATTACCGTGTCAGCGATGTATGGTGCCGTGATTGGCGGTGGCCTTGAACTGGCGGGGGCCACACATGTGCGCATTGCGGAATCCTCAACCGTCTTTCAGTTGCCCGAAGGGCGGCGCGGTATTTTTGTGGGCGGCGGCGCAACGGCTCGGATCGGGCGCATTTTGGGGGCAGATCGGATGACCGAGATGATGCTGACGGGGCGCAAATACGGATCAGACGAAGGCCTCTCGCTGGGTCTGTGCCACTACGCTGTGGCCGAAGGCACCGCGATGGAAGAGGCGCAAAAGCTGGCGGGCAAAATCGCTCGCAACGCACCCTTGTCCAACTACTTGATGGTGCAATCTATCGCGCGCATCAATGATATGTCGCAATCCGATGGCTTGTTTGTGGAATCGCTTGCAGCGGCCATGTCTCAAACAACACCAGACGCCGAAGAAGGGCTAAGAGCTTTCCTTGAAAAACGCGCGCCAAAGTTTCGATGAAACAGAGACAGCCCAAAATAGGCGCGCCAACCGAGGTCAGCACCGTGCGCGACGACACGTTGCAAGAATTTGTCGGCTACTACATGAAGCGCGGTTCAAACGCTGTTTTAGGGGATCTGACTTCCGTGTTGAAACCCTTCAAACTGCGCATGATCACCTATACGGCGTTGGTGCTGATTGTGGACAATCCCGGCATGAAGCAAACTCAATTGGCGGATGCGATGGACATCGAGCGGCCTAATCTGGTGATTGTGATCGACGAGCTGGAGCGGCGTGAATGGATTGTCCGCGACAAGGTTCCGACGGACCGCCGTGCCTACGCGCTGCGTGCGACTTTGGCAGGTCACCAGCAATACGACCGCACCCTCAAGGCGGTACGCGCGCATGAAACTGCCCTTCTCAAGGGCATTGATCCAAAGGACTTGCGCGTCCTTGTCAAGGTTGTCGCTGACATTCAGAAAAATGCGAAGATGCGCAAAAATCTCGGAGAGGCGCTATGAAGCGAACAACGCGGTTTCAACCTCATGATGTCGTGCGAACAGATCGCGCGGATGGCGCAATCGAGCTGACGTCCGCGCATCCGCTGTCAAATTATGCTGTGAAAACAGGTGAATGGCTGCATCGATGGGCGATAGAGGCCCCAGAGCGAATCTTTCTAGCAGAGCGCAGCGGCAAAGGGTGGCGAGATGAAACCTATGCCTCTGCTTTGCAAAAGGTGCTCAACCTCGCCTCAAGCTTGCTGGCGCGTGGCACGGGGCCGGATACGCCGATTCTGATCATGTCCGGCAACTCGGTCGATCACGGTTTGCTGAGCCTTGCAGCGCAGTATATTGGCGTGCCAACTGTGCCTATCGCCGAGCAATATTCACTGATCGAAGCGGCCCATCCCCGGCTTGTTCAGGCTGTCGAATTGGTTCGGCCAAAGATGGCCTATGTCGGTGATGCGGCGCAATATAGCACGGCTCTGGGGCTTGAGGCTATGGAGGGAATAGAGATCGTCGCGAGTGAGACGCGGGGCGATCCGAATGTCACCTCTTTTGAAAGCCTTCTCGCCGGCTCAAACGCTGGCGATCTTGCCTCTGCCTATGCGCGCGTAAACGGCGATACAGTCGCGAAAATTCTGATGACCAGCGGTTCGACCTCTGCCCCAAAGGGCGTGCTGACGACGCAAAATATAATGTGCGTGAACCAAGCTCAATTGGCCGATAGCCTGCCGTTCTTACAAGACCGTCCACCGCGCTTGCTGGATTGGCTGCCATGGAACCATGTGTTTGGCGGATCGCATAACTTTAACATGATCCTCGCCAATGGCGGCACGCTGCATATCGATGATGGCAAGCCGGGGCCGGGTCTCTTCGAGCGCACGCTTGAGAACCTCGCGATGGCACCGGGGACACTCAGTTTCAACGTCCCTGTTGGCTACAGCCTGCTTGCCAAGGCTTTGGGTGATAACAAAGACTTGCGCCAAAAGTTTTTTGCGGACCTTGATCTGATGTTTTATGCGGGCGCATCCTTGCCACAAGATATCTGGCAAGCGCTTGAAGCTATGGCCCTAGAGGTCAAAGGCGAAGTGCCTTTGATGACAACCTCTTGGGGCCTGACAGAAACCGCTCCCGCAATCTTATTGCAAGGCGAACCTATTGATCGTTCCGGCATTGTGGGCGCGCCATTGGCGGGCATCACGGTCAAACTGATCCCTGACGAAGATATGCGCTGCGAAGCGCGCGTTAAGGGGCCAAACATCATGCCTGGATACTTCGAGAACGCGGAGCAGACCAAAGCGGCGTTCGACGATGAGGGGTACTTTATCACGGGCGATGCGATGGTGTTTGTCGATCCAAAGGACCCCAACAAAGGCTTGCGTTTTGATGGACGAATATCCGAGGATTTCAAATTGCTCACAGGCACATGGGTGCGCGCCGCGCAGCTGCGTATGGATGCGCTGGACTGCCTTGCGCCGCTTGCCGCAGATCTTGTCGTCACAGGGGCGGATCGCGATGACATTGGGCTCATGATTTTCCCGAACCTGAGCGAAGTGCCGGGTCTGGGCTATGCCGTGAACGGCGTCTCTGGCGTGATCACCTGTCCAAAGCTGTTGGCGGATATCACCGCACGATTGAAAGCCCGCAGCAAGGACTTCAATACCAGCTCAACCCGCATCGCCCGCGCCATTGTTCTGGCCGAACCGCCCTCTATGCCCGAAGGCGAGAGCACGGCGAAGGGCAATCTCAATTTCCGCAAAGTGCTGACACGGCGGGCTGATCTGCTTGCGCGCCTTTATGCCGACGCTGATCCAGCTGTCATCAAAGTCTAAAGAGACATGAAATGGTCGATATTTCAAAAGTCCGCGCCATCGACATTCACACCCATGCCGAAGAACCCTGCGGCTGTCACCCTGACGATGGCTATGACAATCGGCAATCGACGATGGCGGCCTATTTCAAGGCCCCTTGGAAACACCCGCCCACAATTGCCGAAACCGCCGCGCATTACCGCGAACAGAACATCGCCGCCGTGATCTTCCCCGTCGATGCGGAACGTGAAACCGGGTATCGTCGCTACTCGAACGACGAGGTCGCAGAGCAGGTCGCACACAACGTTGACGTGCTGTTGCAAATCGCCTCTATCGATCCTTGGAAGGGCAAGATGGGCGTGCGCGAGGCACGTCGATTGATCCGCGAATACAAAGTCAAAGGGTTCAAATTCCACCCGACCATGCAAGGTTTTTTTGCCAACGATAGGATGGCTTATCCGCTCTATGAGGCGCTGCAAGAAGAAGGGTGCATCGCGCTGTTTCACACGGGTCAAACCGGTGTCGGATCCGGCATGCCCGGTGGGAATGGGATGCGGCTGAAATACTCGAACCCTATGTATATGGATGACGTGGCGGTGGATTTTCCTGACCTCAAGATCGTGCTCGCCCATCCTTCCTTCCCTTGGCAGGAAGAAGCGCTGGCCGTCGCGCAACACAAACCCAATGTTTACATCGATCTAAGCGGCTGGTCGCCCAAGTATTTTCCAGAAATACTTGTCCGTTATTGCAACTCGATCCTGCGCAAAAAGGTGCTGTTCGGCTCGGATTGGCCAATGATCACCCCTGAGCGCTGGTTGTCGGATTTCGAAGGTATTGCGATCAAAGACCACTCGCGCGAGGACATCACGAAAAACAATGCCGCGCGGCTGTTGGGCTTGATGGAATGATCCCTGTTCCTGCGCTGGCGCATAGTTTCACGCTGACCGTTGAACTCGGCCAGCCCCTCGAGCTGGGTCAAGGCCGTGCTGGGCAACGGCGGATCATCCCGATCATTGGCGGTACCGCGAAGGGCAAGATTGCGGGAAAAGTGCTGAACCTTGGTGCTGATTGGCAAACGATCTACGCCGACGGAGCGGCGCATCTCGACACCAGATACGCCATCGAGACTGAAGATGGCGCTGTGATCGAGGTGATCAACATCGGCGCGCGGCATGGGCCCGCAGAGGTCATGCAGCGCCTTGCACGCGGCGAAGATGTGGATCCGGCAACCTATTACATGCGCACGGCTGCGCGCCTTGAAACGGGACATGCCGATTACACTTGGGTCAATCACATGCTCTTTGTTTGCGCAGGCATTCGGCGGGCAAGCTCGGTTGAAATCGCCTATTACGAAGTGCTCTAAGGAGCCCTTTTGAGGCTTGCCGCGCCGACGCCAGCATCGCTTTCCAAGGCACTTCGGACGGGCTCGCGCAAGTGTCTACTTAAACGTGCCCAGCGCGTTGATCCGATAGCCGCTTGGATAGGTCGGACGCTTTCGTTTGGTGAGCAAGCGGGCTTTGCGCCGCGCAGGCAAAAGGCGCAGTGCAAAAGCGCGCAGCTTGAGCGCGCTGATCAATCCACGCTCTAGCCAGTTTGGCGGGTCTGCAAATCCCATCGCGCGGCGCAGAGCCGGATCGCAAAGCGCATGCACCGCAGGTCGCCCAAGCGGCGCAATCCAGCGCGGCAGATACATCGACAACAACAAATCGCGGGTCAAACAGCCGATCTCTTCATTTGTCTCTGCGTAGCGAAATTCAGCCTCCTCATAGGCGCGCTGATAGTCTTGAAACGCAGTGAAACTCTCGGGAATATCGGTGATCCCCATCTTTTGACCAAGCGCTTGGTAGTAGCGCACGCAGGCGTCAATTTCGGCTGGGCGCATCGCGCGTTTGCCAAATCGCGCCAGCCAATGCACAGGCTCCATCACAAAGGTCGAGAGCACATAGAGCATATCATCGTTCGAAATCCGATAGCGCCCGTGCATGTTGTTCATGCGCGTAAGTGCAGCGCGCCCATTGGCGCTGTCTTGGCCGTTTTCTGCAATTTCCGAGAGGATCAATTCGGTGTCGTCATAGCGTTTGCGCGTGTCTTTGCGAAAGGTCCCCGTGCGCGACAAAAGCCCAGAGATCGACGGCACGGCGTAGGTGCGAAACAGCGCAAATTCGAGTGCTTTTTCGATGTCCCATGAAAACTCATAAACGCTGAGAATGTACACAATCCGCTCGTAGTCGGTCTTCGGATCTAGTGTTTCTAACTCTCTGCGCCAAGCTGTCATGGGCTCTTCCTTGTTCGCACAGACACTACCGCGCCGCCTAAAAAAGCGAAAGCTGATTGGGATCTGGCTTTTTCGCAAGCGTTTTGCGCCGATCAGGTGATTTGCGACTGCCGAGTTTTTGAAAGAC
>CAYQZI010000092.1:0-8777 GCA_964421835.1 uncultured Planktotalea sp.
CGTCTTTAGGGTTCAGGCCGTTCTCTTCGGGCAGCATCGCGCCTGCGAACACACCCTCCACATGGTGATCAAACACAGGTCCCTTGTGCGAGCCGGGATAGACCATGAGCGGGCCATTTTCGTCGGCCATATCATCGATGCAGACCCCAATCGCAAGGATATCATCGTTGGTATGGGGATAAAACGCATAGTCCTGATGCCACTCGACAGCGGCACCGTAGCCCGCAGATTTCATGTTGAGCTTGGTGGTATGCAGGCGCAAATCCGGTCCGATCAAATCGCGTGCCGGGGCAAGAACGTGGTCCGAGACCATCAGCTCGGCCACCACATCCGAGATTGTATGCGGCAGCTTGATCCGGCGCAGGCGCGGGTTTTCGGGCGTGTGGCTGTCCTCTAGATCAAGGCGATCATTGCTCTGCGTAAGTGGCGCGGCCTCAAGCTCGAACCGCGCGATTTCAGCGCGCAGCTTGGTAAGCCAGTCGTCTGGGATCTGGTTTTCCAGCAGCAGATAGCCGCCTTTGTCATACTCAGCGATTTGCTGTGGGCTAAGCTGTTCAGGCATCACAAAGTCCTTTCGCATCTTTACGCGTCAACTGGGCTTCAATCTTTTGCGCAACCGCAAGGGTGCGCGCTGCATCCGCGACATCAATCAACGGCGCTGCCCCATTCATCACGTCAATGAAATGATCGAGCTGGGCGTCCAGCGGCGCTTGCTCGTTCTTCGCGGCAACAAACGGGATGCGCGTTGCGGCGTTGCCCCACTCGGTGCCTTGCCAGAACGTCATCGACGGAAAGCTGATCGCGCCTTTTGTACCCGTGATCCACATCATATCTTCGCCAGTGGTGCCAATATTCGGATTCTCGCCCGTACCCGCTTCAAAACCCCAAGGGCTTGGTGCGGTATCGGAAAAACTGATGGTGCCCGTCGCGCCGTTTTCAAAGCCAATCGCAATCGCGCCGCTTTCGATCCGATCCGTGCCGCGCATCGCCGCGCCGCCCAGCGCGGCCACATCGCTGATTTCGCCAATAACAAAGCGCAATAGATCAATGTCATGCACCAGATTTATCATCACCGGACTGCCACCAGCGGTGCGCCAATTCCCCTCGAAATAGGCATCAGGCTTGCGCATCGCCCAGATCAGCGAGACGTTAACCACTTTGCCGACAACTCCGGCCATCAGCGCTCGGCGCAGCTGTTGCACAGGCGCATGATAGCGGCGATGATGCCCAACCAGCGAGCCGATTTGCGTGCCCTTCAACGCAACTTCTAGCGCCTGCGCTTCTTGTAAACTGCCCGCGACGGGTTTTTCGATCAGCATGTGCCAGCCGCGCACCGCCGCGACAATGCCTTGGCGCGCGTGCAGATGCGTCGGCGTCGCAAGGATCACACCATCAACTGGCACATCTACCTCGTCTATCGAAGCAAAGCGCGCAACATCAGGGGCGATGCGCATGTCAGGATCGGCTAAGCCAACCAATGTGCAATCGGGGTGCGCTTGAACCGCGCGCAGGTGGCGAATGCCAATCAAACCACCTCCGACCACAAGGATCCGTTTCACATCACTGCTCCGATTTGCCATGGAACGAACTCATAATCCCCTAGGCCCTGCGCTTCGGATTTGCTCATTTCGCCAGAGGCAACGCGCAAGAACATCTCATAAATCTCGCGGCCCTTGTCTTCGACGCTCACCCCTTTGGAAAGGATCTCGCCCGCATCCACATCCATGTCCTCGGACATGCGCTTTGCCATTTCGGAGTTGGTCGCAATCTTCACAGTCGGTGCAGGTTTTGATCCAAACGCCGAGCCACGCCCCGTGGTGAAACACACCAGATTACAGCCACCCGCGATTTGCCCAGTGACAGACGCGGGATCGTAGCCGGGGCTGTCCATAAAGGTAAAGCCGCGCGCCGTGACCGGTTCCGCGTATTTGTAGACGCCAGTTAAAGGGGATGTTCCGCCCTTCGCAGCAGCGCCAAGGGACTTCTCCAAGATCGTCGTAAGACCGCCCTTTTTGTTGCCGGGGCATGGATTGTTGTCCATCGATCCTTTGTTGCGCGCGGTGTAATCTTCCCACCACTTGATCAAGCCAATCAACTTGTCGCCCGTCGCTTGATCAACAGCGCGCCGCGTGAGCAAATGCTCGGCGCCATAAATTTCTGGCGTTTCAGCCAAAACGCCCGTCGCACCTTGAGCCGTTAGCAAGTCACAGGCATAGCCCAATGCAGGGTTCGCGGTGACACCAGACCACGCATCAGAGCCGCCACATTGCAGCGCCACCATTAACTCGGACGCGGGGCACTCTGTGCGCGTCGCCTCATTGGCAATCGGCAGCATCGCTTCGATCTTTGCAATCCCAAGCTCGACCGTGCGGCGCAGGCCAGCGACATTCTGAATGTTCAACGTTTGAAACGTCGGGCCTTGCTTGAGGCCATAAGCCTCTAGCAGCCAGTCAATTTGGTTCATCTCGCATCCAAGACCGACCATCAAAACGCCCGCATGGTTGGGATGTTTCGCATAGCCCCACATGACACGTTGCAAGGCCTCAAAACCATCGCCATCTCCTGCCATACCGCAGCCCGTTCCATGCACGAAGGCCACAACGCCATCGACATTAGGAAACGCGGCCAAGCGTTCTGGGGTGAAATGATCCGCCATCATCCGCGCAGCGGTGGCAGAACAGTTCACAGAGGTGACGATCGCAATGTAATTGCGCGTGCCGACGCGGCCATTCTCGCGGCGATATCCCATGAACGTGTCTTGCGTTTGAGCAGGTTCAACGGGCCGCAGGTCGGTGCAGAACTCATATTCTGTATCGGTGTTTCTGAACTCGACATTATGTGTGTGCACATGATCGCCCGCAGCAATGTCGCAAGAGGCATAGCCAATCAGCTGTGCGTATTTGCGCACAGGCGCGCCCTTGGCCATCGCTTGCGTCGCAATTTTATGACCCGAGGGGATAAGCGCACGGGTCTCACAACTCTCAACCGTGACACCCACTTGGAGGGCGCGCGTAGCAGTCACGACGGTATCAGCGCGATCTAAGCGAATAAAATCCATGTTTGCTCTCTCTTCCAGCTTGGTTCAGGCGCAAAAAGGCGCATCAGAAGACCAGCGGTGTATGTTGATATGAGGCGCTTGTGCAAGCCGTGCGCGCGCCTCTTCCCATTGACGCTTGCAAGCTTTCCAATCCTTCATTTCCGTCTCTGGATTGCGACGCGAACGCGCGATGAAATCTGGGAAATGCCTACGCCCCGTAGGCTGACCCGTGGCATTGAAACGGATGTCAAAAGACCAGCGGAATTGATCTGTTTTGTTGATCAAGGACCCATGCGGTGTCAGCGGATGAAACAGCACCGCGCCCCCCGCTTTAACCGGCAAAGGCAGCGCCTTTGCTTCGTCAACGAAACCATCTGCAATGCCAGTTTGTGTACGTGCGCAGTGTGGCAAGATCTCTTGGCCTTGCACCTGCGGTTGAACCTGCAAACACCCATTCTCTACCGTTGCATCAGTGATCGCAATCCAGACCGTCACCATGTCCGTTTGATCTGCGTCCTCCAAGGCGACGGCGCGATCCTGATGCCAATCCGTCGCCGTAATATGCGCGCGGATCTCGTCGTGATCCAGTTTTGTCGCCGGCGGTTTCAGACGCACATGCTGGATCGGATTGCTGACAAGTTCCGGCCCGATCAGCTGCTCCACCACATCCAATAGCGGCTTTGCTGTAAGCATATCAAACACCGCGGGACCAATGTGAAACGGTGTATCTGCCGCAATGCGATCCCCGGGCAGCGAGATATCCAAAGGTTGGAAATAGTCCACGCCCGCCGCATAAGCGGCAAGCAGTTTGCCCCAGAAATCCAAGCCCTCTGGCGCTTGGCCAACCAACCCATCCGCAAACCAACCCGCATAAAGCTGATCCAGCAGCGCGCTATATTCCGCGCGCAACGCCTCTAACGTGTCGATTGGCAGGATATCCGGCACCACCAGATAGCCCTGCGTTTCGAACTGCTTGATTTGATCTGCGCTCAGCATGCCCAATCCCTTACAGCAGGATCGCGATGATGTTGGGCCATATCAAAAGCACAGACAGCGCGAGGATTTGGATACCGATGAACGGCAAGAACCCTTTGAAGATATCCGTCAAGCTGATGTGCGGCGGAGCCACAGACTTCAGATAGAAGGCCGCAGGACCGAAGGGCGGCGACAGGAAGCTCACCTGCATGTTCATACAGAACACCACCCCGAACCAGACCGCCACATGGCTTGGCTGAAGTTGGCCGATGAAGCCAATCTCTTCGATAGGTAGACGCAGAACGATGGGTAGGAACACTGGGATAATCAGCAAAACAATGCCAACCCAATCCATAAACGCACCCATAAAGAGCAAGATCAGCATCATCATTAGGATCACAGACATCGTCGGCAGATCCTTACCCACGATCAAGTCAGCCACATACTGCGGACCGCCTGCAATGGTATAAGCCCCCGCAAGCGCAGCAGCGCCAATTGTGACCCAAATGATCGTACCCGTTGATTTGAGCGTGCGCATGAGGCTGTCCCAAACCAGCTCGAACGAGCCTTCACCGCGCAGAATAGCAATGATGAGAACAGCGAATGCGCCCATGCCAGCGGCTTCGGTAATGCCCGTGATGCCACCATAAATAGAACCAAGGACAACGCCGATCACAACGATCGGTGCGACAAGCCCTTTGCCCATGTCCCAACCTATTTTGGCGCGTTCTTTGCCGAAGACAAAGAAAATGAGGATCAGCGAGATTGCAATGATCCCGACCAGCCAAGGGATATGCGCCATTGTGCCAAGTCGCGCGACATCGCCGCCACTTTCAATCGCCGCTGCATTAGAGCCCGAAAGCTCAAAGAACGCCGCGCGCAGGAACAGCGCAGTGGCAAAGCCACCCACAACAATGCTCATAAACGCACCGAAGAGTTTGCGCTTTTCTGTCGGCTCAGGATCATTGGGATCAGGCGGCGGAAGCGGCGCATCCTCTGGGCGCAGGGTCGTGCGCACGATGATATATAAGATGATCATCGAGGCGAGCATGAAGCCGGGGATAAAGGCAGCTGTGAAGAGCGCCTTGATCGACGTCTCTGTGATAAGGCCATAGATGATCAAAACAATCGAGGGCGGGATCATGGTGCCAAGCGAGCCAGAGGCACAAATCACACCAATCGCGAGGTTTTGATTATACCCAAGCCGCAGCATTTGCGGCAAAGCAATCAGGCCGAGCAAAACCACTTCGCCGCCGATGATACCCGACATCGCCGCCATGATCACCGCCATGATAGAGGTGACAATCGCGATGCCCCCACGTGTGCGTGACAACCAAACGTTCAGCGAGGAATACATGTCCTTGGCAATGCCAGAACGCTCCAGCAGTGACGCCATGAAAATGAATAGCGGCACTGATATGAGCACGTAGTCGGTTAATAATCCGTATATCTTTTGCGCCAAGATATAGAGCGCTCCGGTCCCGGGTCTGCTGGTGAGCATCCCATCGCCAAATGTCATCGGGTTGAGCAACAGCGCAGGCTCAAACTTCATCACCAAAACCAAGACTGCCAAGGCAGCAGAGGCAAGGCCAAGCGGCATGCCGATTGCCAAAAGTCCGATCAGCGCAAGCATCAGGACCAGCGAAATTGTTCCAATATCCATCAGTCTTGCCCCACTGCTTTTTTCAGCATTTCAATTTCTTCTTGATCCGGTTCATCCGTGTGAACCTCTGGTTCTTTGTTCCAATCCGCGATCAGGTTCAGCACCGCTTGAATCGCAACCAGTGTGATCACAATAAGCACCATGGGCTGCAACGTTGCCGGGATTGGCGGGTTAAAGGCAGAGCCATAAAGCTCCCATTTGTAGAGCTTGTTGACGAAGACCTGCTTGTAGCTGCCAAAGACAAGGAAAAACGCGAAGATTACGATAAGCAGCGTCGAGATCGTATCAAACACCCGTTGCAACCAGCGTGGCACGGCATCGTAGAGCAAGAAAATACGGATGTGGCTGCGCTGCTGCATCGCGTAAAAGCCCGATGTCAGGAACACAAAGCTGGCGAACCAGAGCGTCATTTCATTGGCCCATTCGGTTGGCTTTTCCAAGATATAGCGCATGAAGACTTCGTAAAGCATCACAATTGTCATCACCGCGATCATCATCATGGTAACACGCCCAATGAACAATGCCGCGCGATCGATCGTGCTTGCGCCCTCATACTCAATACCAGCGGCGCGCACGGTACGAGCCCCGAAAAAGGCAATGATGGGTGCAGAAATAAGCGCAAGAAGGTCGATGATATCAATGTGCCCACCAAAGATGCCGCTCAGGTTGGGGGTGATATCCGCCTCCAGATAGATCGCTTCAACCTGTCCACGCAAGGATTCCGACGTGTAGGGAATCCAATCCAGCATGAAGGCTGGCAAATGCCAAATCAGCCAACTCATCACCCCGACAAAGGCCAGCGGTATCAGCCATTCAATTAGCCCACCTGTCTTTTTCTGCATCAGAGGTCCCCTTCGTCGCTATGCGGCGATGCTGTAGTGTTGAATGAAATCGCGATCCGGCTCGACGCCAATGCCAAACCCTTGCGGAATGCTGACACGTCCACCGTTTGATTTGACCTGGCCTTGGATATCCAAAGGCTCGGCCAGCAGGTTGTCGCGGAATTTGTTGTCTGTGGTGTCGAACTCTAACATCGGCTCCCACGGGTGCAGCCCACCAGGAAGCGGTGGCATGGCTGCCAAAAGTTGCAGGTTCGTTGCCACCGCAATCGCGCTGCCCCAAACATGATTGATCACAGGTGTGAAATGCGCGTGACACAGCGCAAGAACACGCAAGTATTCCGACACACCGCCAAGCGCGCAGACTTCAGGCTGCGCAATATCAAGCCCACGGTTTTCAAGAATGGACCGCCAGCCCCAGCGGTTAAACTCTGCCTCACCGCCTGAAATATTCACTCGCAAACCAGCGCGCAATTCGCGGTAGCCATCAAGATCCTCTGGCGCAATGGGTTCTTCGAACCAATAGGCGTCCAACTCTTCCAACGCGCGCCCCACGAAAAAGGCGTCTGATGTTGTGTAGCAATGGTTGGCATCGACCATGAACTTGAAATCATCGCCCACTCCGCGCCGCACGGCTTCGCACAGCTTGACGTCGGACTTAGGGCCGAAACCAACTTTCATCTTTGTCGCTGTAAAGCCCATGTCTTTGATCGCCGCAGCTTCGTCTTCGAACCGCTTTGCCAAATCATCAACAGGCTCATCGCGCAGCATCATGCCGTAGCCATAACAAGGGACATCTTCGCGATGCGCACCGCCAATCAGTTTATGCAGCGGCAGTTGTGCGACCTTGCCCGCAATATCCCAAAGCGCGATATCCACGCCCGAGAGGGACTGCATCGGCATGCCCTTTTGTCCATGATCTCGCAGAAGGTTATAAACCTTGTGCCAAATCACGTCTCGATCAATCGGGTCCATTCCCAACACCAACGGCTGGATCACTTTTTCAACGATGCCTTTGTTGGCAAGTGCAACATTGCCGGGGCCAAAACACTCGCCCCACCCAGTGATACCCTCATCCGTCTGCACTTCGACCAAATGCGCCGAACGCTTGTCATAGTATTGCTGCGAGTAGCCCAAGACTTCGGGCATATCGTATTGCAGTACATGAGAGATGACGGCGGTGATTTTCATCGACTGGCGGGTCCTGAGAGGTAAAACGGCAAGGCTATCGTGAAACAGCCTTGCCGCGAATTTTTCAATCAACTCGAAGCGTTGATTACTTCATTGCGCCCAAGTCTTTCAGGAAGCCAATGTGGCTCTCAAGAAGTGCTTTTGCTTCTGGCGTAGTCGCGAACTCGGTCCAGCCGATCTGAACCGCGTCACGGTATGCTTGAAGGTCCTCAGGTGCCCACTCATAAAGATTGATGCCCTTGGCGCGCAGATCTTTCGCTGTCTGTGCGTTCTGGACTTCGTTAATTGTCGCGTTGTGCAGCGCAAGGCTGTCCATTGCGACTTCCATGATCTTCTGGTGGTGCGCTGGCATCGCATCCCAAACCGCTTTGTTGCAGCTTAGGTGGTCCGCTGGCATGGAGTGGAAACCAGGGTAGTTCGTGTGCTCAGCAATGTCGTAAAGACCAAGGCCCACGTTGTTTGTGAGGTTTGCCGCATCCGCACCGTCGATGATGCCTGTCTCAAGCGCTGTAAAGATTTCGTTGAAATCCATCACGATTGGAGACGCGCCCAAAGCTGCGAAAACTTTTGTCGCCAAGCCGGGGGGAGAGCGGAATTTCCAGTCTTTGAAGTCAGCCGCTGTGCGGATTGGCTTCGTGGATGCGAGGCTCTCAGGACCAGGGATCCACCAGCCAACAAACTCCATGTCATAGCCGTTGTGCAGCTCGTTCACCGCATCGCGGCCGCCGCCGTGCAAAAGCCATGCCATCTGCTGGTAAGGGTTCAAATAACCACCAAGCAAGTCACCCGCGAATTGGAACGCTGGGTTCTTACCAGTCTGGTAACCAGAGCCAGTCATGTCGCAATCAAGGATGCCTGTTGCAGCCGCATCAAACGTCTCAACGGACTTCACAACGGATGAACTGTAGAACATCTCGACCTGAATTTCACCGTTGGACATCGCTTGGATATCCTCGACGTATTTCGCCGCCATCTTGCCGGACAGAGTCTCAGGCGAGAAGTGTGTTTGGATACGCAGCTTTGTTGTCGCGTGACCGTCAGCTACCGCAGATGTTGCAGCCATGGCCGCAAC
>CAYQZI010000092.1:8877-12052 GCA_964421835.1 uncultured Planktotalea sp.
TACGCGCAGTTTCGTCAGCAATTGATGAAAGCGGATCGCAAGTTCAACTTTATCTCTGAGAACATTCAGCACCATGCCGACATCCTAGAAGCCGCGCTCGCAGCGGATGAAGCGCTGACACGCAAGCGCATTCATGACCACCTTGCGCGGCACCTGACAGGCACCACGCTCGACGTTTAGCGTTGTAGATCATCCTCGATATAGGCGGCGATGATGTCGTCAAAATTCGCCTCGGAGGTGAACCCAAGATCAATCGCCCTTTGCGGATCAAAGTTGCGCGGCCAACCATTCACGATCGACATAATCGCATCATCGGGTTGGTGTTTGATCAGATCAATTGCGCCCTGCCCCGCGGCGCGGCGCAACGCTTCGATTTGCTCGGCCACAGTGCAGCTATAGCCCGGCAAGTTCAGCGCCCGTCGCCCGTTCAGGCGATCTGTATCTAGCAACGCCGCATGGGTGAGAAACCCAGCCGCTGAACGCGGACTGGCATGCCAATGACGCACTGTATCTTGCACAGGCAAAATCGCTTCCATGCCGTTCAAAGGTTCACGGATGATACCAGAAAAGAAAGAAGACGCCGCTTTGTTCGCTTTGCCCGGGCGCACGCAGATCGTGGGCAAGCGCAGCGAAATACCATCCATGAAACCCTTGCGTGAGAAATCCGTAAGCATCAACTCGCAAGCGGCTTTTTGCGCACCGTAGCTGGTTTGCGGCGCGGACAGGAACTCATCGCCGATCTTGTCGGGATACGGCCCACCGAACACAGCGATGGACGAGGTAAAGACAACGCGTGGGACATAGGCCCCGTTTGAGGCCTCGTTCAGGTCCTTGAGCGCATTCAGCAGATACCACATGGGCATCATATTGACGTCCCAGCCCAGTTCAAACTCCTGCTCTGCTTGTCCTGACACGATGGAGGCAAGCTGAAAGATGTAGTCAGGTTTCTCCGCCACAAGTTTCGCGACCAGTAATGGATCCGCGATATTGCCGGTGATCGTCTTCAGCCCCAAATCACCGACGGGGAATGCACGATCAAAGAGGGTAATGTCCGCCGCACCAAAGGTTTTTTCGCGGATGATTTTCTGCGCCAGCTTTTGCCCAATCATGCCGCCGCCACCAAGGATCAAAACCTTTTTCATAGTAAATCATTCCGCTTCTTGAGTTCCAAGTAAAGCCCAGAATGATCCAAATCAGCGCCGTCCATGTCCTCGCAGAAATAGGCGAAGCGATCACGTACCTCTTGTGTGGCAGGTAGATTCAAACCATGCGCTGCGGCTTCTTCAAGGGTGTTATCAAGGTCCTTCACCTGAAACTTCGACAAGCCCCCCGGTGCGAAATCACCAGCAGACATGCGCGCGCCATGTTGTTGTAAGATGACGCTATCGGCAAAGCCCCCTTTGAGAGCCGCGCGCAATGCGGCGGGATCAGCGCCGCCTTTTTCAGCCAGCAGAGTTGCTTCTGCGACGGCGGAAATGGTCACGGCGACAATGGTTTGATTGGCGAGCTTGCACAGCTGCCCTGCGCCTGAGGGGCCGACATGCACGGGTCTTCCCAAGGCTTCCAGTACAGGTACGGCCGCGTCAAAGGTCGCCTTTTCACCCCCTGCCATAATCGCAAGGCTCGCAGCTTCGGCACCCTTTGTGCCGCCCGATACAGGCGCGTCCAGATGCGCGACGCCGAGTTTAGCCAGCGCGCTCGATTGCGAGCGCGCATGTTCCGGTTTGGCGCTGGACATGTCGATCCAGATCATTCCCTCGCTGAGATTGGCACAAAACGCAGGATCATCTAGCAGCGCTTGCGTGGCATATCCATCGGAGAGCATCGTGATGATAATCTGGGCGCCTGCAATGGCCTCAGCCGACGTTTCCGTCGTTTTCGCCCCCTCCTCCACCAGCGGCGCAGCACGCTCAGGACTACGGTTCCAAACCGTCAGATCGTGCCCCGCTGCCATCAGGTTTCGCGACATCGGCAAGCCCATCAAGCCTGTTCCAAGCAGGGTTATTTTGCGTCTTTGGCTCATGGTGAATTACCTTTCCTTGACCAATCCTATCGCGAGGAATGGTAAAATCAAAAACTCTGTCATACGCTAACCGATGAAATCAAAAGAGCCAGATCGCTTGGCCAAGAAAGATAAATGCGGTTCGAAATCGGCACTTAGAGACGCCGAACTGCCAGCGCAAAGGGAAGAATAATAGGTATATGGGACAACGACTTAAAGGAAAGCGCGCGCTGATCACCGCCGCCGCGCAAGGGATTGGTCGCGCAAGCGCAATTGCGATGGCAAAAGAAGGCGCAGAGGTGTTTGCGACGGACGTAAACATGGATGCGCTGTCCACGATTCGGGATGCGAATCTCGAAAATATCAAAATTTTCGAGCTTAATGCGCTGGACGGCGAGAGCGTAAAGGCGGGCATTGCGCAGGCCAATCCTGACATTTTATTCAACTGCGCGGGCTTCGTTCACAGCGGCTCTATCCTAGAAGCTGAAGAGGATGAATTCGACTTCGCGATGAACCTGAATGTACGCTCTATGATGCGCACGATCAAAGCCGCCCTGCCCGGCATGCTTGAGCGCGGCTCAGGCTCGATCATCAACATGTCCTCCGCGGCAGGCTCGGTGATTGGTGCGCCCAATCGCTTTATCTATGGCACCTCCAAAGCCGCAGTTGTGGGGCTGACGAAATCAGTCGCTGCCGACTATGTCGCGCAGGGTGTTCGCTGCAATTGCATTTGCCCCGGCACCGTTGAAAGCCCCAGCTGGCACGACCGCGTCACAGCCCTTGGCGAGCAGCTTGGCAGCCACGAGGCCGCGATGCAGCAGTTCGTTTCGCGTCAACCCATGGGCCGCGTGGCAAGCGCCGAAGAAATCGCCGCGCTGGTGGTTTATCTTGCCAGCGACGAGAGCGCCTTTACCACAGGTCACCCCCACGTCATCGATGGTGGATGGTCCGGTCAGTAAATCAAATTCCTCAGATATCTAAAGTTAGGATCTCATATGAAACTTCTACGCTACGGCGCGCTTGGCGCTGAAAAACCCGGCCTTTTGGACAATGCAGGACTGCTGCGCGATCTCTCTGCGCATGTGGATGATATCACGGGCGATATGCTGGATGATGCTACGCTTGATAAGCTGCGCGCGCTTGATCCCGCAGAGCTACCGATTGTTGAAGGCG
>CAYQZI010000093.1:0-11916 GCA_964421835.1 uncultured Planktotalea sp.
GAAACAGCTTTTCGCGAATCCAGACTGGCATCGCCTTGGAGAACGAGCGAAACCCCTTCGGTGCATAGGCCAAATAGCTGTCCAAAAGCCGCTCGAACTTTAGGAAAGGTTTTTCATAAAAGACGATGTGCTCAATGTCATTTAGCGCGATATCGCCCGCTTTTAGACAATAGGCGATGGCCTGTCTGGGGAAGCTTGCATCGTTCTTGATTCGCGAAAACCGCTCTTCCTGCACTGCGGCGATGATCTCGCCATCGCGCAAAAGCGCTGCGCTGGCATCATGGTAAAATGCAGATATTCCAAGGACTAAGGTCATGTCTTGGCGTTAAAACATCGTGTAGATCAATGGCGAAATCGCGCTGCCTTGGGTCATGACAATGAGTACGCCGAACACCGCAAGGACCAAAAAGATCGGCATCAACCAATATTTTTTCCGCCGGATCAAAAACCGCCAAAATTCCGCAAGCGTGCTCATGATCGACGCTCAAAATTGATCGCGCATGTCGCCGATGGTGTACCCGTCTTCATCTTTTGGAATCCAATATGTGGTCGTGGTCTTATCTAGTTTCATTAACCTTAAGCTGTTGTAGCGCGCGCGCCTAGCGACAATAGCAATGGGTGTGACGATGATAAAAAAGACCGCCGCAAGTATCACTGGCGAGGTGATTTTACCCAGCAATGTGCCCAGTTTGATCCAAAGCAAATTCGCGGCGTGCAAGGATGTTGGGCGGATAAAAGACAGGCTTGCAAAGCCAAGTGAGATGAAGAGCGCCCAATATCGAACACCGCCCGCCCCGAACACAGCGGGATAGAGCGCGATGATGAGAAATAGTGACGCAAGAACAATGCCGAAGGTTCGGTCAGATCCAATCGGAACGTCAGTATGGGCCGAAAAATCCAAAATTTAGGTCCTATCGCCTGTTTTTACAGCCTTGCCCGCGCGCAAATCAGCGCTCTTCGAAAATACCTTGTTCTTCTTGCGATTTGAAGAGGCGTATATGTGATAATGCAGGGATTTAAACCCAAGACAAAAGCAGTCAACATTTCAATAGGAAACAAAGGAAGTGTGGTGGCGATGCAGGGATTTGAACCCCGGACACGCGGATTATGATTCCGCTGCTCTAACCAACTGAGCTACATCGCCAACAGGGCGTCGGATACTGGACTGGAAAACGTCCGTCAAGTTAGAAACGCACAGAAAATCGCGAAATTCTTCGTCTTATGACGGGCGTGTTTCATCGGGCGCAATTGCGCTTGGCGGTAGGGCGTTTGCCTTTATGACGGCCCAGATTTCCTGCCCAACGGCGAGGTTCATTTGTGCAAGCGCGCGCGCTGTGATGCGCGCGAGCAAACGATCGCGCCCGCAGATCAACGCAACGGCTACGCCTGACGCATGGCCTTGATGAATCGCACGCACGCGCGCTTTAAGCATGTTTTGGCTCGACATCCCCTGCGGCTCGGAGCTGGACAAAATCACGTCCTGCGCGCGGATCCGAATGCGCAGAGCCGTGCCCGGTGGCGCATCTACACGCGGCACATAAAGCATGCCCGCGCTGAGACGCACTCCGCTCAACCCATCGCTGGCGTGATGATCCACAATCCCCGTGATCAAGGCACCCGCATCTTGCACGCCGATCAGCTTCATATTCGCGGGATCCGCCAGCACATCCTCGGCGCTGCCCTGCGTAACGCTGCGCCCCTCGCGCAGAATGCACAGATGATCGGCAAGGCGCACAATCTCGCTCATATCGTGGGTCACATAAATCATTGGCGGCCCCCCTTGCGCACGCAAACGCTCGAAATAAGGCAGGATTTCCTGCTTTCGAGCCGCGTCAAGCGCCGCCAAAGGTTCATCAAGCAATAGCAAACGCGGCGCGCTTAGCAAGGCGCGCCCCAAGGCAACGCGTTGCTTTTCACCACCCGAAAGCGCCGCTGGGCGACGCGACAAAAGCGCGTCAATTCCAAGCATATCAATGACATCCAAGCGTTGCTGCGCGCTCAGCGGCACTGTCGCAAACCGCGCGCCGAAATCGAGGTTCTCTGCAACGCTCAAATGCGGAAACAAGCGCGCGTCTTGAAAGACATAGCCAATGCGGCGTTGATGAACCGGCCTATGCACGCCGCGCGCGCCATCAAACAGCAGATCGCCATTCAGCGAAATTCGGCCACTTGCAGGATGCGACAGCCCTGCAATCGCGTTGATAAGACTGGTCTTTCCGCTACCAGAGCGGCCAAAGATCACCGTCGCGCCCTGCCCTGCGTGCATTTGCACATCAAGCTTGAAACGCCCAAGCGTGGCTTGAATGTCGACTTGCAAACTCATCGCCCCGACACTCGCTTCACTGCGCGCCGTGCCAAGATTTCCGAGATCGCAAGCGCCAGCACAGACACAAAGACCGAGATGGCGATTAACCGCAGCGCCGCTGCCTCGCCGCCGGGCACTTGCAAAAGCGTGTAAATCGCCGAAGGCAGGGTTTCGCTTTGACCGGGGATAGAGGCGACGAACGTGATGGTCGCACCAAATTCGCCCATGGCTTTGGCAAATCCCAACACCGCGCCTGTCAGCAAAGCTGGCGTGATCAGCGGCAAGGTGACACGCATGAAAACAGCGCCGCGCGGCGCGCCGAGTGTGGCTGCGGCCTCCTCTAAGCCGATGTCCACCGCCTCAAAACCCAAGCGAATGGCGCGCACCATCAGCGGAAACCCCATCACCGCCGCCGCCAGCGCCGCGCCTGTCCAGCGAAAGGCAAAGTTAAGGCCAAAGAGTGTTTCCAGTAGCTCGCCAAGCGCGCCTTGTTTTCCGAACAGCAGCAAAAGCGCATAGCCTGTGACCACGGGGGGCAGCACCAATGGCAAATGCACGAGTATATTCAACAGCGATTTGCCCCAGAACGCGCGGCGCGCCAAGAGCCATGCAATCCAGATCGCAAACGGCAGGCTCAGCAAAGTCGCCACCAGCGCGATGCGCAAAGACAAGGCGACAATCGCCCATTCCGCAGCGCTTAGCATCATTGACAGCGATCCGGCTCGGCCAAAGGGATGCTTGAAAAACCCTGCGTCTCAAAAACCTCACGCGCATCCGTCAAGGCTTGTGCAATCGCGGCGCTTTTGCCTGAGCCGCCTAGGGTGCGCGCCATGGGATATCGGATCGCAGGATAGGCATCGTTGTTTGGCGAAAAAACTGTTCGCACACGCGGTTCTGCCGCGACATCACTGGCATAGACAAAGCCAAGCGGCACTTCACCGCGCGCGATCAAAGCAAGCGCCAAGCGCACATTCGAAGTCTCTGCCAAATGCGGGCGCAGCGCGTCGAGCCAGCCTTCTTGTGCCCAATACGCCGCCGTATACTGCCCCGCTGGCACAGAGGCGAGCTGGCCGACGGCGAGGCGCTGACCATTAAGCGCGCTCAGCAGATCACTCGCGCCTGTCAGCTCTAAATCAGCCGCATTTGCAGCGCCCGCAAGCACCAGCTGATTGCCCAGCAAATTGCATTGACTGCCTGGCTGCAAAGCCTCTTGCCGCGCGAGCCAATCCATCCATTCGGGATGCGCAAGGATCACAATATCGGCCTGCGCCCCTTGCGTCACTTGGCGCGCAATTGCGGCGCTGCCACCGTACACAGCCACCACATCAAGGCCGCGCTGCGCAATGACCGTATCGAGCGCCGTTTTCAAGCTAGAAGCCGCGAACACCGTCACAGGATCAGCGACACTCGGCGCGGCGATCATGGCATTGGCGCAAAGCGCGAAGAAAAGTGAGCGAGACAAGGTCATAGCGCGAGTATTTCGAATGGCACCGCCGCGTGCAAGCGCCGCTTGCGTGGCAAACGCGCGCGCGCTAGGGCTAAGCACACACAAATGAACGAAAAAGATCGCTTTAATGTTGCTCTACAGATGCCTTTTCACGCTCGCGCTGCCCCTGCTCGCACTCGCGTTGCTGATCAAGGTGCTGCGCCGGCGCGAAACGATGGGCGATTTTTTCGAACGTTTGGGGTTTTGGCAAGGGTTTGCGCAAAAGCCCGTGGTTTGGTGTCATGCGGCCTCTAACGGCGAGCTGGCAGCGGCGCGGGTGATTATCAAAGAATTGGCCCTTGATGGCCCGATCCTGATCACCTGCAATAGTCTGAGCGGCAAAGCCCTAGCCAAGAGTTGGAACATGAAAGATGCGCAGATTCGCCTTGCGCCGATAGATCTGCGCTGGGTGTATCATTTGCTCATCCGCAGAATGGATCTGCAAAAATTCGTGCTGTTTGAAGCTGATTTCTGGCCCAACCGCATCGCAGCGCTTAGCTCCGCTGGCATTCCGATTGCCCTGATTGGTGGCCGCATCTCAAGCAAAAGCGCGAAAGGATGGCAGCGCTTCAGCGCGCTTGCGGCGCGGACATTTGGCAACTTTGATCTAATCAGCGCACAGGACAACGGCTCTGCTTCGCGGCTACAGGATTTGGGTGCAAACGCGGACGCTTTCCAAGCAACGTTGTCGCTCAAATCGCTCTATCACGCCGCGACCAACACCGCTGCAAGCAAGCGTGACATGACATGGCTCGCTGCCTCTACGCACGCGGGCGAGGATGGCATTCTTCTGCAAGCGCATAAAATCATCCTTCAAAGCCAGCCAGAGATGAAAATGATCCTTGCGCCCCGACATCCAAAACGCGGCGCTGACATCGCGCAGATCGCGCAAAGGCTTGGGCTAAGCGCAGCGCGGCGCAGTCAGGGCGCTCAGATCGCGCAGGCAAGCGAAGTCTATATCGCGGATACTTTGGGCGAAATGGCGCAGTGGTATCACAGTGCGCAGGTGTGTTTCGTGGCAGGCTCGCTAGTGCCAAAGGGCGGGCATACGCCCTATGAGCCGCGCGCGCATGACTGCGCCCTTCTGCATGGCCCAAACGTGGAAAATTTCGCAGATGCCTATGCGGCGCTTGGCTTGCAAAATGGCGCGCTTATGTGCGCCACAGCAGAGGAAATAGCCGCTGCTGTGCTTGCCCTGCAAGACCCAAAAACCGCGAAAGTCCAGAGAGAGAACGCACGCAAAGCCCTGTCACATAGTGACACAATGGAGCAAATTCTAACGGCGCTTCAAACACTGGCAAAAAACTGATACAACCATGAGCAATGAGCGAGCGAAGAAAAAATCAGCGCCACGAGGCAAGGTATTTAGGTCGATGAAAGAGCAACGCGCGAAAGAAAACGCCTTTGCACCAATTGATATGCTGGGCGGCAAGAAGACAGGCCTGCGCACGCAGTTTGCGGCGCTGTGTTACCGGATGCGCAAGGGCAAGCCAGAGGTGCTTTTGGTCACAAGTCGGCGCACGAAACGCTGGATTATTCCCAAAGGTTGGCCGCAAGACGGGATGTTGCCCGCGCAAAGCGCCGCGCTTGAGGCGCTCGAAGAAGCGGGCGTTGAGGGCAAACTCAGCAACGAAGCGCTTGGCATCTACTCTTATACCAAGCATCAGCTGTCGGGGCGCGCGATCCCCTGTATTGGCATTATCTACAGCCTAAAAGTTAAAACTATCCACGACCGCTACCGCGAAGTGAGCCAGCGCAAGCGCAAGTGGTTCAGCCTTGCCAAGGCCGCGCGCGCGGTGACGGAGCCCGAACTTGCTTATATTATTCGCACCTTTGATCCGAAACATGCGCGCAAAGGCTGAAACCCCCTCGACCCCGCATTTTGTGCGCTATATCAAAGGGCCATGATCCAATACGCCCTTAAATGTTCAAACGAGCATCGCTTTGACAGTTGGTTTCAATCTGCCAGCGCTTTTGACAAGCTGCAAAGCGCAGGCATGGTGACCTGCCCTGTGTGCGCGGCCTCGGACGTCAAAAAAGTGCTCATGGCGCCTGCGGTGCGCCCCGCGCGTAAGACCGCCGAGAGCACGCCTGAGGCAGGCCCACTTTCGGCCCCCGCAACCCCCGCCGAGCAGATGATCGCAGACATGCGCCGCAAAGTGGAAGCAAACAGCGAATATGTGGGCCGCGACTTCGCACAAAAGGCGCGCGACATGCATGACGGCGTCGCACCGGACGTGCCTATTTACGGAGAAGCCAATTTCGACGAAGCTAAGAAATTGCTCGATGATGGCGTGCCCGTGCTCCCCCTCCCGTTTCGTCCCTCTGGAAAGGACAATTGATGCAGATTATTTTAACCGGTGGCAATCGCGGCATTGGCGCGCAAATGACGCAGCAACTGCGCGCACGCGGCGATACTGTCTTGGCAACCTCGCGCGATGGCAGCACAGGCGCAAGTTTGGATGTCACGAACCCCGAGCAAATCCAAAGCTTTGCGGCGGGGTATGAGCCAGCGCTTGATCTGTTGATCTGCAACGCCGGCGTTTATCTGGATAAAGGTCACGCGCTTGAGGGCGGCTATGACGCGCAGCTTTGGGCCGACACATTCGCGGTGAATGTCACGGGCGTCTTTCTAACGGTGCAAGCGCTTTTGCCCGCGCTGAAACGCAGCTCTGCGCCAAAAATCGCGGTGCTCGCCTCGCAAATGGGCTCATCCGAGCGCGCGGGCGGCAATGCCTATATCTACCGCGCGTCCAAGGCGGCGGCAGTGAACCTAGCCCGCAATCTGGCGATGACGTTGAAAAGCGATGGTATCGCAGTTGGTGCCTACCATCCCGGCTGGGTGCAAACCGATATGGGCGGCGCGGCGGCGGATATCGACGCGGCCACCTCTGCGGCGGGGCTGATTGAACGCTTTGATCTGCTTTCGCGCGATCATACCGGCGTTTTCGAGAACTATGATGGGACTTTGATGCCGTTCTAGAGCGGCAATACTGCCTCTTGCTCTTGGGTCAATAGCGCCGTAAATGCTGGCGAAACTCTCCTAACAAGGACGCTGGTATGCCCGTTCTCGTGATGAAATTCGGCGGCACCTCTGTTGCCAACCTTGACCGCATCAAGCGCGCGGCAAAGCGCGTGGGCGTGGAAGTCGCCAAAGGCTATGACGTGATCGTCATCGTCTCGGCCATGTCCGGCAAAACCAATGAGCTGGTTGGCTGGGTCAATGAAACCTCGCCACTTTATGACGCGCGCGAATACGACGCGATTGTCAGCTCGGGCGAGAATGTGACCGCTGGCTTGATGGCGCTCACCTTGCAAGAGATGGAAATCCCCGCGCGCAGCTGGCAAGGCTGGCAAGTGCCTGTGCGCACGACGTCCGCCCATTCTGCGGCGCGTATCGAAGAGATCCCCGATGAAAACATCCGCGCGCGCTTTGCTACAGGTGATCGCGTTGCTGTTGTAGCAGGCTTCCAAGGCGTGAGCCCCGAAGGGCGTATCACCACGCTTGGGCGCGGCGGCTCTGACACCACGGCGGTTGCTTTTGCTGCCGCTTTTGAAGCGGAGCGCTGTGATATCTACACCGATGTGGATGGCGTTTACACGACCGATCCACGCATCACCGACAAAGCCCGCAAGCTCGACAAGATCGCGTTTGAAGAAATGCTCGAGCTGGCCAGCCTTGGCGCGAAGGTCTTGCAGACCCGCTCTGTCGAATTGGCGATGCGGTATAAAGTGAAATTGCGGGTGCTCAGCTCGTTCGAAGAACAATCAGATGACGCAGGCACATTGGTCTGCGCCGAGGAGGAAATCATGGAATCCAACGTCGTTTCAGGCATCGCCTACAGCCGCGATGAAGCAAAAATGACCCTCGTTTCTGTGGCGGACCGCCCCGGCATTGCCGCCGCGATCTTTGGCCCTCTGTCCGACGCTGGTGTGAATGTGGATATGATTATCCAGAACATTGCCGAAGATGGGCGCACCGACATGACCTTTTCCTGCCCCACGGATCAGGTGAAGCGCGCGGAAAAAGCGATGGAAGATGCCAAAGGCGCAGGCGATATCAATTATCACGATCTAATCGCGGACACCGAAGTTGCCAAGATTTCAGCGGTTGGCATCGGCATGCGCTCGCAATCAGGTGTAGCCGCCAAGATGTTCAAAACGCTCAGCGATGAGGGCGTGAACATCAAAGTGATCGCGACATCAGAGATCAAAATCTCTGTGCTGGTGGATCGCAAATACATGGAATTGGCCGTTCAAGCGTTGCACGACGCATTCGAGCTGGAAAAAGCCTGATCGCGAGCGGGTCAATGAGCGGTTACATTTGGTTTTGAAAGTCTCGAATTTTGGGATCGTTTAAAAACAATGAGTTACAGGGTGTATGATTGCAGGGGTTTTGACAGTTTTTGCAAGTTTTCAAATGGCTTGATCAGAAATGGCAGTTTTTGCACCGTTGAAAACAAAGGATATTTTATTAATGGTGTGCGGTGTTTAGTTTACAGTTCATGGCGTAATATCGTCTCAACATACTGAGGCAAGCCTTTAGATATTGCCACATCTGAAATTGATCGAAACTGCTCTACACCATATCCCTTAGGTCTACTTGGATTGCCACCTTGCACCTTAACAACGTGCATAAAATCAAGCATAGCAGCAAGGCTAACATCTGAAATCGGTACATCGTCTATTGTGAGTAGGTCAGCATCAAATATCTCCGGCCTCTTTCCTGCTGTTCTCACAACCTCATCTAACAAACGTAACACCACCGAGTGGCAGAATAGCGCGTAGTCTTCGGTTGTGAATTCTGGCGTAAACTTTTCGTCTGTACGCCCAAGCAACCAATCTATGCTCACCTTAAGACCTTCAGCCAAAGAGTTTAGGGCATCTAAGCCCCGTCTTTGGAGGTTCTTTTGCCTCATGTAGTTTTCAAGGGATCGTTTCGGCATACCAGAAGTATCAGCCATCTCTTGAAGAGTGTATCCGCTGTAGTTCTGAAGTGATCGTAGCTTCAGAGCTACGTCGTTGTGTTTTAGATCGCCCGACATTGACACACCTTATTGAGTGTGGAGTACACCTTATTAGGTTTTAACATCCCCTAATGAGATTTCCTTGTCAGTTAGTAACACTAAAAATGACGCAAAATCTTGGCGTTATAGGAAAATTCGTGTCGCGTTTCTTTTGCAGGGCAGTTCGCTGCATGCGTGGTGCAAGGATGAAGGTATCGCGATGCAAAATGCCCGCGCGGCACTCCTAGGAATTTGGTCTGGACCCAAAGCGAACGAGTTGATCTCAAAAATACAAGCCGCAGCTAGTGTCCTAGAAGAATGAATCTGGGTGTAGCAGAAATCATTGGGCTAAATGGCGTGCCGTCTTCACGGATGGGCGTTCACAAATGGCTCAAGACAAATGCGATACCTACATGCGAGAAGCTTGGTCGGTTTGTTTTCAAACTAGACGACCTTCCCGTCTCTGTTCGCACTGCATATATCACCCGTCTTGCGGACGAAGCTGGCCTAGACCTTTGCGAATGTGACGACAAAGCGCACATCGCCTTGTTAGAAGCGCCCGCGAAACAACAGGAACGCGCGGCGGAGAATGTGGCCAAGTTGTTGTTTGTTGCAAAGCTAGAGCGCTTTGGCACGTCGTTTGTCGAGATTGAACGGGCTGGCAAGAAAGCATTTGGATCGTTTGCTTCGCGCAACACTATCAAAAATTGGAAAGCGCCCACAAAAGGGATCGCTCCAGCCAATTGAGCACCAATTCTTGCGCCAAATTGGGCTGGTAGCGGCACTGGCGATCCTATTTCAGCCGAGGCGTTTGCACAGCTTATCAATCTCGTAAAGTTAGGTGGCAAAAACGGCACTGGATACCCATTAAAACACGCCTACAAGATGGTAGCTGACAATGCGGCGGCCGAAGGTTGGGACTGGCCCAAACTGCACACGGTTAGGCGTCGTTGGAACGCTATGGACCCAATCGAGCGGCTCATCTCGGAAATGGGTGAAGAACGCGCCAAGTCTTTGCTAGAGTTGCGGATGCCACAGCACACACGCGGCCTTGCCGCTATGGATATTTGTGATTTTGACGGGCGAGAGTTCAAGCTTCGCGTTGAGTGGCCTGACGGTACGGTCGGTTGTCCTTGGGTAGTGGCGTTTGTTGACAGAGCGAGCCGTAAAACAGTTGGTTATGCGGTTAGAAAGTCACAAAACACAGACGTAACCGAAGCTGCTATCGTGCATATGTGCGAAACAAATTATCGTCCCATAAAAGTTGCTTGCGACAATGGTGGCGCATTCAATAGTCAACGCATCATGGGCGCGCAAAGCCCGCTGTTTCGTAAGAAACAGACGCAAACACCAGATTGGGAAATACCGGGCGTTTTTTCAATTCTGGAAATTGCGGCTACAAATAAAGGCGTCGGCGCAAAAACGAGTAACCTGCAAGAAAACGTCTGGTCGCATTTGCGTCATGTCGATAATCACCCAGCGTTTCACAAATCGCAACGATCTGGGCTAAATGATCCAGAAAACAAAGCACCACGCGCCGTTCCGGTTCATGTCTTTGAGCAAGCCCTGAGTGATGCGACTGACGCATTGAATGCTGAAACCAAAAAATCGCGTCAAAGGATTGCGGAAAGGCGAGAGCCGTGAGCAGGCTTTTGAGCGGCCTCTGGGTGACGCTGCGAAGCGCACTGTCACGCCACTTATGCGCCGCCGACTTAGCATGATCTGGAAAACCAAAACGGTACAACCAAATGGTCGCATTCACGATGGACCTTTCCCGTTTTTGTGCCGGCCCAAGTGCTCGTTTAAGCCACTTTTCTTTCGAATGCGACGGGGCTCTTCCAGCCCAATGCTGAGTGGCGACGACGCGGATTGTAGAAGCCGTTGATGTACTTGAAGATGGCCATCTCAGCCTTCCTTCGCGTCTCCCAAGGATGCCGCCAGATCATCTCAGCTTTGATCTCTGCCCGGCAGGGTTATGTGCAGCATGATCCCGAGAGGGGGTTTTGAAGAACGTTTCGACGGCAGCGTTAACATAACAATTACCCTTGCCGCTCATGGACACCTTGAAGCCATGTTGGCGCAGGATCTTCTGATAGTCGTGAGAACAATATTGGCTACCCCGATCCGTGTGATGAACGCAGCCTCTTTGTGGGGCACGGAATGCAATGGCCATGTTCAACGCTCGGATCGCCAGATCACGCTTCATACGGTTGCTCACCGCCCAACCAATCACACCCCGAGAATGCAGGTCCAGGATCACAGCTAGATACAGCCAACCCTCCTGGGTCCAAACGTAGCTGATATCGCCCGCCCATTTCTGGCTTGGCACATTGGCTGTGAAGTCCCGATCCAGCAGGTTTGGCGCGATGTTAAACTTGTGGTCACTGTCCGTTGTCACCTTGTGTTTGTGGGTTCTGACGACAGATATGCCGTTCTGGCGCATCAACCGACCGACGCGGCGGTGCCCAACATTCAAACCAATCTCTTTCAGCTCTTTGGTCATTCGGGGCCGACCATAGCTGCCGAGACTGAGACGTGACTGCTCCTTGATGTGCGCCAACGTGACCAGATCAGACCGTTGTCGGCGGCTGGCTGGGCGGCTGCGGAATGCACGTAATCCACGTGTGCTGACCCCAACAACGCCACACAAACGGTTGGTTGGGAAGTCGGCCCTATGCTCTTCGACAAACCTAAATCTCATTGCTTTAGGCCCGCAAAGAACTGGGTGGCCTTTTTTAAGATCTCCCTCTCTTCCTTGAGAGGACGGTTCTCGCGTCTAAGCCGGTCATTCTCTTTGGCGAGGTCCAAATCCTCTTTCGACAGCACATCCGTATCTCGATGTGCTGTGATCCATTTGTTCAGTGTCGACATCCCGATGCCCAGATCATCGGCCACCTGCTTACGCGTTAGCCCACTGGTTAGCGCGATCCGCACCGCATCCTGACGAAATTCGTCCGTCCGTTTCAGTCCCATAGTCAGTCTCCTTTGTTGCAGTAAATGCTATCAAAGGAGCGGCATCAAACCGCGACAGGTCCAAATCAGTAGATTCTCAGAAGCAGACATCCGAGGTTTGCAGTTCTTGAAAGACTCAAATCAGCAGGCGATACAGTTTTGGCTTT
>CAYQZI010000094.1:0-11809 GCA_964421835.1 uncultured Planktotalea sp.
GGTCTGGGTGCGCTCGTAACTGAATCACTCGGTGATGCGCAGGCTGGTAAGGGCCTGCTCGCCGGGATCGCAATTGCCCTCGTGGCGATGATGATCGACCGGATCCTTCGCGGTATCCGGGAGTCCTTCAGCCGGATCTAGCGGTTGATACAATAAAACCAATAAACAGGGAGACTACAAAATGAAAAAACTACTCACCGCAACGGCACTTGCAGCCGTGGCTGCGACAAGTGCCGCCGCTCAAGAAAAGATTATGATCTCAGATCCAAACTGGAACGGCGCGCGCGCTGTTGGGCATGTGATCAAAGCCATCGTGACCGAGAAGATGGGCGGCGAAGCAGAGATCCTCACCGGCATGAACCAGCAGCCTGTCGTGTTTGCTGGCATGGACAAGGGCGACGGCTCTATCGATGTGCACCCAGATATGTGGATGCCGAATTGGCAATCCGCATGGGACGAGTACATCGACGGCACGGGTGGTGTTAAAACCAACAACCCATATGCTGGTACGTCGTTGCTTTATGTTCCGTCCTACATGGCGGACAAGGTCAGCTCCATCGAGGATCTGAAGAACCCAGAGATCGCAGCGATGTTTGACACAGACGGCAACGGCAAAGGCGAATACTGGGCGGGTGACGTCACTTGGGCCTCCACAAAGCGTTGGCAGGTCAAGTTCAAGTCCTACGGCCTTGATGCGCTTTGGGAGCCGAATGTTGTTTCTGGCGATACGTTCAAAGCCGGCCTCGCAGCGTCTTACGCAGCCACGCAGCCGCAGCTGTTCTATTACTGGACGCCTGAAGCGCTTCACGTTCAGTACGATCTGACCGCATTGGAAGAGCCTGCGCGCACAGAAGGCTGCGAAGACTTGGATCTTGATGCAGAAAACTGGCTCGAAGTGTCCGAGTTCGAATGTGCGGGTACAGCAGCGTCGGTCTATGTCGCGTATTCCGCATCTCTTGAGCAGCGCAACCCAGAGGTTGCCGCGATGCTGAGCCGCATCCAGCTTGACGGCACCGAAGTGGGTGGCTGGATCCAGGAGATGTTTGAAAACAAGCGTGACCCTGCTGAAGTTGCCCAAGAGTGGATCGCTGACAACGAAGAGACCGTTGACGCTTGGATCAATGGCTAAGCTTTAGCTAAAAACTGTTGGGCCGCGATCGGAATTCGCGGCCCAATATGCGCGCAATGAACGCTGCGGTTTGCGATACCCCAAAAGCTGATCCGCCATTTGCGCGTCAGCGCTGGATGTTCTGCGAAGGTTCGCCAAGTCACACAGACGCATGGCGCGATCTTGCAAATTTGAAGTTACCCCATTGAAAATTGGCGATCCCGCGAGGACTCGAACCCCGAACCCCCTGCTTAGAAGGCAGGTGCTCTATCCAGTTGAGCTACGGGACCGCTTGCGCTGATCTATCGCGCGAAGCACGGGCGCGTTGCAAGCGAAAAAATCCGCGCTACAGACCCAGTTCAGCCAAAATCGCCGCTCGATTTGCATCGCGCTCGGGGGCACGCTTTAGGGGCGCGCGTTTGCCATCAAAGCGCGGTGCAGCGCGTGCTTGTAGATATCCTTGATCAAGATCCCAAGTGCCGCGTGCTTTCATATGTGGCTCATCTTGCGCGGCCTGCGGCGATAAAACCGCCGCAACGCAAGCGTCCGATTCTTCAAACAACGCTGTCCAATGGGCGCGCGATTTTTCTAGAAAAATCGTAGCAAACTTCGCTGTCTGAACACCCCATTGGCGCGCGTCATGCTGTGTTTGCAAGGCTGGATCATCGCGCAGTTCCAAGATCTCGAGCAAAGCCGCATAAAACTGCGGCTCAAGCGCCTGCACCGAGATAAACCCGCCGCAGGCACATCGATAGGTGCGCGACCAGTGCGGTCCGTCAAGCAAGCTCGCGCCGCGCGTTTCACTGAGGCCGCCCCCCTGCCCCAAGGCCATCAGCAGGTTCATCATATGCGCCGAGCCATCGACAATCGCCGCATCCACAACGCAGCCCTGCCCCGTGCGCGCAGCCTTGATGACGCCAGCCAGTATCCCCGCGACCAAATAAAGCGCACCGCCGCCGATATCGCCCAGCAAAGTTGCAGGCGTCACAGGCGCATCATCGGGCAACCCCGCATAATGCAGCGCGCCGGACGTGGCGATATAGTTAAGATCATGCCCCGCTTGCAGCGCGCGCGGTCCTGTTTGACCCCAGCCCGTCATGCGCGCAAACACCAGCTTGGGATTGCCTGCATGGCTCGGCTCAGGGCCAAGGCCCAAACGTTCCATCACGCCCGGGCGAAACCCCTCAATCAAACAATCACTTTTGGCGATCAAAGCGCGCGCAATCGCAAGGTCGGTTTCGTCTTTCAAATCCAGCGCGATAGAGCGTTTGCCACGATCCAATAGGCTTGCCTGCGCGCGCGCGCCGCTTGCTTTGCCCTTGCGGTGTATAACCGTGACCTCTGCACCAAGGTCTGCCAGCATCATGCCCGCAAAGGGCGCAGGGCCAAGCCCTTCTATTTCAACGATTTTAAGTCCATCGAGCACAGTTGATCAAAAGGCTTTGAAGGTCATCGTCGTCAACGAGCGCTCGATCCCTCCAATGGGCAGCAAATGCTCGTTGATGTATTTTCCCACGTCTTCGCCAACAGGGATATACATTTTGACAATCAGATCATATTCGCCCGATGTGGAATAGATTTCCGAGTGGATCTCCTCCAAAGCGATCTTTTCGGCAACCGTGTACGTCGTGCCGGGGTGGCATCTGATTTGAACGAAAACGCATGTAGACATGAGGGCGGTCCTTTTTCTGCTATACGCAAAGCTGGCATAGAGGTCACGCCAACGCAATCGCGAAACGTGACCGCTTGGCCTAGCGCGCGCGACTGCTATAAGGGCCGCAACTTGCAAAGCTTTAAGGAGCGCCCCATGCGCACAGCCAAAGTCACCCGCGCAACCGCCGAGACGGATATTTCTGTAGAAATCAATCTCGATGGCACAGGCACCTATGACAATCAAACGGGCGTCGGCTTTTTTGATCACATGCTCGATCAATTGGCGCGACACTCGCTGATTGATATGACAATCCGCGCCAAGGGCGATCTGCACATTGATGATCACCACACTGTTGAAGATACGGGCATTGCATTGGGTCAGGCCCTCAGCGAAGCACTTGGCGACAAGCGCGGTATTCGCCGCTACGGCGAATGTCACTTGCCCATGGATGATGCGCAGGTGCGCTGCGCTTTGGATCTCTCTGCGCGTCCCTTTTTAGTGTGGAACGTTGATTTGCCCGCGCAAAAAATCGGCGCGTTTGATTCCGAATTGCTGCGCGAGTTTTTTCAAGCACTCGCCACGCATGGCGGCATTACGCTGCACATCGATCAGGTGCACGGTTTCAACAGTCACCACATTGCCGAAGCCGCATTCAAAGCCGTCGCGCGCGCGCTGCGCATCGCGGTTGAGACAGACCCGCGCAAATCAGACGCTGTGCCTTCGACCAAAGGAACGCTCTAAGTGCTGACCGCGATTATCGACTACGAAAGCGGCAATCTCCACTCCGCCGAGAAAGCCTTTGGCCGCATGGCAACAGAGGCAGGCGCAGGCAATGTCGTTGTGACCAGCGACGCTGATGTCGTGGCCCGCGCAGATCGCATCGTTCTGCCCGGCGATGGCGCTTTCCCGGCTTGCGTGAAAGCGCTGAAGGGCACGGGCGGTTTGTTTGACGCCTTGCAAGAAGCGGTCACGGTCAAAGCCCGTCCGTTCCTTGGGATTTGCGTTGGTATGCAGCTGATGGCCCGCATTGGCCGCGAATATGAGGACGCCGATGGGCTTGGCTGGATCGATGGTGAAGTGGTGAAAATCGAGCCCTCTGATGCCGCTTTGAAGGTGCCGCATATGGGATGGAACGATCTGGTAATCGACGCGCCCCACCCTGTGTTTCAGGGGATTGAAACGGGCGATCACACATATTTCGTGCATTCCTATCACTTCGATGTGGCCAAGCCCGAAGAGCGGCTCGCCCATGTGGATTACGCAGGTGACATCACAGCGATTGTCGGGCGCGACACGATGCTCGGGATGCAGTTCCATCCAGAGAAAAGCCAGCAGGTGGGCCTGCGGCTGATCTCGAATTTTCTGACGTGGACGCCTTGATCAGTTAACGCGCTGCCACGTGCCGCCGTCGCGGCAAATGCTCAGCACGCAGCCCTGAACGGTCAAACGATTGCCAGATAGCTTGAGTTTACCGCCATAGGTCTTGTCTCGATCTGGCGAATAGGCCTTCCCTTTCCCGTAGGTGCCACCACCTGTGTTGACCATATCCCAAATCAGCTTGCGGCCTTGGTTCTCGGACTTGAAGGACTTGCCGTTGGCATCGAAAGAATTCGTAAGCACGCCGCAGATCTTGTTGCCACAGGCAGAGACTTCGATCAGGCCAGAGTTGCCGTTGTCATCTTTCGTGGTTTGCCATGTGCCATAGACCGGATCGGCGAAGGCGCCTGTTGCTGTCACCAGCGAAAGCGTCGCGGCTGTAATGAGTGTTTTCATGTTTCTCTCCCGTGTGATTTTATAAAGAGTGCAAGCGCGCTTGCAACAAAGCAAGAGTTGACGCTACGCCCGTTGCAAAATCGGCGATCTCATGCGATTGGAAGCGCGAGTAAGAAAAAGGCTTTGCGCGATGATCCTCTACCCTGCAATCGATCTTAAAGACGGCCAAGCCGTGCGTTTGCTGCGCGGTGAAATGGACAAAGCGACGGTGTTTAGCGACGATCCGGCGGCGCAGGCGATAAAATTTGTGAACGCAGGCTGCGCATGGTTGCACTTGGTGGATTTAAACGGTGCATTTGCAGGCGAGCCAGTGAATGCTGCGCCCGTCGAGGCGATTTTGAAAGCGTGCAAAGTGCCGGCGCAACTTGGTGGTGGCATTCGCGATATGGCGACGATTGAGCGCTGGCTTGACAAAGGATTGCAGCGGGTCATCCTTGGCACGGTTGCGGTGGAAAACCCTGATTTGGTTCGCGAGGCGGCCAAGGCTTTCCCCGGCCATGTGGCCGTTGGGATTGATGCACGCGGCGGCAAAGTTGCCACCAAGGGCTGGGCTGAAGAGACGGATGTGGAGGTCACGGACCTTGCGCGCTCATTCGAGGATGCGGGCGTTGCGGCAATTATTTACACCGACATCAACCGCGACGGCGCGATGCAGGGGCCGAATATTGAGGCGACTGCAGCTTTGGCGCGCGCGGTGTCGATCCCTGTGATTGCATCGGGCGGCGTCTCTTCGTTAGAGGATTTGATTGCGCTGCGCGACTGCGGCGCTGGCTTGAACGGGGCCATCTCTGGCCGCGCGCTTTATGATGGCGCTTTGGATTTGGGCGCTGCTTTGAAAGTGCTCGGGTGATGCGATTTTTCTACGAAAAATCGGGGCGCAATTTTTCAAGAAAAATTGAGGTCAGCGCATGTTGAAAACCCGCATTATTCCTTGTCTTGATGTGGCGGACGGGCGCGTCGTCAAAGGGGTGAATTTCGTTGGCTTGCGCGATGCCGGTGATCCTGTCGAAAGCGCGCGCGCCTATGATCTTGCTGGTGCTGACGAGCTGTGTTTTCTCGACATTCACGCGACACACGAAAACCGTGGCACCATGTTTGATGTTGTGCGCCGCACAGCAGAGCAATGCTATATTCCTTTGACGGTCGGCGGCGGCGTGCGTGAAGTGGAAGATGTGCGCGCGCTCTTGCTTGCGGGCGCGGATAAGGTCAGTTTCAACTCTGCCGCCGTGGCACGCCCAGATGTTCTAAGCGAAGCTGCTGATCAGTTTGGCAGCCAGTGCATTGTCTGCGCGATAGATGCCAAAACGGTAGAGCCCGGACGTTGGGAAATTTTCACCCATGGCGGGCGTAAATCAACCGGCATTGACGCGGTTGAGTTCGCACGGTTGGTCGCCGAAAAAGGGGCGGGTGAAATTCTGCTCACCTCGATGGATCGCGACGGCACGAAATCAGGTTTCAACTTGCCGCTGACCCGCGCCATTTCGGATGCGGTGAACGTCCCCGTCATTGCCTCTGGCGGCGTTGGCACGCTGGATCATCTTGTAGAGGGCGTCACCAAAGGCGGAGCAAGCGCAGTTCTGGCCGCATCGATCTTTCACTTTGGCGAATTTACTGTGGCGCAGGCGAAAGCCCATATGGCCGCAGCCGGTATCCCTGTGAGGTTAACATGAGCGTTCTGCACGAGCTATTCGCAACCATTGAGGCGCGCAAAACGGGCGGAAGCGATAACAGCTGGACCGCCAAACTGCTTGCGAAAGGACCGGAAAAATGCGCCGAAAAATTCGGCGAAGAGGCCATCGAAGCAATCATCGAAGCGGTGAAAGACGATAAGGCTGCGCTGACCTGCGAGGCGGCGGATGTGCTTTATCATTTGTTCGTCATGCTCGCCGCGCGCGGCGTGACATTGGCTGAGGTCGAGGCAGAGTTAGAGCGGCGCTCGGGTGTGTCGGGCATCGCCGAAAAAGCAGCGCGCAGCTGAGAGCTCGCGAATTTGAGTTTATTTGGCAAGACGAAGTGGATTGGCAGCGATCGCGTGCCACTTTGGGTGCGGTGCTGCAATTGGCGCTGCGATGAGTTTGCGGCCAAGCCAAATCGACGGTGTGCTCAGCAAGGAACGGCGCGGCACCAGAGCGGTCTCGCGCCAATTGGGGATCTGCTCTAAACCCTGCGCAGCGATTGGCCTGACGTGATGCTCTGCGCTGAGCGGCCCAGAGACTGTCCACCTTGCTTCATTAGAGGAGAGCGCGTTCAACTCGCGGGTGACGCGCAGCGTGCCGCGGTATGGATAGGCCAAGCAGCCATGCAGCGTTTGCGCAGTTGTGCTTTGGAGCAGCGCGTTCAAAGCCGAATAACGCGGCCGATAGGGATTGCCGGAAATATTGCACAAAACGCGGCTGAGCACGCGGGCAGCGGTTTCCTGTGGGGCCTTTTGAAGAGCGGCAAGGTCAAACACCGCATCGCCATGCTCAGCCCATGCATGAGCGTCAATCCAAGTATCTGCCGCATTTTCAAGCACGTCTGACGCTGCGCGCATCCACGCAGCGGTTTGGCTTAACCGCTCGCTCGTAAGGCCCAGAGCGTCCAGTTCCGGTTGGGCTTGGCGCATTTGTACGCGCGTGAAACGCGGATCAGCGTTAGAGGGGTCTTCGCACCAGGCAATGCCTCTCGCGCGCAGGGTGCCTTGAAGCGCGATACGCTCAACGCCAAGCAAAGGGCGCAGAAACGTCACGCCAAAACGCGCGAACTGCGCGGGCATTTGTGCAAGGCCGTCAACTCCAGAGCCGCGCGCGAGCCGCATCAAGAAGGTCTCGGCCACATCGTCTTTGGTGTGACCTAGCGCAATCGCAGCAATGTTGTGGCTCTTGGCCCAATCACCAAGCGCGTTGTAGCGCGCGGTGCGGGCGCGGGCTTGCAGATCAGGGCCCGCTTTCACATCAAGCTTTATGATATCATGCGCAACACCGAGCGTCGCGCAAAGCTGTCCAACACTGCGCGCCTCATCGCCTGCGGCGTGGCGCAAGCCGTGATCCACCGTGACAGCGCGCAGATATGTCGCCCCTAAAGCCTGCACCGCGAGCATCAATAGGGCGGTTGAATCGCTACCGCCTGAAATGGCGATGCCCAAAGGGCGGTGCCCTTCCATGAGCGCAGTGTTCAGCATCAGCTACAGCTAAGCGCCGTCATTTCAGCCGCTGCGCTGCTCGCCGCGCTTGATCCGGGATGGCGCGCGCCGACTTCACCAAGCGTCACGCAGGCCTCAGGCACTTTGCCAAGGCGTCCCAATGCGCGCCCGAGACGAAACAAAGCTTCTGGCGCAGTGTCGCTGGCTGGATCGCGGGAATAGCCCTCAAGATAGGCGCGCGCGGCGTCTCGCATGTTGCCAGCGCTGTCATAAGCATCGCCCTGCATCAGGCGCGCTTGGCCCTCTAAGGGGCTGCCGGGGTAATTCTGCGTGAAAAGTTCAAACTGCGCCGCTGCGCCTGCGCCGTCGCCTCCCTCCATCAGGGCTTTGGCCGCATCAAAGTCTGCCTGCTCGCCCATGGCAAGCTGCGCTCCGCCCGAATCCGTGCCGCTTGGAAGTGCGACAACGGCTGGCGTACTCGGCGCATCACCGCCGCCAAGCGTGCTGGTTTCGCCAAGCGCGGAGACATCACCGCCCTCAAGCTCGACCAAGCGAAACTCAAGATCGCCAATGCGATTGGTGCCGTCTTTCACAATGCCCTCAATACGAAATTCAAGCTGCTCTATCTTGCCTGTCAGGCGTTGCAATTCGCCCTCGACTGACTCGATCCGATCCGTCGCAGAGCCCGTGCTCAGCGCAGGAGCAGAGCTGCCGGTTGTGGACAGCTCGCGCCGCAAACGCTTCATTTCAACCGAAAGAACCGTCAGATCCTGGCGAATGTCTGCCAGCGTTTGCGCACCTGCGCTTTGCGCAACAGCAAAGCCCGGCAAGAGACAAAATGACAGCGCGGCCGCTGCAAAACCACGTTTCAAACATGCCGTCATATGTCATTTCCCTTTAGAGCTGATCCTAGCCGGAGAGCCCCGCTGCAAGGACAGTCACCGCGCGGCGGTTCTTAGCATAACAGCCCTCTTGGCTGCAAATCTCAATCGGGCGTTCCTTGCCATAACTTACGACACGAAGCCGTGAGCTGGCGATGCCCTTGGACACCAGATAATCGCGCACAGCATTGGCGCGGCGCTCGCCCAAAGCGACGTTATATTCGCGCGTACCCTGCTCATCGGCGTGCCCTTCGATGATTGCGGTGTAATCAGCGTTCTCGCTTAGCCAACGGGTTTGCCCATCAAGGATCAAACGGCCCTGCCCCGTGAGCGAGGATTGATCGACCTCAAAAAGCACGCGATCCCCCACGCTTTGCTGGAAGAACGCGACTGAGGCAGGATCATTCGCACCACCTGCAGCGTCAAACCCGGTGCCTGCGCCATCGTCAAAGCCACTGTTTCCAGCGGCATTCAGGTCAACGAAATCATCGCCCTCGAAATCGGATTTGTTCGAGCAAGCGGCAAGCGCAAGCACGCTGGTCAGTAGAACTGCCTTGGTGATCATTTTCATCTGTCTGTCTCACTGCTTTTTATTATGTGTGTTCATTTAGCGTTGAAGTGGCGACCACGAAGGATCGGAGGCGCCGCCATTTGTCAGAATGCGTTTGAGGTTTCGCCCCGAGATATCAACGGAGTAAAGCGAGGCAGAGCCTGCCGCGCCTTGGGTTTCGCGGGTGAACATGATGACGCGCCCATTGGGCGACCATGTGGGGCCTTCATCGAGGAAAGAGGCTGTTAACAGCCGCTCTTCCGAGCCATCGGTGCGCATCACGCCAATATGAAAGCGGCCCTTGGATTGTTTGGTAAAGGCGATCAAATCACCGCGCGGCGACCAAACCGGCGTTCCGTAGCGCCCTTTGCCAAAGCTGATACGCTTCGGCTCGCCGCCGTTTGCGCCCATAATATAGATCTGCTGACTGCCCGAGCGATCGCTTTCAAACACGATGCGGCTGCCATCGGGGCTATAGCTTGGCGCGGTCTCGATAGAGGGGGCAGAGGTCAGGCGCGCGCTAGAGCCGCTGGCCACATCCATGCGGAAAATGTCCGTGTTGCCACCGCGCGCGAGCGAATAGACCACCGTGCGCCCATCGGGCGAGAAACGAGGCGCGAAGCTCATGGACCCTTCTTGGCTTTCAAGTACACGGCGCTGCACATTGCCCACATCAAGCACATAAATGCGCGGGAAGCCTGTCTCGTAAGACGTGTAAAGCACGCGATCACCCGTAGGCGAGAAGCGCGGGGCCAGCACAAGATGCTCGGAGCCGGTCAAGAACTGCACATTCGCGCCGTCATAATCCATGATCGCAAGACGCTTGCGGCGTTTGTCTTTTGGCCCCTGTTCAGAAACATACACCACACGGCTGTCGAAATAGGGATCCTCGCCCGTGATGCGCGCATAGACCTGATCGGCCACTTTATGCGCCATGCGCCGCCAGCCCTGCGTTGTGCCCGCAAATTGCAGCCCAGAGCCAAGCTCTGCGCCGGAAAACACATCATAGACCCGGAACTTCACACTAAGGTTAGAGCCGCTCACATTCACCGCGCCAGTGACCAAAGCCTGCGCGTTGATTGCTTTCCAATCGGCATATTGCACCGGCGCATCAAAGCTGGTGATCTGGCTGATATAGGCATCGCGCGGCACTTCGCGAAACAGGCCCGTGCCAGAAAGATCGCTGACCACAACCCGTGCCAAACGCTCGGCAAATTCATTCGCTGCGCTGCTTTCGGCGACGAAATTCGGCGCGGCAAAGGGCATGGGCTCCACGACGCCTTCGGTGATTTCAATGCGCAGTGGGCCACTTTGGGCAAGCGCCGAAAAAGGCAATACGCAGATTGCCAAAAGTGCGATACATACTCTCAGGGTCATTGCCTGTCCTGCTTCAATCTTTTTTCCACACTCTAAGGCGTGTTCACGTTATAAAAAAGGGCCTTGCGCCGTATTCGAGCGGTATAGGCGTGTGCTTGCCGAGTTTGTGACCGATCAGACTCACCGAATGCGCATATCTTTTGGATTGAAGGTCATTTCGATCTCTTTCCACTGCTCATATTTGTCATCAGGTAGATCATAGCCTTCCTTCTGACAGCGCAAAATCGCACGGCGCGCGGATTGGAAGGCTGTTTCCACCGCCGAACCCTCCCCGCCGGAAGAACTCACTAGACGCAAACTGCCGGGCGTAACCTTGCCGCGCACATCCATCGACATGCCGATCACCACAGTGACATTCGCCGCTTGGCTGCCCACATCGACGACCCAGCAGTTTTGCACCGCAAGGCGCAGCGCGTTGGTTTCGCCTGCGGTCAAGGTTGGTCCGCTTGTGTCATCACTCGCCGCTGGCTCACCCAAAGCTTCGGCCAAGGCGGCATTCACCGCCGCTGATGTGTCAGGCGCTTCGGTCGCGGTTTCACGTGGCCGCGATTTGGGGCGCACAGTTGAGGTGGGTGCAGTGGCGGATGGTTGCTCTGCCTCTGTTACTATCTCTGTTGCCGCTTCCTCCGGCGCAGTTTCTGATTGCTCTTCAACCACTTGCTCGGCATTTTCGCTCGGCTGCGTCGCCTCTTGCGCGGTGTTGTCTATCTCCACATCCGGTTCAGGTGCGGCAACTGCTTCGGGTGCAACACGATCCGCAGGGCGTGGCTTGGGGCGCAGCGATACATCAGGCGCTAGATCGGGAATAACAACAGTTTCAGGCACCGGCTCAGGCAGCGGTTCTGGCGCTGGAAGCGGTTCAGGAAGGGGCTCAGGCACAGGTTCCGGCGCGATCACAGGCTCGGGAATTGGCTCTGGCTCAGCGATCTGAACTGGCTCGGGCGTGGGGACTGGCACAGGTTCAGGCTCAGGAACAACCGGCTCTGGTTCTGGCTCAGGTGCGCTTAAGATCGGCTCTGGCGCGATAGGCTCAACATCAGGCGGTTGTGCGGGTGCGGTCAGCGCTGCAAACTCCGCCTCGGACACCACCGAAATATCCATCGTTGGCAATTCCAACGGCTCTGCATCAAACAGCCCACCGAAAAAAGCATAACCCAGCAGCAGCGCGTGTCCGCCTGCCGAGATATAGGTGCTCTTTTGCACCGCCCGCGCCCTAGTTGTCCGCGAGATCGGCGTTAAGCTCAGGACCGCCGGTATCTGTTACAAGGCCAATATCGCTGAACCCGCCTGCATTCAAAGCCCCCATAACCTGCACGACCTGCTCATATGCCACAGCACCATCCGC
>CAYQZI010000095.1:0-11802 GCA_964421835.1 uncultured Planktotalea sp.
TTCCAGATGGACATGTTCACGTGCATCCCTGTGCCGTTGTCGCCGTAGATCGGCTTTGGCATGAATGTTGCGGATTTGCCGTAAGCGTGCGCCTCGTTGTGGATCACGTATTTGTACTTCTGAAGTTCGTCAGCTTGCTTTGTCAGGCTGTCGAAGATCAGGCCAAGCTCGTGCTGGCAGGACGCAACTTCGTGGTGATGCTTGTCGACCTTCATGCCAAGGCGCTTCATCGTGGAGAGCATCTCGCCGCGCAGGTCTTGGGATTCGTCAATTGGGTTAACTGGGAAGTAACCACCTTTGACGCCAGGGCGGTGGCCCATGTTGCCCATTTCGTACTCTGTATCTGTGTTCCAAGCCGCGTCTGTCGCGTCAACTTCAAAGGACACTTTGTTCATCGTGTTAGAGTAGCGCACATCGTCAAAAAGGAAGAATTCCGCTTCTGGACCCATGTAGGCTACGTCACCGATGCCGGATGCTTTTAGGTAAGCTTCGGCTTTTTCAGCTGTGCCGCGCGGGTCGCGCTCGTATGCTTCGCCCGTGTCTGGCTCAACAATAGAGCAGTGCAGGCAGAGCGTTTTTTCTGCGTAGAACGGGTCAAGGTAGGCGGATGTTGTGTCCGGCAGCAATTTCATGTCGGAATTCTCGATGGACTTCCAACCCTCGATCGACGAACCGTCGAACATGAAACCTTCCTCAAGGAAGTCTTCGTCAACTAGGTCGCAGTCCACTGTGACGTGCTGCACTTTACCGCGCGTGTCGGTAAAGCGGATGTCGACATAAGCGACGTCTTCGTCTTTGATTTGTTTGAGAACGGCTTCAATACTCATGCCTATTGTCCTTTATAGTTAAGATAGTGTTTCGTTCGGGAGATTAGAGTGCGTCAGAACCGGACTCGCCGGTGCGGATGCGAATGGCTTGCTCGACAGGGCTGACAAAAATCTTGCCATCGCCAATCTTGTCGGTTTTCGCGGCATTGACGATCGCATCGATCGCGGCGTCCACTTGGTCGTCGTCCAAAACCACGTCGATTTTGACCTTTGGCAGGAAATCCACGACGTATTCTGCGCCGCGATAAAGCTCTGTGTGACCTTTCTGACGCCCGAAGCCTTTGACTTCGATGACGCTAAGTCCTTGAACGCCCACCTCTTGAAGTGCTTCTTTCACTTCATCGAGCTTGAATGGTTTGATGATCGCTTCGATTTTTTTCATGACTGACCCCTCCGGAAAGCTGCTTGGGAGTGTCAGATCATCTTGGAAGAGGAGTCTCAAATACAATGGCCCCGAAAACGTACAAACCAAGCTTTGATAAATGACGCGAGGCGCAAATTTAAGCATGATGCTTAAAAATTAGTCAAAAATAAAACTTACGCGCCTTTCAGGACCAAAGAGCACGCGCGCAACGCGTGTCTTTGTGGTTTATTCGCCCGTCTGACAGCGCACTTCAAGTCCGCCTGCATAGAGAATATGAGGCGTGTCGAATATAAATTCCACGATTTCAAGCGACTGCTTTTCCATCACCTTGATGAATTCACCGTCTTGCAAGTCTTGCGCACTGACCAGCGCTTGTTTGGCACCATACATCGCATTTGCACGCCAGTCGCGGATCAGAATCTCCGCGCCGCACGGCAGGGTAACATCCTCTGCCGGGCGGGTGTGGCCAAGCGAGTCTGCTTTGATGCACACCGCATCGCAGACCACGCGCTTGCGACGCACGCCGAGCAGCTTCACCATGCCAGCGTCCCGAGTAATAATGCGGTCCCCGGGAGCGATATCCCGCGCCAAAAGCTCACCGTCCATTGTCAGAATGATTGTGTCTGCGCAAAAACCTGACTGTACAGAAGCTTTCTGCACCGTTTGGTTTTCCGAGGCCTGATCCTCGTGAATGCGCCGGGCCATTTTTGGCTCCATTGGCGATATCCTATGTCTGCTCTCATGGTCATTTTCGACCTTATGATCAGATTGGTAGCGGGTTTTGGCGCGCGCGGCTAGTCTTTTGTGTCTTTGTGATTCCATGAGCGTCTTATCGCGGCGACACCTTGCGATTTCGTAAAGCCGTATTTTTTGTCTCAATCGACTTTTCCTCTCGCCATGGCGGATTGGCTTTGCTAAGAGGCGCTCAAGTGCGGGTGTGGCGGAATTGGTAGACGCACCAGATTTAGGTTCTGGCGCCGCGAGGCGTGGGGGTTCGAGTCCCTTCACCCGCACCATTACTTTCAAGTTTTCAAAGTGTTATGCGGCGTTGTTCATCTTGCGATGCTGGCATTAAACTCTGGCGAATCCCGTGATCAATTGCCGAAGTCCAAGGGCCGCGCCAGCAAAGATCGCGATGAAAGCGACAGGCGCGCTAAACGCGAGCACAGAAAACGCTGAAATACCTTGGCCAACGCTACATCCCACCGCAAGAATTGCGCCCGGTCCCATCAGAGCCGCGCCAAAAATCTGGCGCTTTAACTCGCGCGGATCATCGCAAGCTTCCCAGCGAAAATGCCCCTTTGAGTATGAGCCAAGCGCGGCGCCGATAACTACGCCAGCAATAGAGCCAACGCTAAAGGAAAGCGTATTTCCAGAGGCGGTCATCGCGTAGTAAATCGTATCGCCAATCGGGGCCGCGAAGGAGTGGGTTTCAATCGGTTCAACCGCAAAGCCGTTCTCGGCGATCCAATGAGTGCCCAGCCAGCCGGACACAATGGCAAGGCCAACAATGACGCCCCAAAAGATCTGAGCGCGGGCGCGGCGCATTTCAGGGCTCGACAAGGCGATGATCACAAGCAACCCGCCAATCGCCAGGCCGGTGATATGAGCCGAAATGCCAAACTGCTGGAAGAGTTGCGTAAACCCTTGAGGTTGCTGCGTATTTTCAATGACCGGAAAGGCCCAAACGCGTGCATGCGCCAAAGGGCCGGACATGACGAAATAAGCCGACAGGCCCATGACAATCACAATCATAAAAGAGCGCAAATCGCCGCCGCCAAGGCGTGCAAGCGCGCCGTAACCACAATTCCCGCTCAGCGCCATGCCGTAGCCAAACATCAAGCCGCCAATAATTGTGCCTGCAGGGCTCCAAACGCGCGTCAAATATGCCGAAGCCGCAGGGTCAAACAAACCAAAAAACTGCGCCAGATGTGCGCCAATGATCGCAACGCCAATCGCAATGCCCCACATACGCAGGCGCGCGTCATCTTTTCCGTAGAGATAATCCTCGATGGCGCCCAGAGTGCAAAAGCGCCCAATGCGCGCGGCAAGCCCGAGCGCGATCCCGCCGAATAACCCGACGAGAGCCGCAAGATTCGCTTCTCCGAATAGATCCAACATTTGGCATTCCCTTTGTCCAAACACTGGCGAGGTGTTTGATCAGTCGTCCCTGCAGAAAAGGTCGTAAACCACTTCCATGATCTGTTTCGGGCGGTCATCTGTCAAGCTGTAGTAAATCGTCTTGCCGTCTCGACGCGGCGTAACCAATCCCTCAAGCCGCAAGCGCGACAATTGCTGCGATACAGCGGCTTGGCGCGAGGACAGCAAGTCTTCCAGCTCGGTCACCGATTTTTCACCAGAGGCGAGATGACATAGGATCATCAACCGCCCTTCATGGCTAATCGCCTTGAGGAAGTTGGAGGCCAACTGCGCGTTGCTCATCATCTTTTCCAGATCTTCCGCGCACATATTCTTGTCAAAGACAGGGAGACGCGTGATCGGAGCGGTGTCTGTATGCGTGTTCATATGAAGGGTCATAGGGGGTCAGCTCGCCTCTTCCAAGGAAATACCGGCGCGGGTGATCATTTGAGCAAGCAAAGCCCAAAAGAAATCCTCGCCCGGATAGCCTTCAATGCGGCCAAGCTCGACGCCATTCTCGACCAATATAAAGGTGGGTGTAAAATGAACGCGCGTTGCAAATGTTACATCGGGCGTCTGGCTATGCAGATCGTAGCGTTTGAGCGGGGCCGCTTTGCCCTCTGCGGTTTTGGGGTAAATGTGCCCCAGCTCATTGTTCCAGCGTGCGCACCAAAAGCAGCCGTCTTCTTCGGCCATCAACAGATACGGCTCTGCGAGGGCAGGCAGCGGGGCCAATAGGACGAGACTTGCGAGGGCGGCTTTCAGCACGGGTTTTACCAGTTCATTGACGGTATGATAAAATATACATAATCTATTTTTTGAATATTTCAAGCAAAGGTCTGCGCAAAGATGTTTGATGTGTCTTTCTTTGGGGCGGGTTTCGCAGGGCTTTTGTCGTTTCTGTCGCCCTGTATCCTGCCGATTGTTCCGTTTTACCTAAGCTACCTTGCCGGCGTAAGCATGAATCAAATCGCTGCGGATGCAAAGGTTTCGCCGCAGGTGCGGCTGCGCGCGGTCATTGCGGCCTGCTGTTTTGCGCTTGGGGTGATCACAGTTTTCATGGGGCTTGGCGCGACGGCGACGGTCTTTGGCCAGATGGTGCGTGCCTATTTTGATGTTCTGCGCTGGATTGCGGCGGCGATTATCATCGCGATGGGTCTGCATTTCTTGGGCGTGATCAAGATTGGCATTCTGTATCGCCAGTTTCGCGCCGATGCGGGGAGCACCAGTAATGTCGGCTATCTCGGAGCCTTTGTCATTGGCCTGGCTTTTGCCTTTGGCTGGACGCCCTGCGTCGGGCCTGTGCTGGCGGCGATCTTGTTCACTGCGGCGGGTCAAGAAAGCGCAGGGCAGGGCGCATTGCTGCTCTTTGCCTATGGCGTTGGCATGACTTTGCCGTTTGTCATTGCGGCTTTGTTCATTGGCCCGTTCATGACCTTCATGGCGCGCTTTCGGCGGCATTTGGGGCTTATCGAAAAGCTTATGGGCGCTTTGCTTATCGTCTTTGGTCTGCTGATCGCCACCAATTCCATAAATATCATTGCGCAATGGATGTTGGAGCACATTCCGTGGTTCAGCACGATTGGCTAATCAAGAGAGGTATCACGATGTTAAGATTTTTCACCCTGACCTGTGCGGCGCTAATTGCCGCCACCACATTGGCGGCCGAGATTGGCGATGATGGTCTGCACAAAGCCAGCTGGATGCGCGATACGTTCAAGGACCTTAGCGAGGATCTGGACGAAGCAAACGCCGAGGGCAAACGCCTTATGATCATCATCGAGCAGCGCGGCTGTATCTATTGCAAAAAGATGCATGAAGAGGTCTTTTCGCTCCCTGAGGTGAACGATTACATCGAAGAAAATTTCTTTGTCGTGCAGATCAATATGTTTGGCGACATCGAGGTCACGGACTTTGATGGCACGGCACTGGCCGAGAAAAACATGGTGAAACGCTGGGGCGCTTTGTTCACGCCAAGCATCTATTTCTTTCCAAACGAAGTGGACGGCGGCGCCATGGCAACGCAAGCCGCTGTAGCAAACATGCCCGGGGCCTTTGGCAAATGGACAACGCTGAATATGCTCACTTGGGTGGTAGAAGAGGGCTATAAAACGGACGAGCCGTTTCAGAAATACCACGCGCGCAAGTTTGCAGAGCAAAGCGGCTAACACTCGAAAAAATGCTGCAACTGCACAATAATAGAAAAATTCATTTATTTGAATTTGTAGTTGCCATGACGGAATTGTGTGCAGTAGTGTACTGGAAACTAAGGGAGGCAATATGAAGATTCTGGCAACAAGCGCAGCGCTGTCTGTGGTCTTAGCGACGGGGGTTGCGGCAGATGCAGTCGCGCCGTCCGACGTTGTGTATGAAGACGGCGCTGTCGCGGTTTCACTGAGCGGCAAGCCCGGTGATGCAGCGGAAGGTGAAAAGATAATGAACAAGGGTGCAGGCAATTGCATCGCTTGCCATCAGATCTCTTCGCTCGATTATCTGGCGTTTCAAGGCGAAATCGGACCGGCCCTTGACGGTGCCGCGGATCGCTGGAGCGAAGCAGAGCTGCGTGGAATCGTGGCGAATGCCAAGATTGTCTTTGAGGGCACGATGATGCCTTCGTTTTACAAGACCGAAGGTTTCCTTCGTCTTGGCGACGCCTACACAGGCAAAGCGCACCCCGGAAACCCTGAGCCACTTCTGACTGCACAGCAGGTCGAAGATGTTGTGGCGTATTTGACCACGCTGACGGAATGAGTGGCGTCAAGCACAAGGAGAATATGATGAAACTCACGAGACGTAATATGATTGCGATCAGCTCTGGCGCAGCGGTTGCAGCAGGTTTTGGCGCGATGCCAGCCTTTGCTTCGCTTGCAGATGATGCAATCGCAGAAATCACAGGCGGTGCAGAGCTGGGCGAGGGCGCTCTGACGATCACTGCGCCAGAGATCGCTGAAAACGGAAACACAGTTCCAATTTCATTCGATGCACCGGGCGCTGTCATGGTCGCTCTTTTCGCAGACGGCAACCCAACGCCAAGCGTTGCAAGCTTCAAGTTCGGCGCTTTGAGCGCATCGCGCAGCGCATCCACGCGGATCCGTTTGGCGGGAACGCAGAATGTTGTTGCGATCGCACAGATGGAAGACGGATCGTTCCAGAAAGCGCAATCGAACATTAAAGTAACCATCGGCGGCTGCGGCGGCTAAGCAAAGACACGAGGAGAAACAACATGGCTAAAGGTGTAAAGCCCCGCGTCAAAGTCCCTAAAACGGCATCCGCTGGCGAAACAATCACGATCAAAACATTGATCAGTCACAAGATGGAAAGCGGTCAGCGCAAAGACGATGATGGCAACGCCATCCCGCGCTCGATCATCAACCGTTTCACGGCTGATTTTAACGGTGAGAACGTCATCGATGTGACGCTTGAGCCAGCGATTTCGACCAACCCGTATTTTCAGTTCGACGCAGTTGTCCCCGAAAGCGGTGACTTCACGTTCGCTTGGTATGATGATGACGGCTCTGTTTACGAAGAGTCCAAGTCAATCGCAGTAGGGTAACGCATCTGCGTCAGGGAGGAAAAATGAAAAATACAACAAAGCTAAAAGCAGCTTTTGCTTTCGCGGTTGCATCTGGCATTGCTTCGGGTGCGTTCGCGGACGCAGATCAAGACAAGCTGACCATCAATGGCGAGATCGAGATCGTAACAGAGGTCAAAGCGCCTGCGCATTTGGAGAATGTTGACACGATCTATTCTGGCTGGCGCTTCCGGTCTGATGAAACGCAAGCGTTTCAAATGGATGACTTTGACAACCCGGGTATGATCGGCGTTGAAAACGCGCAGGAAGACTGGGACACGGTTGACGGCTCCGAGGGCAAATCATGCGCAAGCTGCCATGGTGCGTCCGAGGACATGGCGGGCGTGCGCGCGGTTTATCCCAAGTTCAACGAAGAGCAGGGCAAAGTCACGACCGTCGCGATGGAGGTCAACAACTGCCGCACAGAACGTATGGGCGCTGAAAAGTGGAAATACACTGGCGGTGATATGACTGATATGGTGGCGCTTATTGCCTCTGTGTCGCGTGGTATGCCTGTGAACGTCGCAATCGACGGTCCTGCGCAATCAACGTGGGAGCAGGGCAAAGAGCTGTACTATGCGCGTACAGGTCAGCTTGAGTTGTCTTGCGCCAACTGCCATGAGGACAGCTACGGCATGATGATCCGCGCCGATCACCTGAGCCAAGGTCAGATCAACGGTTTCCCAACATACCGCTTGAAGAACACCAAGCTGAACTCCGCGCATGCGCGTTTCAAAGGCTGTGTACGCGACACACGCGCTGAAACATACAGCCCGGGCTCTGACGCGTTTGTTGCACTTGAGCTTTATGTCGCATCGCGCGGCAATGGCCTAAGTGTCGAAGGACCCTCTGTCCGAAACTAAATCAACGTTTAACCCTGCGCCTAATTGGTGTGGGGTTTTCTTTTCTCCGTCGCATTCAATTATGCGCATGTGTATCAAGGACGAAGCACCCAATGATCAATCGTCGCGATTTTCTTCAGGTCAGCATGGCCGCATCCGCGCTGGTTGGCGCATCTGGTTTTGGCAATTGGGCGCGTCTGGGCGCGCAGCAAAGTCTGAGCCAAGATCAACTGCTTGAATTTGATACCTTTGGAAATGTCTCGCTGATCCATGTCACCGATATCCATGGGCAGCTCAAGCCTATCCATTTTCGCGAACCTTCGATCAACATTGGCGTTGGCGAAAACAAAGGCGTTGTGCCGCATATCACCGGTGCGGATTTTCGCGCCGCCTACGGTATCGCGGATGGCAGCCCAAGCCATTATGCACTGAGCTCTGGCGATTTTTCGTCCCTTGCGCAGGCCTATGGCCGCGTAGGCGGGCTGGACCGCGTCGCAACCGTGATCAATGCAATCCGCGCAGATCGCCCCGACGCAATCCTGCTTGATGGCGGCGATACGTGGCATGGCTCTTATACCTGTCACAAGACCGCTGGTCAGGACATGGTCAACGTGATGAATGCGCTGAAACCCGATGCGATGACCTTCCATTGGGAATTCACTCTTGGCAGTGATCGCGTGCATGAAATCCTTGAAAATCTGCCCTTTGCGGCGCTTGGTCAAAACATCTTTGACGCCGAGTGGGATGAACCCGCGGAAATGTTCAAACCATACCAAATGTTCGAGCGCGGCGGCACCAAGATTGCTGTGATCGGTCAAGCCTTTCCTTATATGCCAATCGCAAATCCAGGTTGGATGTTCCCTGAATACTCCTTCGGTATTCGCGATGAAAACATGAACGCCATGGTGCAAGAGGTGCGTGCAGCGGGTGCCGAGTGCGTTGTCGTGCTAAGCCACAATGGCTTTGACGTTGATAAAAAGATGGCAAGCGTGGTGCCAGGGATCGATGTGATCTTGTCCGGCCATACCCATGATGCTCTGCCTGAACCTGTTGTTGTGGGTGAGACGATCATCCTGCCGTCAGGCTCGAACGGTAAATTTGTTAGTCGCGTTGATCTGGACATTCGCGATGGTCGCATGATGGGCTACCGCACCAAGCTGATCCCGATCTTTTCCGATGTGATTGAGCCCGACAAAGAGATCGCTGCGCTGATCGATGCAGAGCGCGCGCCCTACGCTGCAGAGATGGCCGAAGTCATCGGGCAGACCGACAGCCTGTTGTATCGCCGCGGTAATTTCAATGGCACATGGGATGATGTGATTTGTGATGCGCTCTTGTCCGAGCGCGATGCAGAGATTGCCCTAAGCCCCGGTGTGCGGTGGGGGCCATCGATGGTGCCGGGTCAGGATATCACCCGCGAGGACATTTTTGGCGTCACCTCGATGAGCTACGGCGAAGCGTATCGAACTGAAATGACAGGTGAATTCTTGCAAGTCGTGCTTGAGGATGTGGCCGACAATATCTTTAACCCCGATCCCTACTATCAGCAAGGTGGCGACATGGTGCGCACGGGTGGCCTTGGCTACCGCATCGATGTGTCCAAGCCACAAGGGCAGCGCATCAGCAACATGACGTTGCTCAGCACGGGCGAGCCGATTGATCCCGCGCGTGCCTATGTGGTCGCAGGCTGGGCGTCAGTGAATGAAAATACCGAAGGGCCGCAGATTTGGGACGTGGTGGAAAGCCATATCGCGAAGCTTGGCACTGTCACGGTCGAAGAGAATAACAGCGTCGAAGTCATCGGCGTATAATCGAAACATAACAGAGAGTTTGAGACATGGACGAGATGCATAAACCCTCACGCCGCGCGTTTTTGCGGGGCAGTGCGGCGGTTGCCGTTGGCGGCGCCGCGGGCGCGGCGAGCGCGCAAAGCGCTGATCCGCTGATCACAGATGTGCAAGAATGGGCGTCAATCACCGGGGTTGGCGTGGATGAAACCCCCTACGGCATGCCGATCGAGTTTGAATCCCATGTGGTGCGCCGCAATGTGGAGTGGCTGACAGCCTCGCCGATTTCATCGATCAACTTCACGCCGATCCATGCGCTAGAGGGTACGATCACCCCGCAAGGCTGCGCGTTTGAGCGTCATCACTCGGGTGCAATTGAGCTGCGCAAAGAAGATTATCGCTTGATGATCAATGGCTTGGTCGACAAACCTCTTGTATTTTCTTACGCCGATCTAGAGCGCTTCCCGCGTGAAAACCATGTGTATTTCTGCGAATGTGCCGCCAATACCGGCATGGAATGGGCAGGCGCACAGCTGAATGGCGTGCAGTTCACCCACGGTATGATCCACAACATGGAATACACCGGTGTTCCACTGCGCGCATTGCTGAATGAAGCTGGTCTTGGCGCTGCGGGCGATCTGAAAGACAAGTGGGTCTATGTGGAGGGCGCGGATGCATCCTCTAACGGGCGGTCTATCCCGATGGAAAAGGCGCTGGACGACGTGCTTGTTGCGTTCAAAGCCAACGGCGAAGCGCTACGTATGGAACACGGCTATCCTGTGCGCCTTGTTGTGCCGGGCTGGGAAGGCAACATGTGGGTTAAATGGCTCCGCCGTATCGAAGTATCTGATGCGCCAACTGAAAGCCGTGAAGAAACCAGCAAATACACGGATGTGCTAGAGGACGGCACAGCGCGCAAATGGACATGGGTGATGGATGCGAAATCCGTGATCACCTCGCCCAGTCCGCAAATGCCGATTGAGCATGGCAAAGGGCCTTTGGTCATTTCCGGCCTTGCGTGGTCCGGTCATGGGCAAATCACCCGCGTGGACGTCTCTAAAGATGGCGGCATCACTTGGGAAACCGCGCGCCTTGGCAAACAGGGCGATACCAAAGCGCTGACGCGTTTCTATCTTGATACCGATTGGGACGGAGCGCCAATGCTGCTGCAAGCCCGCGCGATGGACGAGACCGGCTACGTGCAACCCACCAAAGAGCAGCTGCGCGACGTGCGCGGCGAAAACTCGGTTTATCACAACAACTGTATCCAGACTTGGTACGTAAATGCAGAAGGGGTCGCTGAGAATGTCGAAGTCTCCTAATATCCTCCTCCCGGCGCTTGGCGTCACAGGCATCGTTTTGGGCGGCGCTTACGGCACCATGACCCGCAGCTACAAAGCCGACGAAGCTGAATTGGCCCGCGCCCAAGCGCAAGCAGCTGAAGCCCAACTGGTTGAGCAACAAGCCGAAGCGAGCGATCTCAAAACACAAATCGCACTTGTGCAGGACACAGCGAAAGCCAAGATCGCCGAACTCGAAGCACGCCCCATGGCGACCTCTTTGACCGCGCCTGCACCGGCGCGCGACGGCGCATTCGGTCTGGGCCGCGAAGCGTTGGCGGAAGAAATTGCCGCTTGGGACGTTGACGTTCTGCCAGATGGGCGCGGACTTCCTGTGGGAACGGGCAATGCCTATGACGGCGAAGAGCTGTTCGCGGATAAATGCGCCGCGTGTCATGGCGACTTTGCCGAAGGCGTTGACAATTGGCCTGTCCTTGCAGGTGGGTTCGATACGCTTGGCGATGAGGATCCGGTGAAAACAGTTGGCTCTTACTGGCCGCATCTGTCCACGGTCTATGACTATGTCTACCGCTCAATGCCCTTTGGCGAGGCTGGCACGCTCAGCCCCGATGAGACCTATGCGATTGTCGCATATATCCTTTATTCCAACGATCTGATCGACGATGAGTTCGAGCTGACCCATGAAAATCTTGGCGCTTTTGAGATGCCGAATGAGGGTGGCTTTGTCATCGATGATCGCCCGGAAACGGAATATGCCGCGTTCAGCGCTGAGCCCTGCATGAGCAACTGTAAGGACGAAGTCACGGTCTCCATGCGCTCGGTGTTTTTGGTGAACACACCGGCAGAGGGCGGCTCTGAATCGGTGATGAACCCAGCCAAACCCGACGGTTTGCCAAGTTTCACATCAGCGGGCGCCTCCTTTATTCCAGAGCCAGAGGCGAAGCCGGAAGAGGCGGTGCAAGTGGCCGCAG
>CAYQZI010000096.1:0-11724 GCA_964421835.1 uncultured Planktotalea sp.
CCATAAGGTGGATACAAAGGGGCGGGTCTCTATCCCAGCCTCTTTTCGTCGTGTAATCGAAGCGGCGGACCCCAATTGGACCGACGGTCTCGCGCCTGAATTGGTTATTGTGTACGGCGATCACCGTCGCAATTACCTTGAGTGTTACACCATGGAAGCGATCGAGGAGTTGGACGCAAAGATCGACGCCCTCCCACGTGGATCAATGCAGCGTAAAATGCTTCAGCGTCTCTTCCATGGCCAATCTTTCCCCACAACGATTGACGAGACAGGCCGCTTGGTACTTCCAGCGAAGCTGCGCTCCAAGATCGAGCTGGATAAAGAAGCCTTCTTTATCGCGGCGGGTGACACGTTCCAGATTTGGAAAACCGAAACATATGAGGCCGAAGAGCTGTCGAAAACAGAAGAATGGCTCGAAGAGCTGCCCGATGATTTCGACCCGCTTGAGTTTCTCGATAGCGCCCCTACAGCAAGTCCTGCGGAGTGATCCATGATGCAGGCTGCCCTTTCTGCTCCTCACATTCCTGTCCTACTAGAGCCTATCCTCAAGGCGGCTGATCCGATTTCCGGCAGTTGGCTGGATGGCACATTCGGGGCAGGTGGCTATACGCGCGCGCTGCTTGATGCGGGCGCGGGCAGTGTCATTGCAGTTGATCGCGATCCTTTGGCCTTTGAGATGGCCGCGCCTTGGGCAGAGGCTTATGGCGAGCGATTAATCCAGCAGCATGACGTCTTTTCCAACATGGCGGATTTCGCAGAAGGGCTCGACGGGGTTGTCCTCGACCTTGGGGTCTCCTCCATGCAGCTTGACATCGCAGAGCGTGGTTTTTCGTTTATGCGCGACGGACCGCTTGATATGCGTATGGGCCAAGCTGGGCAAAGCGCTGCGGATATCGTCAATGACTATAGCGCCGAAGAGATTGCAGAGATCCTTTATAACTACGGAGAGGAACGCGCCTCGCGCCGCATTACGCGAGCTATTCTTGAGCTGCGCGAAAGCACGCCAATCACAACCACGTTGCAACTCGCTGATCTGATTGAAAAATGCCTGCCGCGCAAAAAGCCCGGGCAAAGCCATCCCGCGACGCGCAGCTTTCAAGCGCTGCGCATCGCGGTGAACAATGAATATGGTGAGCTCTATCAAGGTCTTATGGCCGCTGAAAAAGTGCTGAAGCCCGGTGGATTGCTGGCGATTGTCACGTTCCACTCTGTCGAGGATCGCATGGCGAAACGCTTCTTGCAGAACCGTGCGGGCACCACTGGCAATCCAAATCGCTTTGCACCGCAAATGGACGTGGAAAAACCCGCGTTCGAATTGCTGGGCCGCAAAGCCATCACCGCTTCTGAGGATGAGCTTGCGCAGAACACCCGTGCGCGCTCTGCCAAATTGCGCCTTGCGCGCCGCACAGATGCGCCCGCGGGCGATATTGCGGCGAAAACGCTGGGCATGCCGATGCTACGAAGGGACCGTTAAATGCGTTCATTGTTATATATTGTGACTGCCCTTGCTGTGATTGGTCTGGCATTTTGGGCCTACCAAGAGAATTATCAAACACAGGCGGAGATCGCCAAGACCGAAAAACTTAACCGCGAAATCGGCCAAGCGCGTGCGCGTTTGACTGTGCTGCGCGCCGAGTGGGCCTACCTGAACCGCCCTGATCGCCTGCGCGATTTGACGGAAGTGAACTTCGAGCGTTTGGGTCTGTTGCCGCTGCGCCCTGATCAGTTTGGCAAGGTCGATCAAGTCGCCTTTCCGCAGCCTATCGAACCTGAGTTGATCATCACCAATCCTGTGGATGTGTCGGGCATGAACGGCGGCGAAGCCGTGACGCGCCGCGAGGGCACTTTCCCATGATCCGCACGCCACTTCGCCCCCTTGCACGCATTCTTGAGGCGCGCGCTAGTGGTGAAAACCCAGATGCAATCGAGCGCGAGAACCTGCGCATCCGCCACGAGCAAATGCGCGATGCCGCGCGCGGGCGCGCAGAGGGGCGTTTGCTGATCTTGTCGGTGATTTTCTTTTGTGCCTTTGGCGTGATCGGCGCACGTATGGGCGTTTTGGCCGCAACGGAGCCGGCCGAGCCACGCGCGGCGAGCAGCGGCAGCGCGATCCTTGCGCAGCGCGCGGATATCACGGATCGCCATGGGCGCATTCTGGCGACGAATTTCGAAACCCATTCGCTTTATGCGCAGCCTTTGCAGATGATCGACAAGGAGCGTGTCTCTGCCGAGTTGGCAGCGATCTTTCCTGACCTGAGCCAGGAAAAGCTGCTGAAAGATTTCACAGGCAAACGTAAGTTCCTGTGGATCAAGAAGAAACTCAGCCCTGAACAAAAGCAGGCGGTGCATAATATCGGTGATCCGGGCCTGCTGTTTGGTCCGCGCGAGATGCGGCTTTATCCCAATGGCAAGCTTGCAGCGCATGTGATGGGCGGCGCAAGTTTTGGTCGCGAGGGTGTGCATGCGGCCGAGGTGATTGGCGTTGCGGGGGTCGAGAAATTCTTTGACGCTGAGCTGCGTGATCCTGCGCGCAGCGGCGCGCCTTTGGCGCTTTCGCTCGATCTGACGGTCCAAGCCGCCGCCGAGCGCGTGCTTTATGGCGGTATGAAGCTGATGAACGCCAAGGGCGCAGCGTCGGTTTTGATGGATGTGCACACGGGCGAGATTATCTCGATTGTCAGCCTGCCGGATTTTGACCCCAATGCGCGCCCAAGCCCGCTAATCGAGGGCGATGCATCGGACAGCCCGCTGTTTAACCGTGCGGTGCAGGGCGTTTATGAGCTGGGCTCGGCCTATAAGATTTTCACCGCCGCGCAGGCGATGGATTTGAACCTTGTGAACCATCAAACCATGATCGACACCGGCAAAGCGCTGCGCGTCGGCGGGTTTAACATTGGCGAGTTCAAAAAGAAAAATTACGGCACGCTCAGCGTTGCAGATGTCATTGTTAAAAGCTCGAACCGTGGCACGGGGCGCATGGCGCTACAAATTGGTGTGAAGCGGCAAAAAGAGTTCATGAAACTGATGGGGTTCATGGACCCAACCCCGCTTGAGATTGTCGAAGCAAAGGGCGGCAAGCCGCTTTATCCAGAGCGCTGGACGGACTTGAGTGCTGTGACGATTTCCTATGGCCACGGCATTTCCAATTCGCCCCTGCACTTGGCGGCGGGCTATGCGGCGATTGCCAATGGCGGCACCTATATTGAACCGACAATCGTCAAACGCACCGGCGCGCCCGCGGGCACCCGCGTGATGCGCGAAGATACGGCGCGTTATGCGCGTCAAATGCTGCGCAGCGTTGTGACAGAAGGCACGGCAAGCTTCGGCGAAGTGCAGGGCTATGCGGTTGGCGGCAAAACCGGCACTGCCGATAAACCCAAGCCACGTGGTGGCTACTATAAAGAGAAGGTCATCGCGACTTTTGCGTCGCTCTTCCCTGCGCACAATCCCAAATATGTGCTGGTTGTGACGCTTGATGAGCCAATTGAAACCTCTGGCAAAGAACCCCGCCGTACCGCAGGTTGGACGGCGGTTCCCGTTGCCGCAGAGATGATTGGCCGCGTCGCGCCGCTGCTTGGTTTAAGACCAGAGATTGAACCGGGCGAATTGGCTGGTATAACGCTCACATCGAACTAGAGGGTGCGCGCGCGCGCGAACCGCAAGATGTAGGGGCAGGCCATGGCGGCAACAAAGACTTTGCAGCAGCTCGGGTTAACCGCAGCCCATGGGCGTAACCCAGATATCGCAGGCATTGCCGTGGACAGTCGCGAGGTACAGCGCGGCTTTCTGTTCGCTGGATTGGCGGGTTCCAAGGTCCATGGGGGCGAGTTTATCCAATACGCGCTGCGCATGGGGGCCAGCGCGATCCTAACCGATGCCGTCGGGGCCGAGATTGCCGCAGATGAGCTGGCAAATTCCGATGCCGCCGTGATTATCACCGACGATCCACGCAGCGCCTTGGCCTTTGCTTCGGCGCTTTATTATGGCGCGCAGCCGCAGGTGATGACTGCTGTCACCGGCACGAATGGCAAAACCTCTGTCAGCACTTTTGTGCGTCAAATCTGGAACTTGCTGGACTTGGAGGCGGTGAACCTTGGCACCACAGGCGTCGAGGGCAGTCTGCATTTGCCGCTTGCCCATACAACGCCAGAACCCATTACGCTGCACCGCACGCTGGCCACGCTTTCGCGCGAAGGGATCACCCACGCAGCCATGGAAGCCTCTTCGCACGGGCTGGATCAATGCCGCCTTGATGGGGTCTCCCTTGCCGCTGCGGGTTTTACCAATTTCACGCAGGATCACCTTGATTATCACGGCACGTTTGACGCCTATTTCGAAGCAAAGATGGGCCTGTTCACCCGCGTTTTGCAAGATGATGGCGTCGCGGTGGTGAACCTTGATGACCCCAAAGGCGCAGAGGTCGCGATGATTGCGCAATCTCATGGGCACGAGTTGATCGGCGTGGGGCGCGATCCAGAGGCGGACCTGTGTTTGCTGGGCCAGCGCTATGACGGAACGGGGCAGGATTTGCTCTTCAAATGGCATGATCGCCCGTTTCAGGCGCGGCTTAATCTGATTGGCGGATTTCAGGCGGAAAACGCGCTGCTTGCCGCTGGTTTGGTGATTGGTGCTGGCGAAGACCCCGCGCGCGTCTTTGACACGCTGGGGGATCTAGAAACGGTGCATGGCCGGATGCAATTGGCCGCGACGCGGGCCAATGGCGCGGCGGTTTTCGTCGATTACGCGCATACGCCGGACGCGGTTGAAACGGCGCTGAAAGCGATGCGCCCGCATGTGATGGGGCGTTTGTTGGCGATCGTTGGCGCGGGCGGGGATCGCGACACGAGTAAACGGCCTTTGATGGGAAAAGCCGCCGCTGAAAACGCGGATTTGGTGTTTGTTACCGATGACAACCCACGTTCGGAAGAGCCTGCGCTGATCCGCGCCGCCGTTCTGGAGGGCGCGCCAGAGGCAATCGAAGTCGCTGACCGCGCCGAAGCGATTTTGCGCGCAGTCGATGCGCTTGCACCCGGCGATGCCTTGCTTATCGCAGGCAAGGGCCATGAAACAGGGCAAATCGTGGGCGATACGGTCTTTCCCTTTGATGATTGCGAGCAGGCCAGCGTGGCCGTCGCTGCGCTTGAAGGAGATCCCGCATGAGCCTTTGGAGTGCGAAAGCCGCCGCCGCCGCGACAGGCGGGCAGGCGATTGGCGATTGGAGCGTTGAGGGAATTTCCATTGATACGCGCACGATCGAAGCGGGCGATCTTTTTGTTGCGCTGAAAGCTGCGCGCGATGGGCATGAGTTTGTCGCGCAAGCGCTGAGCAAAGGGGCGGGGGCGGCTTTGGTCACCCATATGCCGGAGGGCGTCGCGCAAGATGCGCCATTGCTGATCGTCGAAGATGTGCTGAGCGCGCTCGAGGATCTGGGCCGTGCTGGCCGCGCGCGCACGAACGCGCGTGTCGTGGCGATCACCGGCTCTGTGGGCAAAACCTCGACCAAAGAAATGTTGCGCGATGTGCTCAGCGCGCAGGGGCGCACCCATGCCTCTGTCGCGAGCTACAACAACCATTGGGGCGTGCCATTGACCTTGGCGCGCATGCCGCAAGACACTGAATTTGCAGTGATCGAGATTGGCATGAACCACCCCGGCGAAATCGCGCCGCTTGCCAAAATGGCGCGCCCGCATGTGAGTTTGATCACGACGGTTGCGGCGGCGCATCTTGAGGCCTTCGAGAATATCGAAGGGATCGCTGCGGAAAAAGCCTCTGTCATGGAAGGGCTTGAGCCCAATGGCCTCGCGGTGCTGAACGCGGATATCGAAACCGCTGACGTGCTTGAGAAAGTGGCCGCAACGCTTGGTGTAAACGCTGTTTGGTTTGGGACAGATGCAGATCAATATACGCTGGAAAACAGTGTCTTAAAGGGCAATGCAACGATTGTAGAGGCCAGCATTCTGGGTGCGCCGCTACTTTTTAAAGTGCAAAGCGCAGGGCAGCATTTCGCGATGAACGGCCTTGGCGCGCTCGCCAGTGCAGAGGCGCTTGGCGCTGATCTCGCGCTTGCGGCGCAATCTATCGCCACTTGGACGCCGTTCACAGGACGGGGCGCACGCGAAGTGATTGCGCTTGATCCCGCTGACAGCCGCATGACGCTTGAGCTGATTGATGATGCCTATAACGCCAATCCAACCTCGCTTGGCGCGGCTTTGGATGTGCTTGCGGCGGCGGAGGTGACCCATGACATTGGCCGCGTGTCCAAGGGGCGGCGCATCGCTTATCTTGGCGATATGAAAGAGCTGGGAGCGGGCGAAATCGAGATGCATCAAGCCGTTGCCACGCTTCCGAGCATTGGGCAAATCGATATTATCCACTGCGTTGGCCCGCTGATGCGCCACTGCTTTGAAGCGCTGCCCGATGCGAAAAAGGGCCATTGGTGCGCTGAGAGCGCAGAGATGGCGGCGCATGTGGGCCATGACCTAGACGCGGGCGATGTGGTGCTGGCCAAAGGCTCGCTCTCTATGGGGCTCGCGCGCGTGGTGGACGCTGTTCGAAAATTGGGCCATACCGCCCCAAAACCTTCCGAAAAGGACGTTGTGTAAATGCTGTATTGGTTAACCGCTCTCTCTGATGGGGGCGATTTTTTCAACCTCTTTCGCTACATCACCTTTCGCGCAGGCGGGGCGTTTTTGACGGCTCTGATATTTGGTTTTGTCTTTGGCAAACCTCTTATCAACGTGCTGCGCCGCCGTCAGGGCAAGGGGCAACCGATCCGCGATGATGGCCCGGAGGGGCATTTCGCTAAGGCTGGCACCCCGACGATGGGGGGGCTGCTGATCGTTGGTGCGCTGCTGACGTCGACGCTGCTTTGGGCGCGTCTTGATAACCCGTTTGTGCTGATTTGCTTATTTGTGACAATGTCTTACGGCGCAATCGGCTTTGCCGACGACTACGCCAAAGTGTCCAAGCAGAACACCGCTGGCGTTTCTGGGAAGATCCGACTTGGCCTTGGTTTTCTGATCGCGGCAATCGCTGGCTTTTGGGCGGCGCAATACCATCCCGCAGAGCTGCAAAACCAACTGGCGCTGCCGATTTTCAAAGACACGTTGATCAACCTTGGTTATTTCTTTGTGCCTTTCGCGGTCATCGTGATCGTTGGTGCGGCCAATTCTGTTAACCTTACCGATGGTCTTGATGGGCTTGCAATTATGCCTGTGATGATAGCGTCCGGCACGCTGGGCGTTATCGCTTACGCTGTGGGGCGGGTCGATTTCACCGAATACCTTGATGTGCATTATGTTCCCGGCACGGGTGAGATTCTGATCTTTACAGCAGGGATTTTCGGCGGCGGGCTTGGCTTTCTTTGGTACAATGCGCCCCCCGCTGCGGTGTTCATGGGCGACACAGGCTCGCTCGCGCTTGGCGGCGCTTTGGGGGCAATCGCGGTGTCAACCAAACACGAGTTGGTGCTTGCCATCGTTGGCGGCTTGTTCGTGGTCGAAGCGCTTTCGGTGATTATCCAAGTGCTTTACTTCAAACGCACCGGCAAACGCGTGTTTTTGATGGCACCCATCCATCACCACTACGAGAAAAAGGGTTGGGCGGAACCAACCATCGTGATCCGTTTCTGGATCATTTCACTGATCCTTGCGATGATTGGCCTTGCAACGTTGAAGGTGCGCTAGGGCGCGGCTTTCACCTACGCCCTCGCTTAGCTGGTCTGTTGCTGTGATCCTGTAGCGCCTATCGCGCGCTACAGAACATCAAGTGAGCCAAAGATAAAGTCTGCTTCTTCCAGCTCTTCTTCGCCTTGAATGATCAAGCTCAGCTGGTCTGTGCCATCTAGATCAAAGGTCAGGGTCGAGGATCCGCCGCCTGTCATCAGGAAGGTCGCGAGGTCATCAAAATCTGCAACATCGGTAATGGCGCTTAGATCAATCTGATCCGTGCCTTGGGTGAAGTCCGCGATATTGACGCTGCCCGCCGCTGTGCTTGCCGCAAAGATGTCCGTGCCATCGCCGCCGATCAATGTATCTGCGCCGCCGCCGCCAATCAGCGTGTCATCGCCAAGTCCGCCGCTGAGCACGTTGTCTGCGGTGCTGCCAGTCAATGCATCATCGCCAGAACCTGCGTTGATATTCTCAACACCAAAGCTGGTGTTGCCCTGATCATCGATGCCCTCTTGCAAATCAATCGCGTAGCTCACTGAGTCTTCGGTTGTGCCCTCGATTTGCAGCGTGTCGATGCCATTGCCGCCGAAATAGCTGTTGCTGCCAGCGTTCGCGATGAACACATCATCGCCATTGCCGCCATTGTGGAAATCGTTGCCAGCGCCGCCGTTGATCGTGTCGTCGCCCTCATTGCCTTGCAGTTGGTTGTCTGCCGCATTGCCAAAGATATTGTCATCGCCCGCGCCAGTGTTGACGTTTTCGATGTTGCTGTAGCTGTTGCCGAATTGGTCTTGGCCGATGGTCAGGTCGATGTTGTAATCTGCCTCGCCCGCCGCAGAGCCACCGATATCGATCAAATCAACGCCGTCGCCGCCATCATAGGTGTCCGTGCCAAAGCTGCCAAAGAGCACATCATTGCCCGCGCCACCGCTCAGCATGTCATTGCCAAGCCCGCCCGCAAGGGAATCGTCGCCCGCGCCGCCGCTGACCACATCATCGCCAACACCGCCATCCAAAATGTTGGAATCAGCCGTGCCCGTCAGCGTGTCATCGCCCCAGCCGCCATTGATATTCTCGATGCCGCTGTAGCTGTTGCCAAGGTTGTCGGTGCCCGCTGAAAGATCGACGGCGTAATCCGTTTCAAAATCAACCGAGGCATCGATGTCATAGGTGTCGATACCAGCGCCGCCATCAAACGTGTCGTTGCCAACATTGGCAATGAGCAGGTCATCGCCGCTGCCGCCTGCATGAGAGTCGTCGCCTTCGCCGCCTTCAAGCACATCGCCGCCGAGGTTGCCGACCAGCGTATCATCGCCGGCGCGGCCAATCAGGACGTTTGCCTCTGCATCACCGAAGAGTTGATCGTCTCCGGTACCGCCGTCGATGTTTTCAATACCCGCGTAGGTATTCCCAAACGTGTCCGTGCCAGCCCCAAGATCAATGCTGAACGCAATGTTCTGCACAGTTGAACTGTTGATGATCAGTGCATCATCGCCCGCGCCACCTTGGTATACGTTCACACCTTCGTTCGCGATAAAGATGTCGTCCCCTTCGCCGCCAAAATGCGTGTCGTTGCCCAGACCACCGAGCAAAACATCCTCGCCCGCAAGGCCCGTCAGAACGTCATTGCCTGCACCGCCAGAGAGCAAGTTATCGCCCGCTGTGCCAGCGATGGTGTCATTGCCAGCGCCGCCGAGAACGTTCTCGACATTGCTTAGAACATCCGTGCCGGATGTGCCTGCGCCCAGATCAACATTGACCGCAACGGTGTTCACAGGCGAGTTGGCCACATCATATGTGTCAAAGCCAGCGCCGCCATCCATCGTGTCCGCGCCCGCGTCCGCAACAAGAATGTCGTTGCCTGCAAGGCCGTTCAGCATATCATCGCCAGCACCTGCATTCAGCGTGTCATCATCTGCGGTGCCTGTCAGCGTTTCGTTTGTCCCATCGCCAAGCACGAGAAGGCCAGGAATGCCCTCCGGCTCTGGCTCTGGCATGGGTCGCGTTGGCAGATCGGGCGACTCGAGCATATCCGCCGTCAAATCCGGCAATAGCTCAAGCGCTGGCGCATCTGGCGAGGCGCTGACAAGACTGACGTTGTCCACAAAGGGTCCAGAGCCATCGCTTTCGCTGGCCACTTCGCGGAATTCCAAGGTGTCGATGCCGCCTGTGCCTGTGACCGTGTAGGAATATGTGTTCCAAAATTCGCTGCTTGTGGGTGTGACAGTGTCGATCAGCACGCCGTCGAAATAAACCTCGATGCTTTCGCTTTCGCCAAAGCGCTGCGCGCCGTTGAAGCGTAGCTCCATCTGATCGTCTTCAATCGTGCGCACAGATTGCGAGAGCGTATCAAGCGCGCCTTCGGCTGCACCATCAAGCTGTACAAAGTTCCCGCCATCGGGGGTGTTAACGCCAAAGAAACCATCGCCCCAAACGTCCGCAGTGCCACTTGTTGTGCTCCAACCGTCCAAATCTGCGGCACTGTCGTTGGCCTCAAACGCCACGCCTGCTTCAAGATTACCGTTGATCAGTAACTGCGTGCCCACCAGTGGCGGGTCTACCGGGGTGACTGGATCCACGGGGTCGACAGGATCCACTGGGCCAGAGGGGTCAGGCAGAACCACGAGCGACGGCGCGTTCAGCTCGAACGTGCCATCGGGGTTGGCCGTCAAAGTTCCCGGAATCACCGTGACCGTGCCGTCAGGCGCCGTTGCGACGATGTTAAACAAATACTCGCCGTTTTCATCGGCGTCCCAATTGTCGCCAGGATCCGGCGTGAACCAATCATTCAGCGTCACTGCGCCAGTGACCTCGTCAATCGCAAAGACAACTGCATCGTCGCCGCTGACACTAAAGACAGTACCGAAGGGAAGGGGATCAGGGATCACGATAGGGTCGGGCACATCATAGATGTACTCGCCCTCTGCCGTGATGGTCAGCGATGCAGGTGTTTCGGTTGTCGTGCCATCTGGTGCGCTCGCTGTGACGGTAAATTCATAGACGCCATTTTCGTCGGCGTCCCAATTGTCACCCGCGTCGGGGGCGAACCAATCCTGGAGCGTGATTTCACCTGTGTAGATGTTGATATCGAACATCACCGTGTCGGGCCCTGAAATCGAGAACTCTGTCAAAACAGGGGCTGCGCCCGCTTCGACGAAAACAGCGTCATTTGGCGTGACGCGGTATTCGAAGTCGGTTGTGCCGCTTACGGGATCGGGGTCTTCTGTGTCGAGGACAGTGAACTCATAGGTGTTGTCTTCATTCACATCCCATGCGTCATTGAAATCCGCGATGAACCAGTCCTTTGTCGTCACCTCGCCTGTTGTGGGATCGATTTCGAAGAGAAAAGCATCTGGGCCTTGCAGCGTAAAATTGGGCACTTGGAAAACTCCTTCGAGTATATATTCACTATCGTTTGCGGGCGCATCAGCCGAGCACGAGTCGCAGATCGTTAGGGCGTGTTAACACAGTTTTGACAAGATTTTTCCATAAACTCACTGTTTCCGGTTCAGGTATAATCAACGTAACACTTTGAAAACGCGATATTATTGAAAAATTTTATTCGCCCCAATATTTGAGATTCTCTAAAATATACCCCGAGGATCTCTCATTTGCCAAGTTTTCGCCACATTTTAAGGTGCGCTACAGTGTGTTGATCGGCCAAAAATTTGCGGCTGATTTGAAACTTGCTATAGAGCGCCGCGAAAAACTGCGCGCCTGATGCGAAAAAACGTTAGCATGTCGCGCGATTTCGCCGCACACTCTGAACAAATCACTGGATGATCTGGGAGGATAGCATGACAGAGATTTCTATGACGGTGAACGGGACCTCCGTTTCCGGCAACGTCGAAGGCAATACACTGCTTTCAGCATTTTTGCGCGAAGACCTGCGACTGACAGGCACACATATTGGCTGTGATACATCGCAATGTGGCGCATGTGTGGTGCATGTGAACGGCGAAGCGGTAAAGTCTTGCACAATGTTTGCAGCGGAAGCCGCTGGCACAGAGGTGTCAACGATTGAAGGGCAAGCCAACAGCGACGGCTCGCTCAA
>CAYQZI010000097.1:0-11639 GCA_964421835.1 uncultured Planktotalea sp.
TCTGGGGGAAGCAAGTTTACCTCCATGCTGATCATGACGGTGCTGCAAGGGGCATTCGGCGGCGTCATCGCGCTTTTCAGCGCTCTTCCGAACAGCGCTGTTTGGCCATGGTTGCTTGCATCCGCGGTGTTTCACAGTGGCTATAAGTTGTTTTTATCCTACGCTTACGAGCAGGGCGATTTAAGCCGGGTTTACCCCATCGCGCGCGGCGCAGCGCCGATGATTGTGCTGGCGCTCAGTGGTTTTTTGTTGAGCGACGCATTGGCGGTTTTAGAGATTGTCGGCGTCTTGGTATTGGGGCTTGGTATATCCTTGATGGCGCGTGGCGCGTTCGCCAATGGGGAGTCGCGCCGCTTGGTGCCCTTCGCGCTTGGCTCTGCGTTGATGACGGCTGGCTATTCGATTGTGGATGGATTGGGCGCGCGGGTGGCCGGGGATGCAGCGCTCTACGTGGCGTGGATGTTCTTTTTGGATGCGTTGATCTTTGCGCCTGTTTGCATCGGCTTGCGCGGACGCAGTGTGTTGAACTCAAAGCGGCAAGATTGGGTGATCGGCGCAGGTGCCGCAGCAGGCTCTTATGCGGCCTATGCAATTGTCGTGTGGGCGATGACCGAAGCACCAATCGCATTAGTGACAGCTTTGCGCGAGACATCGATCTTGTTTGCGGTGCTCATCGGTTGGTGGATAATGGGCGACAGAATGGATCGCGGCAAAGCGATCGCCGCATCGTTGATTGTTCTGGGCGTCGTTCTTACGCGGATTTAGCAGGGATGAGTTGCTGCGCGATACCTGCGAAGGTGAGGTAGATCGAGGTCAAAACCAGCCCCCAATGTGCCCAGCTCTCAGGGTGAAAATCGACCCAAGCGGCCCAGCCTGCGAAAAACGTCCATGCCAGCGCGATAGGTAAGGACAGTGTCCGCCACCGTTCTGTGCGCACAGGATGGATGAATTTGAGAGGCAAGAACATTGCCGTCGCAAGTGCTGCAATGAGTGCGATGGAAATCCAGAAGTTTGGCTCGATCGCGAAGATCACGATGATCAGCATGTTCCAGCATCCTGGAAAGCCAGAGAAGGAATTATCCTTCGTTTTCATGCGTGTATCTGCGAAGTACATCGCAGATGTAAAGGTGATTACGATGATCGCAAACCAACCTGTCCAACCGGGTAACAGTCCAGAGGCGAAAAGCGCGAAAGCAGGGATGAAAACGTAAGTCAGGTAGTCGATGATCAGATCGAGCAAGACACCATCAAATTGCGGCGCGAATTGTTTGACATCATATTTGCGTGCCAGCGGGCCATCGATGCCATCAACGGCAAAGGCAACAACGAGCCAAAGGAACATCATGTCCCATTTGGCTTGGACGGCCGCGAGCATGGCAAGCATAGCGAAGACCGCGCCTGTGGCGGTGAGGAGATGGACGGCGAGTGCGCGATTTTGAGGTGTCATGGCAGGCGTCATGGCCTATTTTTGAACGATGCGCAATTTGGTTCTGACTGGTTTGCCTCCGGCGGGGATATTTTTGCAGAGAGGAAACGCTTAGGCTTTGGGGTGCGCGCTCTCGTAGACCTCCATTAAGCGGGCGGTGTCGACAGCGGTGTAGGCTTGTGTCGTGGAGAGGGAGGCGTGGCCGAGGAGTTCTTGGATCGAGCGCAGATCGCCGCCCGCGCTGAGCAGATGGGTGGCAAAGCTGTGCCGCATCGCGTGGGGCGTTGCAGTCGCGGGAAGGCCGAGCTGCATGCGCGCTTTCGCCATGACCTCTTGCACGGCGCGTGGGTTAAGCGCGCCGCCACGAATGCCGCGAAAGAGGGGTGAGTTTGGCTCGAGCGGGTGCGGGCAGATTTTGAGGTAGGCCGCGACGGCCTCTCGCGCGGCGGGCAGAACGGGAACCACACGTTCCTTACCACCTTTGCCCAAGATGCGCAGGCTCTCGGGCAGGGGGACATCCGCGCCGGTCAGGCTGAGAGCTTCGGAAATGCGCAAACCACAGCCATATAATAAGGTGAGCACTGCGCTGTCGCGTGCCGCGACCCAAGCGTGGGGTGTTTGAAACTCAACGGTTTCGATCATCGCTTTGGCGGCATCAATGGCCAAAGGGCGCGGGAGTTTCTTTTGAAACTTGGGTGCGCGAATGGTGAGCACAGCAGTCGGCTCGAAGCCTTCGCGCTCGGACAGCCAACGATAGAAGCTTTTCACCGATGAGAGCTTGCGCGCAAGCGAGCGCGCGCCCACATCCGTGCCGCGCGTGGCGGCCATCCATGCGCGCATATCGCGGGTGGTGATGCGCGAAAGCGCGGCAAGGCCTTGTGGTTCGCTCTTGTAGCTCGTCATGAAGGCAATGAAATCGACGGTGTCGGCGTTATAGGCTTTGAGCGTGTTTTCAGACGCGTCTTTCAGAGATTTTTGCGTATCCAACCAATGCTCTAGCGCATCGCGCGCTTGGGGTGAGATCAGACTCACGACAGCCAACGGCGCATAGAGCGTTCAAACACACCACCGAAAAACGTCAGCAGATCAGAGCCTTGCTGCGGCGTGAATTGATGTGGATCTTCTGCGCCCATCACCAGCATGCCGGGCAAGCGGCCAGCGCCGAAATCCAGCATCAGGCACGCCTCAGAGCGCACCCATCCGGCGGCTTCGCCATAAATGGCATCATCGCCTTCGGACATTTGGCGCAGCGTGACATTGCGAGACGGGCGATCAGGATGGCCGCCAAGGTAGGTCGCGATAAAGCCGGGCTCGGCCACGCACAGCACATCAGAGAGTTTGCTGACCGCGGGTTCATCATCGGCCTGCACAGATTCAAGCACGAGGCGGATGCAATCAACGCGCAGAATTTCAGCAACTTCGCCGCCAAGATCCTTGAGAAAGCTTTCGAAATCCACTGGATCCAGCATGCGCAGAATGGCGCGGTGGACTTGGTTGGTGCCAGCAAGGTTCTCGTAAGCAGCTGCAATGACCGAGCGGTGGGTGTCCTCAAGACGATCAAGGCGCGCTTCCAAGCGCTCCATGGCGATGCCGCGCAAATCGACGATATTACCGCCCATCGCGCGTTCATTGGCTTCGATCAAAGCCTTCATCAAGTCCTTGTCTTCAAGGATCACATCAGGCCGTGTGATGATCCGCTCGCGCAGATCATCTGTCATTTTTGCGGTGGTGTTCATGCTGCTCTCGTGTCTTTTTCTTTCGCCTATAGCACGAGAGATGCAAATTCAGAGAATATTCTGACCTGTTTTTTCCCAATCAGCCATAAACTGTGCCAGACCTGCATCGGTCAGCGGATGATCGGCGAGCTTTTTGATGACCGCAGGGGGCGCTGTCATCACGTCTGCGCCGATCATTGCGGACTCAAGCACGTGGTTCACCGTGCGGATCGAGGCCACAAGGATTTCAGTGTTGAACGCGTAGTTGTCATAGATTGTGCGGATGTCCTGGATTAGCTCCATGCCATCGATGTTGATATCATCAAGGCGACCCACGAAAGGCGAGATGAAGGTTGCGCCAGCTTTGGCGGCTAAGAGTGCTTGGTTGGCGGAGAAGCAAAGCGTAACATTGACCATTGTGCCCTCGGACGAAAGCGTTTTGCAGGTTTGCAGGCCTGCCCACGTGAGCGGCACTTTGACGGTGATGTTATCCGCGATCTCGGCGAGCTTGCGCCCCTCGGCGATCATCTCTTGCGCGTCGGTTGCGACGACTTCGGCAGAGACCGGACCATCGACCAATGCTGCGATCTCTTTGGTGACTTCAAGGATGTCGCGACCTGATTTCATGATCAAAGAAGGGTTCGTTGTAACGCCATCCACCATGCCAAGGTCGTTGAGTTCAGCAATTTGATCGATTTCGGCGGTGTCTACGAAGAATTTCATGTTGTGTATCCTTAGAAGGGGTTGGCGTTGCTTGGCTGAGGCTTTACCTCATAAACCTATGTCCGAAAAGCCCCAGATTGATAGCGCTAACAGTGAGCAGGTTGATTTCTTTCACGAAGGTCAGCTTGTAGGCGTTTGGACGACGCAACCTTTGGGGCGGCGCTTGGACTATAAGGCACCCGAAGGGGGCTGCTGGGTTGGCGCCTTTGTCGAGGTGCCGCTTGGGCCGCGTAAGGTGATGGGCGTTGTGTGGGGGCCGGGCAAAGGCGATTGGGATTATGCCAAGACGCGCTCTGTTATTCGTTCGCTTGATGTGCCGCCCATGCGCGCAGAGCTGCGTAAGTTCTTGGAAAAAGCCGGCGCTTATACGCTGACGGATATGGAGAGCATGTTGCGCCTTGGCGTGCGTGCGCCGGGCCTTGGCGATCCGCCGTCCATGCGCAAAGTTTACCGCAAGGGCGATGTGGAGCCGGACCGAATGACGGAACCGCGTGGGCGGGTGTTGGATGCTTTGCAGGAATACGGTGATCTGTCGTTTACCTTGAAAGAGCTCAGCGAAGCGGCGGGCGTGACCTCATCCGTTGTGAAAGGGTTGGTGAAGCTTGGAGCCGTGCGCGAAGAAGACACGCCGCGCGATTTGCCCTTTGCACGCTTGGACCCCGAAATGCCGAGCAAGGATTTGGCACCAGATCAGTTTGTCGCAGCAGAGCTTTTGCGCGCAGGCATTAAGTCTGGCGCATACGGCACGACGTTGCTGCGTGGCGTGACGGGATCGGGCAAGACCGAAGTTTATTTAGAAGCCGTCGCAGAGTGTTTGCGCAAAGGGCGACAGGCTTTGGTGCTGCTGCCGGAGATTGCGCTGACGGCAGAGTTTTTGACCCGCGTGCAAGAGCGTTTTGGCGCGCGCCCGGCTGAGTGGCACTCTGGCGTGACCATGACAGAGCGGCGGCGCACGTGGAAAATGGTTGCTCAAGGCGGTGCGCAATTGGTGGTGGGCGCGCGCTCGGCCTTGTTTTTGCCGTTTCGCGACTTGGGCTTGGTGGTTGTCGATGAAGAGCACGACACATCCTACAAGCAAGAGGACGGCGTGCTGTATAATGCGCGCGATATGACGGTTTTGCGCGCCTCTATTTGCAGCGCGCAAGTGATTTTGGCCAGTGCAACGCCAAGTTTGGAAAGTTGGGCGAATGCGGAGGCGGGCAAGTACACGCGCATCGATCTGACATCGCGTTTTGGCGATGCGGTGATGCCGGACATGCGCGCGATTGATATGCGCGGGGTGAAGATTGCGGGCAATCGCTGGATTTCGCCTTTGTTGAAGGCTGAAGTCGAAGCGCGTGTGGCGTCTGGCGAACAGGCGCTCTTGTTTATAAATCGCCGTGGGTATGCGCCAGTGACGATTTGTCGGGCCTGTGGGCATCAGATTGGCTGCGATCATTGCGATGCGCGGATGGTGGAACATCGGTTTCAAAAGCGGCTGGTGTGTCATCAATGCGGGGAAAGCAAAGCGATGCCAGAGGTCTGCCCATCGTGCGAGGCAGAGGATCGTTTGGCGGCTGTCGGGCCAGGCGTGGAGCGTTTAGCAGAAGAAGCGGCAGAGCTGTTTCCCGACGCGCGCATCGCCACGCTGAGTTCCGACATGTATGGCTCGGCCCGTGCCTTGAAGGCAGAGATCGTCGGCATTGCCGAAGGCGCGGCGGATATCATCATTGGCACGCAACTGGTGGCAAAGGGGCATAACTTTCCTTTGCTCACATTGGTCGGTGTGATTGATGCAGATCTGGGCCTGCAAGGCTCTGATTTGCGCGCTGCGGAGCGGACGTTTCAATTGATGCGCCAAGTCGCAGGGCGGGCAGGGCGTTCGAAAAAGCGTGGCACAGCTTTGATGCAGACCTATCAGCCGGATCATCCTGTGATCCGCGCTATTCTGGCGGGGGATGAAAACGGCTTCTGGACTGCTGAAGCTGCCGAGCGCCGCGCCGCCACAGTGCCGCCCTTTGGGCGCATGGCGGGGATTATCCTGTCCTCGCCCGAGGTGCAGGATGTGTTTGATCTTGGTGCAGAGCTGGCACGTTTGGATGGACCATTGCGCGCGGTTGGCGCTCAGGTTTTTGGACCCGCGCCTGCACCAATCGCGCGCGTGCGCGGGCGTCACCGTGTGCGTTTGTTGGTGAAAGCGGATAAGAACGTGCCATTGCAGCATGCTTTGAAAGCGTGGCTGCGACAGGTGAAAGTGCCGGCGCAGGTGCGTTTGAGTGTCGATATTGATCCGCAGAGCTTTTATTAGGTGCAAAAAACTTCTGGTAAGGCCAGAAATGCCAGCCCTGTTCTGCATTTTTGCAGCAGTTCTTTCCTTCCCAACAGCCTTAGAGTGGGCGTATCTTAAGATAGCAGCCTGGTGCCTAAGGAGGGCAGAGCAATCAACAAAAATTGGGATGATTTGAAATACGTTATGGCTGTAAGGCGCTGCGGTTCTATTTCGGGGGCAGCAAAGCTGATGCGCACAAGTAGCACCACGGTATCACGCAAAATGGCCGCAATTTCCGAGTGCGTTAAAGAGCCTGTGTTTGTCAAAAATGACAACAACTGGAGATTAACTCCACTTGGTGAAAGGTTATACGACATCGGTGTCAAGCTCGAGACGTCAATTGCGAACTTAGGGGACGATTATGTTTCCGGTGAGCATGAAGGCGAAGTACGCGTGACTAGTCTGGATTTCATCAACCGAACCGTCTTATTTCCACAATTGCAAATGTTTCATGCAGCCCACCCCCGTATTAAGTTAAACCTGCACAGTTCTGACGCGAATTTAAGCCTAGCCTATGGCGAAGCAGATTTGGCAATTCGCTTGGCTAGGCCAACGTCGAGTCGCCTTTGTGCTAAAAAGGTTTGTGATTTGAAGTGTTCGTTTTACTGCCCAAGCGATGGCGAAAGCTCTGAATGGGTTGGGCTTGAAGAAGAGCTTGATTGGCTGCCAGAGATGAAAATGGCATCGGACTATTTTGGAAATACACCAATCTTAAGGGTGACGGACAATAAGGCGGCCCGTGATGCGAGCATAAAGCTCAAGGTCGCTGCTGTTTTGCCCGAAATAATGGTGAGCGAAGAACTCGACCTTGTGAAGCTTCCAAATACTCCCTCGACCACTCGGGAAGCTTGGCTGGTCACGCATGATAGCCGGATGAAAGATCCAATGCTTAACATTGTTAAACAATGGATTGAAGATTGTTTTGAAGGTTTGACGCTCTCGCGAGACCTGACTGAGCAAGCTCTAGAGAGCCAGTAAGGAAAAAGTGTGCTGCAAAAGATGTGCGGTCTACGCTTTGAAAAACCTTAGCGGCTTTGTTTGAGAACGGACGATTTTCCCTTTGGCTTCCAAATTAAGCTGCACTGTTTTTGCCCACCAGCCGGCAGTCTTACCATCAGGGAAAAGCGTTTGTGACAGCTGTTCTTTGGCGGCGGTTTTGATCTCGTCAAAGGTTAGGCCGGGCGCAGCATCTGGCAAGACCGCCATTAGTGCGCTGTGCATGTCAGCATATTTGTCGGCGCGCACATTTTCAGTGCGGCCCGGTGTGTTGACGTTTTCAACGGTGATCTTTTCATGAGCCATGCCCAAACCTAGACCGAGTTTGGTGTTTTTGCCAAGCTTTCGCGTTTCTGCTCGCCAAGAGCGGGTGCAGGGCCTATGAGGCAAGTATGAAACCAGTCACGCTTCACGATGCTCAGAGCCTGCCGATTTGGCGTAGACCCATCGCGCTTTTGTTTGTGATGGCGATTGGCATGCCGCTGTCGTTTGCGACGTGGAATGCTTTGCTGAACAACTTTGTGACGGATGCGGCAAATTTTGACGGCTCTGACATCGGCTGGCTGCACACTGTGCGCGAGATCCCCGGCTTTTTCGCGGTTGGTGTTATCGCGATCATCATGTTTATGCGCGAACAGGTGCTTGGGCTGGTGTCGCTGATCATGCTTGGTGTGGCCACGGCGATGACCGCTTGGTTTCCAAGCATGGGCGGGATCTTGACGCTGACCATGCTCAGCTCGATCGGCTATCACTATTATGAGACGGTCAATCAATCGCTGCAATTGCAATGGATCGACAAAGCGCGTGCGCCGCAAACGCTGGGCTGGCTTTTGGCGGCTGGATCGGCGTCGACCTTTGTGGCTTACGGGCTTATCGTGTTGACCTGGGAAGCTTTCGATCTGAGTTATAACCATATTTACATGGCCTCTGGCGGCTTGACCGCGCTGATCGCGCTTGCCTGCTTCGTTATCTATCCACAGTTCGACGCACCGCATCCACAGCTCAAAAAGATGATCCTGCGCAAACGCTATTGGCTTTATTATGCGCTGCAATTCATGGCCGGTGCGCGGCGTCAGATCTTTATGGTGTTCGCGGGTTTTATGATGGTCGAGCGCTTTGGCTTTGAGGTGCATGAAATCACCGCGCTCTATCTGATCAATCTGGTGGTGAATATCGTTTTCGCGCCGCTTTTGGGACGTGCCGTTGCGCGCTTTGGCGAGCGCAACACGTTGATCTTTGAATATGCGGGCTTAATCGCCGTTTTTCTAGCCTATGGCGGAATCTACTGGTTCGGCTGGGGGGTGATACTGGCGGCGTTGCTTTATGTCGTTGACCACATCTTTTTTGCTCTGGCGCTTGCGCTGAAAACCTATTTTCAAAAGATTGCAGATCCACAAGATATCGCGCCAACGGCGGCGGTGGCCTTTACGATCAACCATATCGCTGCGGTGTTCCTGCCGGCACTGCTGGGCTATTTATGGCTGACATCGCCGTCGAGCGTCTTTGTGGTTGCGGCTGGTATGGCGCTGATTTCGCTTTTGCTGGCGCTGTTAATCCCGCGCCATCCAGAGCCGGGGCACGAGACACGTTTGGGCGGCTTCAATGCCCAGCCCGCTGAATAGTTCCGAAGGATACACCGATGACAACGTTTACAGCGCTTACCACAGTGATGAGCAAAAAAGGCGGCACGCGTTTGGGCGATGCGATGGAGCGTTTGATCCCAGAACCCACAGGCATCGGCGTGTTTGAGGTCGAGGATGGTTCGGGCCTTTGGGAAGTCGGCGGCTATTTCACCGAGGCCCCTGATGAAGCGGCGCTGGATCTGTTGGCGGCGGCGTTTGGCGGCAAACCCTTTGTGGTTTCCGAAGTGCCAGAGACCGATTGGGTTGCGCATGTGCGCCGCGAGCTTGCTCCTGTGCAGGCGGGGCGCTTCTTTGTCTATGGCAGCCATGACGCAGATCAGGTTCCGAGCGATTGCGAGCCGCTGCTGATCGAGGCGGCAATGGCCTTTGGAACGGGGCATCATGGCACCACGCTGGGCTGTTTACGTGCGCTGGATCGGCTGGCTGAGCAAGGCTTTGTCGGGCAATCGGTTGCGGATATTGGGTGCGGCACGGCGGTGCTTGCGATGGGTGCTGCGCGGATTTGGCCCAACGAAGTGATCGCGAGCGATATTGATGAAGTGGCGGTTGATGTTGCAAAAGTGAACGTCACTGCGAATAATCTGGATGGCAGAGTAACATGTGTGGAAGCGGCCGGTTTTGACAGCCCTGCTTTGGCGCAGGCCGCGCCGTTTGATTTGATCTTTGCCAATATTCTAAAGGGACCGCTCATAATGCTCGCGCCAGAGATGTGCGGCGCGCTTGAAGCGGGGGGGCATCTGATTCTTTCTGGGATTTTGAATGAACAGGCCGATGACATTATCGAGGTTTATGCGCAATCTGGAACCAATCTCGTGCACAGAGAAGAGATTGGTGAATGGACATCGTTAACACTTCGTAAACTTGCCTAATTTCAGCGAATTTAAGACGCATTTGCCGCATTTGTCTAGATTTTGCCACAATTCATCTCTATTAAGGTTTTTGTAAGATTGGTGGGGGCCGATCGAAACGGAGGCTGCTATGGGTGTTTCCCAGCTCCAGAAGAAAACAGGATTTGTCCTGCTGTCTGATCAAGGTCAACAGGCGGGCAAAGAATATGTTACGCTTGTTGACAAGAACGGGCTTATTCAGGTTGTGCCGCGTGAAAGAAAGCGTGCGCGCTCTTTTGCGCCTTTGAAGTTGATCTTGCTTTTTGTGGCTTTGATGACGCTCTTCAAGGCGCTCGCGATCCTTAACTTGGGCGTTACAACCTACGAAGAACAACTCGCGGCACTGGCCTCGGGCAATGCTGTAGAGCGCTCGGGCGCTGTTTTGCTATCAATTGACCCGATCACGCAGACGATTGTTCAAGGTGTTCAACCTCTCATTAAATAGTCTCTTCCAAGACGAACCGCGTTTTCTCAGCGCATGCAAAAGGCCGCTACACTAAGGTGCAGCGGCCTTTCTATCTATGGAGAGGGAGACGGTGTTTAGAAGTGGAATTTTCCGTTTACGACAGTGTCGATATCGCCGCGGCACAGGCCGATGTCTTCCAGCTCACGCGTGCTAAGCGCGTTTAAGGATTTGCGTGTCGCGCGTGCATCGTTCCACGCGATGAACGCACCAAAGATATGCGCCAGCACGGAAAAACCGCCGCGGGAGCCATGTGAAGAGCGTGTGTTGTCAATAACAGCCATGATCGTATTCCTATATTGCGGACCGCCTTTGGGGCCAGTCATATGTGTGTTCTGACGCCCATCTAGGAGGGTCAAAGCACAGCGACAAGCGATGTTTTTTGCATGGGTGCTATGATGCGATCGCATGGCGGAAAGTGACGTCAAGGCACTTAAAAATATGACAAATACAGCACCAAGCATATGTCGTTTTCGGCGTTGCGGAGGGCGATTTTGAACGCTTTCGAACGAGGCGTGTCGTTTTTAGATCACCTGTGGATAAATCCGACATCGGGTAAGTTTCCTTTTCCTTTTGTTCGCGTTTCGTGCTACTGACGCAAAAAAGCAACAAAGCGTCTTTGCGCGCGTAAGAGCAGGGCAGAACATGATGCGCGTTTTAGGAATTGACCCCGGTCTGCGGAATATGGGCTGGGGTATGATCGAGGTGGATGGCAGCAGGATGCGCCATCTTGGCAATGGTGTGTGCAAGTCCGAGGGCAAGGATTTGGCGCTGCGGTTGCTGTCGTTGCATCGCCAACTGTCAGATATCGTCCGAGAGTTTCAGCCAGATACGGCGGCGGTGGAGCAGACGTTTGTGAACAAGGACGGTGCCGGCACGCTTAAGCTCGGTCAAGCGCGGGGCATTGCGTTGTTGGTGCCTGCGCAAGCAGGGCTAGAGATTGGGGAATACGCCCCGAACAAGGTGAAGAAAACAGTGGTCGGCGTTGGTCACGCAGCAAAAGAGCAAATTCAGCATATGGTGAAGCTACAATTGCCCGGCGTTGTTCTGAATGGCCCCGATGCGGCAGATGCGCTTGCGATTGCCATGTGCCACGCGCATTATACGCGCTCCACGCGGGTGTGGGAAAGCGCGAAGCAGGCGGCAAACGGATGATTGGCAAACTTTCAGGACGCATTGATTATCGCGGCGCGGATCATGTTTTGATCGACGTGCGCGGCGTTGGATATATGGTCTATTGCTCGGACCGCACTTTGGCGGGTTTGCCGGGCGCGGGCGAGGTTGTGGCACTTTATACCGATTTGCTGGTGCGCGAGGACAATTTGCAGCTGTTCGGGTTCACATCACTGGTGGAAAAAGAGTGGCATCGTTTGTTGATGAGCGTGCAAGGCATCGGCGCAAAAGCGTCCTTGGCCATTCTTGGTGCATTGGGCGCAGATGGCGTGAGCCGCGCGATTGCTTTGGGCGATGTCACGGCG
>CAYQZI010000098.1:0-11522 GCA_964421835.1 uncultured Planktotalea sp.
TCAGAAAGAGACGACAAGATGACGCAAACAGCATTAGACCGCATCAAAGCCTATAAGCTTGAAGAAATCATCGCAGACAAAGCCGCGAAATCGTTGGAAGCTGTCGAAGCAGAAGCGCGCGCAGCCAGCCCAACACGCGGGTTCGCAGACGCACTCATGCGCGCATCACGCGAAGGCTATGGATTGATTGCTGAGGTCAAAAAAGCCTCCCCTTCCAAAGGATTGATCCGCGAAGACTTTGATCCCGCAACGCTTGCGCAAGCCTATGAAAAAGGCGGTGCAACGTGTTTGTCCGTTCTTACCGATACGCCAAGTTTTCAAGGGGCCAAACCCTTTCTAAGTGCAGCGCGCGACGCCGTTTCACTGCCTGCTTTGCGCAAAGATTTCATGTATGACACCTACCAAGTCGCCGAAGCCCGCGCGCTCGGGGCGGATTGCATTTTGATCATCCTTGCCTCTGTCTCGGATGCGCAAGCGGCCGAATTGGAAGACGCCGCATTTGGCTGGGGCATGGATGTGCTGCTGGAAGTGCATGACGCCGAGGAGTTGGAACGCGCATCCGAGCTTAAATCTCCGCTGATGGGCATCAACAACCGCAACCTGAAAACGTTTGAAACGTCCCTCGACACAACCCGCGAGTTGAGCCGCATGGTGCCCGAAGATCGCTTGATCATTTCGGAAAGCGGATTGTTTACCTCTGCCGATCTGGCCGATATGTCCCGCTACGGCGCGCGCACGTTCTTGATTGGCGAGAGCTTGATGCGACAAGAGGATGTGGAGGGGGCAACCCGCGCGCTCTTATCCAATCCCACCAACAGCGCAGGCATGGGCGCGTGAGTGGGCTAAGCCATTTCAACGCCAAGGGCGAAGCGCATATGGTCGATGTCTCTGCCAAGGAGATCACATCGCGCATCGCTACTGCCACAGGCTGGGTGCGTATGGGTGCAGAGGCTTTCGAGATTATCTCATCGGGCAGCGCGAAGAAGGGCGATGTGCTGAGCGTCGCGCAGCTTGCGGGGATCATGGGAGCCAAAAAGACGCCTGATCTGATCCCGCTCTGCCACCCTCTCCCCATCGCCAAAGTCGCGCTGGATCTAGACCTCGACGCAGACCTGCCCGGCGTTTGCATCAGCGCCACAGTAAAGACCACGGGTCAAACAGGCGTCGAAATGGAAGCGCTCACAGCTGTCAGCACCGCCGCTTTGACCGTCTATGACATGATCAAAGCCGTGGATAAGACGATGGAAATCGGCGGCATTCACGTCACTCTTAAGGACGGCGGCAAATCCGGCCTGTATGAAGCGAAATGAGATTTGGTCGATCCTTAGAGCTCTACTTTGTCGATGGGCATCCTGACGGTATGCTCACCGCAGAAGTCTTCAACTGGACCGGGCACGTTCTTCGCATACCCAGAACAATGTTGAGCGAAGGGTTAAGCCGAGAACATGCGAGCCAAACTGGTGTATATTTACTGATTGGAACCGATGAGAATGGTCCACTCGCTTATATCGGTGAAGCGGAAAATATGGCCGCGCGCCTGAAGACCCATGCTAAAGAAAAGGATTGGTGGGAACAAGTTGTCATGATTACGACAACTGGAGATGGCCTTCATAAAGCACATGTAAAGTACCTAGAAAGTCGATTGATTGAGTTGGCTATAGCCGCCGACAACGTCACTTTGGAGAATGGAAACACGCCGACAAGGGCTAGCCTAAATGAGGCTGCGCAAGCGAATATGGAAAGCTTTTTGGAAACCTTAGATATGGTCCTACCCGCAATACGCGTCGACATGCTACGTTCAGGTAGACAAGTGAAGGCCACGCAGAAAGAACAGAGTCCTCTTGTTAATGAAGCGACCAATTTCTATTTCGAAATGAAACAATTTGGAGTGAAAGCAAATGCTGAACTGATTTCAAATCAGATGATTGTTAAGTCAGGTTCTTTAGTTAGGTCAAGTTGGGTAGGTGACCGAACCGAGAAGACATATTATTGGAAACTCTACGATCATCTCGTCGAAAAGGGAATTATCCAGACGTCGAATGAAGATAGCTTTTTTAGTGAAGATTATGCATTTTCCAGCCCTTCAGCTGCAGCAGCTATTGTTTCAGGCCGCTCCGCGAATGGTCGCAAATCTTGGAAGCTAAAAGATGGACGAACTTATGCCCAATGGGAGATTGATGCATTGAAAGACGTCGCTCCGTGATCTCGGTCGAGCAGGCGCTTGAGCAGCTTTTCGCGCTCGTGGATCCCCTTGAGAGCGAGACAATCCCACTCTCAAAGGCCAATGGGCGCACGCTTGCGGCACCTGTGCAAGCAGGGCGCGATCAACCGCCTTTCCCTGCCTCCGCGATGGATGGGTATGCGATCCAAAAGAGTGATTATCAAACTGGCCAAACCCTAAAGGTTATCGGAGAAGCGGCGGCAGGTACGCGGTTTGAATACAAGATGCTGCAAGGCGAAGCCGTGCGTATTTTCACAGGAGCACCGGTGCCGACGGGGGCCGATTGGATCGTGATCCAAGAAGATGTGGACGCGATTGGCCGCCAGATTACCATCCGCGAAACGACTGAAACCAAAAGCTATATTCGCCCCGCAGGCACTGACTTCAAAGCAGGGCAAACGCTTGACGCCCCGCAGATCTTGACACCTCAGCTTGTCGCCTTGCTCGCTTCCATGAATATCGCGGACGTGCCTGTTGCGCGCAAACCAGAGGTTGCGATCATTTCAACCGGCTCCGAGTTGGTCATGCCTGGCGAGCAACCAGATGCGGACCAAATCATCGCCTCGAACACTTTTGGTCTGAAAGCCATGCTTGAAGCCGCAGGCGCAAGCGTGCGCGTGATGCCAATCGCCCATGACACCGCCCCTGCCCTGCGCACGGCCTTTGCGCTTACCGAAGGCGCAGACCTAGTTTTGACCATCGGCGGAGCCTCTGTCGGGGATCATGATTTGGTCGCAGGCATCACCGAGCAGCTTGGCATGCAGCGCGCCTTTTACAAAGTCGCCATGCGCCCTGGAAAACCTCTGATGGCTGGAAAACTTGGTAAGGCCGCGATGATCGGGCTTCCTGGAAATCCCGTGTCTGCCATGGTGTGTGGCACCATCTTTGTGCTGCCTGTGATCCGCGCGATGCTTGGGCTTGGCAAAGCGCCCGCCCCGCATTTGCAAGCGACACTGAGTGCCGACATGCTTGTGAATGGCCCACGCGCCCATTATATGCGAGCAAAGCAAGAAAAGGGTGAAATCACCCCCTTCGCGCGTCAAGACAGTGCACTGTTAAGCGTTCTTGCCGATGCAAATGCGCTTTTGCTGCGGCCACCGCATGATCCTGCAAAACAAGCGGGCGACAGGGTCACGTTTGTTCCTCTTTAACAGAGTTGAACAAATGATTGACACAAAACAGGAACATCGATAGAACAAAGCAAAACTGCACAGCAGGAGGATGCAGACATGCTGACAAAAAAACAGCTCGATTTGCTGGAATTTATCAACAAACGTATGCAAAAGGACGGTGTTCCCCCTTCGTTTGATGAAATGAAGGAAGCGTTGGATCTCCGGTCGAAGTCCGGCATTCACCGGCTGATAACCGCATTGGAAGAACGTGGCTTCATTCGCCGCCTTGCGCATCGCGCCCGTGCCATCGAGATTGTGAAACTCCCCGACAGCATGGGCATGTCCCCAGCCGGTTTTGTGCCTCGCGTTGTTGAAGGTGGCAAGCCTGATGTTCCAGCGCCGCGCGATGCGATGCCTGTGGAAGCGCTGCAAGCGATTGAACTGCCTGTGATGGGCCAGATTGCGGCGGGTGTGCCGATTGAAGCGATCGCGCATGCCTCGCACAATGTTGCGGTGCCAAGCCAGATGCTTTCGGGTCCGGGTCAACACTATGCCCTTGAAGTCAAAGGCGATTCGATGATCGATGCGGGCATCAACGATGGGGATACCGTTGTGATCCGCGAAACCAATACCGCCGATAATGGCGATATCGTTGTAGCCCTCGTTGAAGATCAAGAAGCCACGCTGAAACGCTTTCATCGCAACGGCACAACCATCGCGCTCGAAGCGGCTAACCCCGCCTATGAAACGCGCTTTTTCTCGCATGAGCAGGTGAAAGTTCAGGGCCGTTTGGTCGGGTTGATCCGCAGCTATTAGTAGCCAAAGCGCTGCTTGCGCAGTGTTTTGTCATTCCACATGCGACGGCCTGCCACTTGGCGGGCCGTTTTCACATCGAAAGAGCCATCCGAGAGCAGCGTAATCGCCACGCTCCCCGTTTCGCGCAGGCGGGTCTGATCAAACACATCGCATTGCGCGCTGCCGTCAAACCGCTCGGAAAACACAGCAATGTCTTTGGACGTGCAGCCGCTGAACCCCTTCAAGCCACGCTTGCCCGCCGCTGCATGGATTTGCCCGGCTCCGAAGCGGATCGCGCGTGCGTTCGGCCAATCGCGCGCGGCGGCTTGCTGAAAGCGTGCATCGCCGTCGTTCTCTAGCCAGACACTGGCCACAAATCCCGATCCTTTGGCTTTACTCAAAACGCGGCCTTCGCTTGCCAAGACCCCCACCAAGACCCCTGTATCGGAAATCAGAACGTCGGGGCGCTCGACGGTGATCCACGCAAGCAGCGCCGCGGCTATGGGAACAAGGCCGCCCCAGCGCAATCGGGTCAACAAAAGCGCAAGGCTCAACAGCCCCAAACACAGCGCGAAAAACGCCCATGAGGGCGGCGCAGGCACTTTAGTGATCGCGCCCTCCCACTGTGAAACTTCGCGCGCAACGCCAAGGATCCAATCAAGCCCCCAGCCCATCATCTTCAAGGGAATCCACTCAAGCCCGATGGGCAGCAAGCATACCGCAAGCACCGCCAATGGGATCACCCACATGCCCATAAGCGGCACAGAAAGCAGATTAGCCACCAACCCGAACTGCGCGATATTGTTGAAATGCGCAGCGGCAATGGGCAAGGTCGCAAGTCCAGCAACCGCCGATGAAATCACTGTGCCAGAGATCAAACGCCATAGGAAATGCGCGGGCGGCTTGCCCGCGTTGCGCTGGCTGAGCAAGTTGAAGACAACGACCAGCGCGGTCGTCGCGGCGAAGGACATTTGAAACCCGGGTCCTGTGATCGCTTCGGGTCGGCGCAGCAGGATGATCAAGGCGGCCAATGCCACAGCGCGCAAGCTGATCGCGCGCCGCTCCAGCATCACGGCGCCCAATGCGACAGCCGCCATCACAAAGGCCCGCTCGGTTGCGACAGAGCCGCCCGACAGCCCCAGATAGCCCGCCGCTGCGATCAAGCCACCAGCAGAGGCGAGTTTTTTGACATATCGCCCATTGGCCAAAGGCGGAATGAGGCACAGCCCAAAGCGCAGCGCAGCAAAGACGAAAGCCACCAAAAGCCCCATGTGCAGACCAGAAATCGCGAGCAAATGCGCAAGGTTGCTATGGCGCAGATTGCGTAGCGTGTCTTGGCTTAAGTCACTGCGATCTCCGGTCATCAGGGCCGCTGCAAATGCGCCCGTTTGACCGTTTAGATGCTGGGAAATCTTGCCTGATAAGGCGAGCCGAAGCTTAAAAAAGCTAAACCCTTCAGCGGGATAGGCGGCAAGCAACACGGGAACGCGGGTGTATCCAACCCCGCCCATCTGGGTAAACCAAGCGTGGCGTTGAAAATCAAAACCATCGGGTTCCGCAGGGCCTGAAGGAGGGGAAAGATGCGCGGTGGTCATGATTCTTGCGCCTGCAAGAGGGCGGCGTTCGGCATCCGCGCCATAGAGCGAAATGCGCACCCGCGCAGGGGTTTCATGAGGGCGCATGCGCGCAAGCGTGACCTGATCAAGACTGACCCGCATCGCGCCAGAGGCAGAGCGATCCAGCCCAATCACGCGGCCCTCAACAGGGCCGTAATAGCGCCAATTCAACACCGGAGCAGCGACATCCGCGCTGCGCCAAGCCGCGGCAGAATATCCAAGCGCAAGCACTGCGATTAGCCAGAACAGCGGGCGAAAATGTTCTTGCGTGCGCATCGCCAAAACCCCGCTGACGCATGCAGTCGCACCGCCAGCCCAGAGCAGGGCCTGACTTGGCTCGACAGGCATCTGAAAGAACAGCAAAATTCCGATACCCAGCACAACGGGCGCAAAGAGAAAGCCTTGCCCAAGCTCGACGCTTAATGCGCTTTGCATCTGGCGGATTAGGCTCATGCGGGTCCTTGTCCTTGCGCGTATCCAAAGCTATCAGGTGCCAACTCTACCCAATTTATGCTTACCGAAAGGTTAACCGCGCCATGTCCGCTGATGTCGTCACCCGTTTTGCCCCCTCGCCCACCGGATATTTGCATATCGGCGGCGCGCGCACGGCTTTGTTCAATTGGCTCTACGCGCGCGGACGCGGTGGTAAGTTTTTGCTGCGCATTGAAGACACCGATCGCGCGCGCTCAAACCCCGAGGCGACAGCAGCGATCTTGCAAGGCATGGCGTGGCTTGGCCTTGATCACGACGGTGATGTGATCAGCCAGTTCGAGCGTGCAGATCGCCACGCAGAAGTTGCCCACGAAATGCTCGCGAATGGTAAAGCCTTCAAGTGCTTCGCGACACAGGAAGAGATCGAAGCCTTTCGCGAGGCCGCGCGTGCGGAAGGGAAATCAACGCTCTATCGCAGCCCTTGGCGCGATGCGGATGCGTCTACGCACCCTGATCTGCCCTTTGTGATCCGCGTGCGGGCACCTGAAGGTGGCACAATGGTGATCCGTGATGAGGTGCAGGGCGATGTGAAAATCGATCACGCGCAGCTTGATGATATGATTTTGTTACGTTCGGATGGCACACCTGTCTACATGTTGGCGGTTGTCGTCGACGATCACGATATGGGCGTCACACATGTTATTCGCGGCGATGATCACCTCAGCAATGCAGCGCGGCAAATGATGGTTTATGAGGCGATGGGCTGGGATGTTCCTGTATTCGCCCATATCCCGCTGATTCACGGCCCTGATGGCAAAAAACTCTCAAAACGTCACGGCGCTTTGGGCGCTCAAGAGTATCAATTGATGGGCTATCCTGCCGCTGGAATGCGCAATTATCTCGCGCGTTTGGGGTGGAGCCACGGCGACGATGAGTTCTTTTCCGATCAACAAGCGAAGGAGTGGTTCGACCTTGCGGGAATAGGAAAATCCCCTGCACGCTTTGATACCAAAAAGCTGGAGCATCTGTGCGGTCAGCATATTGCGGGTGCCGACAATGCTGCCTTGCAGCAAGAATTGCTTGAATTTCTGAGCGCGCGCGCGGATGAACCCCTTAATGCTCGAAAGATATCGCTTTTGTCAGAAGCAATGGATTGTTTGAAAGAACGAGCAAAAACATTCCCCGAACTCCTTGAAAAGGCTGAATTTGTCTTGGCCGATCGCCCTATTTCTTCTGACGAAAAAGCAAGCAAAGCACTAAATTCAGTATCCCGTGGTATACTGAACGCGTTGACGCCGCATCTGCAAAATGCTAGCTGGTCCAGAGACGCTTTAGAGGCCGTAACCGCAGACTTTGCCGAAGCCAATGGCACTAAGTTTGGCAAGATGGCAGGACCTCTGCGCGCAGCACTTTCTGGCCGTGCTGTGACGCCTAGTGTTTTTGATATGTTGCTGGTTTTGGGTAAAGACGAGTCCTTAGCTCGGATTTCAGACGCGGCACAGGAGAACGGGTAAGACTTCGGTAAGACCCAACAGTTACACGAGACCCGAACGCGATCCGCGCGTCGGGCAGATTTGAAAAGGGATATATATGTCTGATACCGCCAAACGCAGCGCAACGCTGAGCTTCGATGACACTTCGGTTGAACTGCCGATCTACTCACCAACCGCTGGTCCTGATGTCATCGACATCCGCAAGCTTTACGCGCAAGCAGGGGTGTTCACATATGATCCCGGCTTTACCTCTACGGCGAGCTGCGACAGCACGATTACCTTCATCGATGGCGGCAAGGGCGAGCTGCTGCACCGCGGTTATCCGATTGATCAACTTGCGGAAAAGTCCCATTTTCTAGAGGTTTGTTATCTGCTGCTTTACGGTGAGTTGCCAAAAGCGACAGAGCTAGAGCATTTCGAGCAAACGATTACGCGCCACACCATGTTGCACGAGCAAATGACGGGTTTCTTCCGTGGATTCCGCCGGGATGCGCACCCGATGGCGATTATGACGGGCGTTGTTGGCGCAATGTCAGCGTTTTATCACGACAGCACCGATGTTACGGATGCGCGCCAGCGCGAGATTGCGTCGCATCGTTTGATCGCCAAAATGCCAACGATTGCCGCATGGGCCTACAAATATTCCATTGGACAGCCGTTTGTGTACCCACGCAATGATTTGGATTACGCCTCTAACTTCCTGCGCATGTGCTTTGCTGTGCCGGCGGAAGAGTATGAAGTGAACCCGATTCTGGCCCGCGCGATGGACCGTATCTTTACGCTGCATGCAGATCACGAGCAGAACGCGTCAACGTCGACCGTGCGTCTGGCCTCTTCCTCGGGTGCAAACCCGTTCGCGTGTATTGCGGCGGGTATTGCCTGTCTTTGGGGCCCGGCTCATGGCGGTGCGAACCAAGCCTGCTTAGAGATGCTGCGCGAGATTGGCACAGTGGATCGCATTCCAGAGTACATCGCCCGCGCGAAAGACAAGGACGATGATTTCCGCCTGATGGGCTTTGGTCACCGCGTATACAAAAACTTCGATCCGCGCGCCAAAGTGATGAAGCAATCCGCCGACGAAGTTCTTGAACTGCTCGGCGTTGAAAACAACCCAACGCTTCAGGTGGCCAAAGAGCTGGAAAAAGCAGCGCTTGCCGATCCTTATTTCGCAGACAAGAAACTGTTCCCGAATGTAGATTTCTATTCCGGCATCATTCTAGAGGCGATGGGCTTTCCAACAGCCATGTTCACCCCGATCTTCGCGCTCTCGCGCACGGTAGGTTGGGTGAGCCAGTGGAAAGAAATGATCGCAGATCCACAGAACAAAATTGGCCGCCCGCGTCAGCTTTATCTTGGCGAGACAGAGCGCGAGTATACGGACATCGAAAACCGTTAAACGCTTGTAAATAGGTCAAATTATGAAGCCCTGCCCTTCAACCGGCGGGGCTCTTTATGCGCCAATCACAATATCTGCGCGCAGCCCGCCAAGACGCTCGCTTTTTGAAAAGCGCAGGCTGCCACCATGGGCACGTGCAATGTCATTGGTGATAGCAAGGCCAAGCCCGACGCCTGTGCCATTGTCTTGATTGCGCGCCGGATCAAGGCGCACAAATGGTTTCACAGCCGATCCATATTGGCTTTCCTCAAGACCTGGCCCATCGTCCTCCACCCGAAAAATCACTGTCTTTTCCGTGCGCAGCACCGAGAGTTCAGCCTTCTTCCCGTAGCGCACCGCATTGCCCACCAGATTATCCAGCGCCCGCCTGATCGAGAGCGGGTTGAGCATGACCATATCCCCCTCTTGCCGCGCAAACATCTGCGCATTCGTGCCCATGCGCTTGGCATCATCAGCAACGCTTTGCATAAGCTTCAAAGGATCGCTTAACGCTTGCTCCCCCTCCGCGTTGCCGCTGGCAAAGCTTAGGAATTCATCGAGCAAACGGCGCATATCTTCCACGTCGCGCTCAAGCGGTTCGCGGTCCATATCATGCAGCATCGACAGCCCAAGTTTCAACCGCGTCAGCGGCGTGCGCAGATCATGGCTTACGCCTGAAAGCATCATGGTGCGCTGCTCTATTTGCCGCTCGATTCGCGCGCGCATTGACAAAAACGCATTGCCCGCCGCGCGCACTTCGACCGCGCCAGAGGCGCTATACGGCAGGGTCTGCCCACGGCCAAAAGCTTCGGCAACGCGGGCAAGCCGCGTGATCGGGCGTAGCTGGTTGCGCAGATAGAAATAGGCGATCACCGTCATTAACACGCCAAAGAACACCATATTCACCAACAGCTGATGGGGATTGGTCGCGGAGACACGCGGGCGGTCAAAACCGATGCGCAAGATGCCCAGATGCGTGTGCACATATGCGGTGATGCGATGATCATCCGGCATTTCAACGCGGCGCAATTCGCTCAAGCTTTCGTTCAGTGTTCGCACAACAATGACGCCCGAGAAATCAAACCAACGCCGCAAATTTTGCGGTGGCACCCGCTCTTCGCCGACAAAAGCCAGATCGTAGCGCAGGCTGCGCGAAACCCCGCGCACGTTGCTCAAAGCTTCTGCTTGGCTTGGTGCATCTTGCAATTCGTTCAACAAGTATCGCAATTCAAGCGCAACACTGCCGCTCATTTGCTCAGTCACCCCTTCAAAATGGCGCTGAATGAACACGACAGAGACAACCAATTGCAGCGTGACAACTGGTAAAACCAGAATAAGCGCGGCGCGACCATAGAGGCTGCGCGGCATATATCGTTTGAGCCAAGCGAAAGACATGCCATAACCTACACAGATGCGCACGAAAGAGGAAAGAGGCGATGGACCTAGCAGAGTTTAATCCCCCCGTTGGCGTCCCGGAAACGCTCGCGCCGCATCTGCGCCGCGTCCTCGCACCAAACCCATCACCGATGACCTATCGTGGCACAAACACCTATTTGCTTGGCGATACGCGTGTCGCTGTTATTGATCCCGGCCCCGAAAACGCTGCGCATTTAGACGCGATTCTCAACGCATGCCGCGGTCAAACAGTCAGTCATATCTTGGTGACGCATTCGCATGTCGATCACTCTCCGCTTGCCAAGGAACTATCGCGCGAAACAGGCGCACCGATTTTGGCCTTTGGCCCCAGTTCAGCGGGTCGCAGCGACGCGATGCGCGCATGTTTGGCAGCTGGTATGAGCAGCGGCGGCGAAGGGATCGATCCTGACTTTGCGCCAGATATCTTCTTGAAAGATGGTCAAACTTTCATGGCTGGCGATCAACAGGTCACGGCGCTGCATACCCCGGGTCACATGGGCAATCATCTTTGTTTTGCTTGGGACAAAACTGTGTTTTGCGGCGATTTGGTGATGGGCTGGGCCAGCTCGCTGGTCTCTCCGCCGGACGGCGATCTCACGGATTTCATGGCTTCTTGCGCCAAAATACGCGCTTTTGCCCCAGATATTATGCACGCTGGCCACGGAGCGCCGATAACAGAGCCAATCGCGCGCATTGATTGGCTTATCGCCCATCGAAATTCCCGAGCGGCACAGATCCTCGAACGCCTGTCACATGCTCCCAAAGCCGCATTAACCTTGGCGCAAGAGATTTACACAGACACTCCCGCGACGCTTATCCCCGCCGCCACGCGCAATGTCTTTGCGCATCTCATTGATTTAGAGGGCAAAAAACTAGTAACGCGGCATGGAACCCCGACTGAAGGCGCGCTCTTTTCGCTGAGCGCCATTTGAATCAAATAAAAACGCATTTTGCAGGCAAATCCCTCTGGACGCCGCAAACGCGCATTGCTAATACACGCGCAGTGATCCGGCGTAGCTCAGCGGTAGAGCAGTTGACTGTTAATCAATTTGTCGTAGGTTC
>CAYQZI010000099.1:0-1957 GCA_964421835.1 uncultured Planktotalea sp.
TCCACGCTGAGGTCCGTACGGGGACAGGCAAGGGCGCCGCTCGTCAAGCACGTCGCGCAGGCATGGTGCCTGGAATCGTATTTGGGGGCGACGCAGATCCGCTTCCGATCAACGTTCCTTTCAACGTTTTGCTGAAATCCCTTAAAGCAGGCCGCTTTAAGTCCACATTGCTCAACCTCAAGGTTGAAGGCCACGACGACGTCCGCGTCATCTGCCGCGATGTTCAGCGCCACGTTGTCAAAGACTTGCCGACGCACATCGACTTCATGCGTCTGCGCCGCACCACTAAGATTAACCTCTTTATCCCAGTTGAGTTCATCAACGAAGACGCGGCACCGGGCATCAAGCGCGGCGGCGTTCTCACAACAGTGCGTCCAGAGGTCGAGCTGGTTGTAACAGCGGGTGATATCCCTGAGAAGCTGGTTGTGGACATGACAGGTCTTGATGTTGGTGACACAATCAACATCTCCGACATCACATTGCCTGCTGGTGCAAAGCCAACAATCGATCGTGACTTCGTTGTGGCGAACCTTTCTGCACCCTCTGGTCTGAAATCTTCCGAGAACGAAGACGACGACGCAGTGGATGCAGCAGACGTGCCAGTCGCGGGCGAAGAAGAGTAATCTTTGCGCCTCAAACGTTTCTAAGAGAACGGGGTCTTTCGCAGGCCCCGTTTTTTGTTGTAAATGGCGCAAATGACACAAGGGTAAACGCATGCAGCTTTTCGTCGGTCTCGGAAACCCTGGGGGCAAATACGCGAAGAACCGTCACAACATCGGCTTTATGGTTGTGGATGAAATCGCGCGTGATCATGGCTTTACACCTTGGAAATCGCAGTTTCAGGGACAGGTCTGCTCTGGCCAACTCGGCGGGGAGAAAGTTTTGCTGTTAAAGCCGGCAACCTTCATGAACCTCTCGGGGCAGTCCGTTGGCGAGGCCATGCGCTTTTATAAAATGACTCCCGAGGATGTGACAGTTTTTCATGACGAACTTGACCTCGCGCCTGCAAAAGTGCGGGTGAAAATGAGCGGTGGACACGCAGGTCACAATGGTTTGCGCTCGATCCATCAGCACATCGGCGAGCATTATCAACGTGTGCGTCTTGGTATTGGACACCCGGGTCACAAAGACCGCGTTTCTGGTTATGTTCTGTCTGATTTTGCAAAATCCGAAGCGGGTTGGCTCGATGATGTAACCCGTGGCTGCGCTGATGGTGCAATGGAACTCGCAACAGGCGACAGCGGCCGGTTTTTGAACGCCGTGTCGCTGCGCACCGCACCTGCGCGCTCCTCTAAATCGGTGAAACCCGCTGTTGCGATGACGCCTGTCAGGGCGGATGAGCCCGCCCCCGACACCCGCAGCGCGATGCAAAAGCTCGCGGATCGCTTCAAACGATGACCCAGATCGCAGCACTTGCTTACGCACTTGTCATTGCACTCACTGTTCTTTTTCAAATTGCATTGATTGCAGGCGCACCTTGGGGCCGTTTCACGCAAGGCGGTCAACATGAGGGGCCCTTGCCAACGCTAAACAGAATTGCAGCAGGACTTTCGATCCTACTGCTGATCTCAATGGCTGCTGCGATCTTATCTGCTGCAGGGAAGGCACCGAACTGGCCAATCTGGACAGGCTGGCTATGCTTGGCGGTTCAACTCGCCTCTACAATTATGAACTGTATAACGCCTTCGCGAAAAGAACGGCTGATCTGGGGACCTGTAACGCTTTTGATGCTTTTGCTCGCTCTGATCGTCCTGTTCGCTTAACCCCAAAACGACAAAACTAAAGGCTGGCGTATTTGCTTCTTAACGCCCATCGTGGTTTCTTGCGTCAAAAAGGGAGCAATACATGCGCGGTATCATCAAATTCCTGACACGTTTTTTCGGCGTCATTTTGATCATCGCCATCGCCATTGGCCTCTGGAAGCGCGAAGAGATCAAACGCCTTATCGCCGTGCGCA
>CAYQZI010000099.1:2057-6286 GCA_964421835.1 uncultured Planktotalea sp.
ATCGCCATTGGCCTCTGGAAGCGCGAAGAGATCAAACGCCTTATCGCCGTGCGCACGCTTTTCACTGAGGAAAAGATCATCCCCAATTTCTCAGGTATGAACAAAGCCTTCCTGTCGGTCGATGTCCCGCGCGGTGATGGGCCGATCACGCCGCTGCCCAAAAGCAGCGCAATGAACTTGGACCAAGAGCTCGAGATGTGGATCAAGGATCGCACCATCACATCGCTTGTGGTTCTAAAAGACGGTGATTTGGTCCATGAAAGCTACTACCAAGGCACCACCGCAGAGGATCTTCGCATCTCTTGGTCTGTCGCCAAAAGCTATCTCTCTGCGCTGCTGGGCGTGTTGCTTGACGAGGGCGCGATCGCCTCTTTGGACGATCCGGTCACCAAATATGCACCAAGTTTAAAGGGCGGCGCGTATGATGGGGCCAGCATTCGCAACGTGCTCAACATGGCGAGCGGCGTGACGTTTGACGAAGATTACCTTGATCAAAGCAGCGACATCAACAAAATGGGCCGCGTTCTTGCGCTTGGAGGTTCGATGGATGGCTTTGCCGCCGAACTGAGCGAAACTTTCGCTGAGCCGGGCACGGACTGGCAATATGTCTCTATCGATACGCATATTATCTCTATGGTTATTCGCGGTGCCACAGGGCGCGAGATTGCGCCGCTTTTGTCGGAAAAGATTGTTCAGCCTATGGGGCTTGAAGCGACGCCCTACTATGTAACAGACGGCAATGGCGTGGCCTTTGTGCTCGGTGGACTTAACCTGCGCACACGCGATTACGCGCGTTTGGGCCAGATGTTTTTGCAAAACGGTGCATACAACGGTCAACAAATCGTTCCTGCGGATTGGGTTGCAGCTTCTACTGTGCCCAGCGCACCAACGAGCGAGGGCGAGTATGGTTATGGCTATCAATGGTGGATGCCGCGCGATGGCCGCCCGGGCGAATTTCTCGCACGCGGCGTGTATGGGCAATACATTTACATCAATCGCCCCCTTGGTGTGGTGATCGCGAGCAATGCCGCTGATCGCAAATTTCGCACAAAAGGCGTCAGCGACTACAATGTCGAAATATTCCGTAAAATCGCCGAAAGGCTATAAAAATGCAAAAAGACCCTAGCCTGAATGTCCTTGGCGGTGCCTTGGCACTGTGCAGTCTTGACCCGCTGACCGGCTTTTTCCGCGATGGCTATTGCAACACATGCGACGCCGACCAAGGCTCGCACACGGTTGCGGCGATCCTCACGAAAGAGTTTCTGGCCTTTTCCAAATACGTGGGCAACGATCTAAGCACACCGCGCCCCGAGTTCGGCTTTGCAGGCTTGAACGATGGCGACGCGTGGTGTCTTTGCGCTGGCCGTTTCTTGCAAGCCCATGACGAGGGCTGCGCCCCGCTTATCAACCTAGCCGCGACGCACCAGCGTGCGCTTGATATTGTTTCACTCGAGGTACTTCAGCTTTATGACCACACAGCCAACTCCTAAATCCGCCGCGCTTCTGGGTGCGCTTGTCGCTGATGCTGCCACGCTTGGGGTGCATTGGATCTACGATCCTGCGCGCATCGCTCAGGTTGCGGATGGCAATCCTGCCTTCGTGCCGATTGATGGCGCGAACTTTGAAGGCGTGCCCGCTTATTTCGCCCACGGCGCGCGCAAGGATGGTGATCTAAGCCAATATGGAGAAGTGCTCGCGCTGGCGATCCGCTCTATCGCGACGGCAGGCGACTTTGATGTGAGCGCTTACCAAGAGGCCTTTGTCGCGCATTTCGGCGCTGGCGGCAGTTACACAGGCTACATTGACCGCCCCACGCGCGGGGCGCTTGAAAATATCGCGGCGGATCAACGCGCGCCCTCGGGCACGGATGATGATCAACACCCGGCGCTGGCCACGCTTCCCGCAATCATCGCGCGCTATCACGGCGAGAGTGCACTGAACGCGCAGGCCAAAGCCGCGATGCAGGTCACGAACGTCAATGCAGCGGCCGATCACTACGCTGGAATTTTCATCGACCTGCTGGTGGATATCTTGTCAGGCACCCCTTTGCAGCAAGCGCTCAAAGGCGCCGCCACCCGCGAGCCGCTTTTGCAAGCCGCCCTCGACAGCGAAGAGGCAAGCAGCACCGCATATGGCGAGATAACAGGGCGCGCCTGCCATCTGCATCAAGGCATGCCGCTGGCCTTTCATATCCTTGCCCGCACCGAAAACTATCAATCAGCCGTCGAAGCCAACATCCTTGCAGGGGGCGATAATTGTGGGCGTTCCATCCTTATCGGATCGCTTGCAGGAGCCGCTTATGGGCTGAGCGATATCCCGCTGGAATGGATCCTGAACACCAATGACGCGCGTGTGATTTGGCCTTTGGCAAAAAAAATCTAATTCTTTTTGAATAAACCAAGAGGCCAAGCCGTTCCCTTAGTACAACACCTATCAAGGCACTGCTTCACGCCAGTGCATGACGTCCAACAAAGGAATACACCCATGTCTAAGATCACATTCTTCTCATCCGCTCTGATTGCTGCGAGCTTGATGATTTCCGCACCTGCTGCGCTTCACGCAGCGGGCGATGAAACGCCGCCGACGAAAACCAACACGACGAAAAAGTGTAAGTCCGGTCAGGTCTACGACAAAGACACGAAGAAATGCCTCAAGGTGGAATCGCATAACTTCACCGATGACCAGCTCTATCTCGCGGCGCGTGAATTCGCCTACGATGGTCAATACCAGAATGCGCTGACAGCTTTGAACGCTGCTGAAAACCAAGACGATCCGCGTATCCTGAACTACCGTGGTTTCACCAACCGCAAGCTGGGCAACCACGCCAAAGCGATGGAATTTTATGAAGCTGCGCTGAGCATTGATCCCGATTACATCCTTGCACGCTCTTACATGGGTCAAGGCCTGCTGGCGTATGGCGACAAAGACGGCGCGCTTGAGCAGCTTGCTGAAATCCGTGATCGCGGAGGTCGCAACACATGGTCCTACACCGCGCTTCAAATGGCTTTGCGCGGCACGCAGTCCAACTACTAAATCAGTTGCCAGCTTAGGCTTTTTGAAGTCTAAGTTGGCCCATGATCCAGCCTTGGCCAGTACTGTGACAGATTTCTCGAAGGGGCTGGTTCCCTTGCTTCCACGCTTGCGTCGTTTTGCGTGGTCCTTGACGCGTGATTGGCCCGATGCAGATGATCTTGTGCAAACCTCCTGCACACGCGCCTTGATGCGCCAAGATCAATGGCAACGTGGCACTCGGCTTGACGCTTGGATGTACCGTCTGATGCGCAATGTCTGGATCGATGAGACCCGCTCGCGCACCGTGCGCGTTGGCCAAGGGATCGAAGACGCGGCGATGAGCTCTGAACTGCAAACCACCGGCGATAGCGAAACCACAGCTTATGCCAACCAAGTGCTGGCGCAGATCGCGCTTTTGCCAGAAGGCTTTAGCTCGGTTCTGCTTCTCGTTGCTGTAGAAGGGCATAGTTACGCTGAATCGGCTAAGATTTTGGACATCCCGATTGGAACGGTTATGTCGCGATTGTCTGCCGCCCGTCAGAAACTCAAAGCCGCCCTTGCTGACCAAAAAGGAGAGCGCAGATGAGCGAACACGCTCCTTTAAGTGAAGACCTTCTGATCATGCTTGGTGCCTATGTGGATGGTGAGCTGACCGAGGACGAGCGCGCAACCGTCGAGGATATGGCCAACAAAGAACCGCGGATCGCAGAAGAGCTGGAATCGCTGTTTTCGCTCAACGCCGATCTGCGAGATGTCTTTGACGGTCTTTTGGAAAAACCTGTGCCGCCAGAGCTGGCAAAGGCCACGGAGCCTCTGCCGGTCCCTGCCAATCGCAACAAAGCGCCATGGCGCTCGCTGGCCGCGTCGCTTTTGATTGGCGCAGCCCTTGGCGCGGGTGGCATGTGGTTTAACGCGGCAAACACACCGCCTGTGCAAGTCGCCGCCGCACGCAGCTGGCTGGGCGAAGTGGCCGAGTATCACCAGATCTATGCGCGCCAAACGCGTCATTTGGTGGAGGTGCCCGCCTCCGAGAAAGAGCACATCGAAACTTGGCTCAGCAAAGAGGTTGGTGTTGCGTTCAAAGTGCCAGACCTTGAAGCCTCGGGATGGACGTTCCAAGGCGCGCGTTTGCTGGTGGCTGCGGGCAAGCCTGTGGCGCAGCTGATGTACACGAACGCCGATGGCATGGTGATTGCGCTTTGTGCTTTGCAAAATGG
>CAYQZI010000099.1:6386-11455 GCA_964421835.1 uncultured Planktotalea sp.
GCCCTTGTCGCTTAGACGCCTATGCCGAAAGTGTATGTCGCACATGAAAAAGGCGCTCCGAACGGAACGCCTTTTCAAACCTTTGAGTGTGGGGCGGTCTAGCGCCCCTCTTCACCGCCCATGTCAAAGCCCAAGTGCCGCGCGACGGAGAAGATATCTTTGTCACCGCGCCCGCACATGTTCATCACCAGCAAATGATCACTTGGCAAATCGCCCGCGATTTTCGTCACATGCGCCAAGGCATGCGAAGGCTCAAGCGCGGGGATGATCCCCTCCAAAGCACAAGAAAGCTGGAACGCATCTAGCGCCTCTTTATCGGTGATCGAGACATATTGCGCGCGACCGATTTCATGCAGCCATGCGTGCTCGGGGCCAATGCCGGGATAATCAAGACCCGCAGAGATCGAATAACCCTCAAGGATTTGGCCATCACCGTCTTGCAGCAAATACGTGCGGTTGCCATGCAGAACACCGGGGCGACCGCCTGTCAAAGACGCGCAGTGCTCCATCTTCATGTTGACGCCTTTGCCACCCGCTTCGACACCGATGATGTTCACGGATTTGTCGTCAAGGAAGGGGAAAAACAAACCCATCGCATTCGAGCCACCGCCAATCGCAGCGATCAATGTGTCAGGCAAGCGTCCTTCGGCCTCGTGCAACTGCTCGCGCACTTCTTTGCCGATGATGCTTTGGAAATCACGTACCATCGCAGGGTATGGGTGCGGACCCGCGACAGTGCCGATGCAATAGAAGGTGTCGCGCACGTTGGTGACCCAATCGCGCAGCGCGTCGTTCATCGCGTCTTTCAAGGTGCCGCGGCCAGAGGTCACGGGGATCACCTCAGCGCCCAACAGGCGCATACGAAACACGTTTGGCGCTTGGCGCTCAACATCATGCGCGCCCATATAGACGATGCACTTCAGACCGAACTTGGCGCAAACCGTCGCCGTCGCAACGCCGTGCTGGCCTGCGCCGGTTTCTGCGATGATACGGGTTTTGCCCATACGGCGCGCAAGGATAATCTGGCCCAGCACATTGTTGATCTTATGCGCGCCTGTGTGGTTCAGCTCGTCGCGCTTGAGATAAATCTTCGCGCCGCCAAGATGCTCTGTCAGGCGCTCGGCATAATATAGCGGCGAAGGGCGGCCAACATAATGCGTCCAAAGATCGTGCATTTCGGCCCAAAAACTCTCGTCTGTTTTGGCCTTTTCATACTCTTCTTCCAGCGAAAGGATCAGCGGCATCAAGGTCTCAGACACAAAGCGCCCACCAAAATCGCCGAAACGACCATTTTCATCAGGGCCATTCATGAAGGAATTGAATAGATCGTCAGCCATTTTTGTCTCTCCTGAAAACTCGCTGCTTGGTAGCGTGCGCGCTGCATGGCGTAAAGCTTAGATCACGCGCGCGCCGCGTCAACGAGCGCTTGAATATGCGCGGCATCTTTTACGCCCGGCGCGCTTTCAACGCCAGAGCTGACATCGACCTGCTGCGCCCCCGTCATTTTGATCGCTTCGGCGACGTTCTCGGGGGTTAATCCACCCGCAAGCATCCAAGGCACGCCAAATTCGCGCCCTGCGATCAAGCGCCAATCAAACGACAGCCCATTGCCCCCCGGCAGATCGGCATTCTTGGGCGGTTTGGCATCGATCAACAGCTGATCAACCACTGCGCTATAGGCATCCAGCGCGGGCAAATCGCTTTCATCCGCAACGCCCACCGCTTTCATCACAGGCAAGCCATAGCGCGCTTTGATTTGAACCACGCGCTCAGGGCTTTCTTTGCCGTGAAGTTGCAAGATATCCAAAGGGACCGCATCGGTGATTGCGTCAAGCTCCGCATCGGAGGCATTCACCACCAGCGCGACTTTTGCGATGCCCATGGGCACCTCAATCGCGAGGTCGCGCGCCTGAGCAATACTCACATTGCGCGGGGACTTTCCGAAAAAGACAAAGCCGACATAATTTGCACCCGCCGCTGCAACGGCGTGGACATCAGCAAGGCTCGAAAGGCCGCAAATCTTGACAGATGTCTCGCGCGCCTGCGGCTGATATCCGCCGCCAGGGCCAACAAGAACCGGCATTGAGCCTAGCTCGCCTCGTCGAGAAGCGCGAGCACGTCATCTTTGCCTTCGTGCTTGTCAGCTTTCAGACGTTTGATCTCGCGGCGCATTCGGTCCATTTCTCGGCGCTGCGCAGCCGCCTCGGCGCGCTGTTTGTGCTCGCGGATCCACTCCCAAAGGAAGCCGATCAACAGCCCGACACCGACGCCGCCAAAGATCACCACAAAGAGCGGCAGGCTAATCGCATAGTTCATGCCCGTGAGATCGGCCAAATCAACTGGCAACAGCTCAAGCGCAACCATCTCGCGGTTAGCAAGAGACACACAGACCAACACCACTGCGATAACAGCGAGCAAAACATACTTAATATAGCGCATTCGTTACTTTCCGTTCAGCCGGTCTCTTAAGAGTTTTCCGGTCTTAAAGAAGGGGACATGTTTCTCTTCAACGGGGACGGATTCACCTGTGCGCGGGTTGCGGCCCAAACGCGCGTCGCGCTTCTTAACCGAAAAGGCACCAAAGCCGCGCAGCTCGACACGGTCGCCGCGTGCCATCGTGTCGGTGATTTCTTCAAACACTGTATTCACGATACGCTCGACGTCACGTTGATACAGATGTGGATTTTCATCCGCCAATTTTTGGATCAGTTCAGACCGTATCATAGTGTAGCTCCCCAGTTATTCCGCCCCAACTTGGCAGCAAGGACGCAGAGTAACTATAGGATGTTTCGCGCGTCTGGAAAGCAGGAAGTGTGCGCATTACTTAAAACTAGGCGATAAGTCGTGCAATTTTGTCCAGTTGGGGCAAGGGTTTGCCCGCAAAAGCAGCTAAATTCACAGCGTTTCGTGAGCAGCCGCGCGCAGCAAAGGTCCAAAAGATCGTCCGATTCGCGCGCGCGGCCTGCCGTTTAGCTGGCCCAATAAAGCCGCATAGGATTGGCCACGAGCAGCTTTTCGCGTTGCTCATCCGTGCTAGTAATCTGCATGATATAATCCACAAGCGCCCCATCATCAGGCATATGCGATTTCATGTTGGGATGCGGCCAATCCGTGCCCCAGAGCACGCGATCCTCAAACCGCTCAACGATTGCGCGGTAGTAAGGCACCACATCATCATAAGGCGCGCCCGCCTGCGTCAATCGCTCTGGGCAAGTCACTTTGGTCCAGATGTTTTCATTCTGCGCCATAAGTCTGATGAAACGTTCGAAATCTGGATGATCAACGCCTTTGTTCACATCAGGTCGCCCCATGTGATCGACAACGATGATACCGGGAAGCTGTTTGAGGAAAGGCTCAAGCTCTTCCAGATCAGCCGCCTCAAAGTAGACAACAATGGACCAGCCAAACTCTTGGATCTTCTCGGCAATCTCGATGAAGACTTCTTTCGGGGTCGCATCCACCAAGCGTTTCACAAAGTTGAAACGCACGCCGCGCACGCCAGCTTCGTGCATGTCTGCCAGCTCATCGCGCGTGATATCCGCGCCAACGCTTGCAACGCCACGCGCAAGATCGCCCGCAGTGCGGCACGCATCGACCATCGCGCTGTTATCTTTGCCATGACATGTGGCTTGCACAATCACATTTCGGCTGAACCCCAAGTGATCGCGAAGGGCATAAAGCTGATCTTTGCCAGCATTACACGGCGTATACTTACGCTCGGGGGCAAAGGGGAATTCGGGAGATGGGCCGAACACATGGCAATGGGCATCCACCGCGCCTGCGGGGAGTTTGTAGTCCGGCACCTTGGGATCTGGGTGGAAGACCAGCCAATCCGCATCCATTTTCTGCGCGCTCATACGAAGATCTCCCCATCCATCAATTTACGTGTTGTGCGCAGGATCGCCGCGTCTTTGACTGCGCCGCTCTCCTCTAAAGTTGCCACAACTGTCATTTCGCCGCTCGGGTGCTGCACCGACAATGTCCGCTCTTGCCCTGTGCCGCGCTCGGCCAAATCGTAGGCTGGCGTGCCCTTGATTAAGCAGGCAGTTGCAACGCTTACCGCGCCGAGCACACCAATGGTTTTGTGACAGCGATGCGGAATGAATGTGCGTGTGCTGATTGAACCACCCGCTTTAGGCGCGCTGACCATGGTCATTTTCGGCACTGACTTTTCGCTGACATCGCCAAGGTTCATCAAAGGACCGCAAGCGAGCCGGATCGCTTCGAGTTTGGCGCGCAATTCCGGCGTCTCTTCGAGCCTTTGCGGGCTCTCATCGCCAGAAATCCCCATGTCCGCCGCGCGCATGACAACGCAGGGCATGCCATTGTCGATCATCGTAAGTTCAATGCCGTTCACGACGTCCATTGGGTTGCCAGTGGGCAAAAGCGCACCGCAAGACGAGCCAGCCGTGTCTTTGAATGTCAACGGCACAGCCGCAGCTCCCCCCGGCACACCGTCGATCTGCGCATCGCCTGTGTAGCTGACTTTGCGTTCAGGCGTCGCGATGCGCGCAACGGCAGCTTGGCCCGTGTTCTCCATATAAATGGCGACAGAGGTTTCGCCGTCCTGAGCGTCGACCAGCCCCCGCTCAATCGCGAAAGCGCCAACGCCTGCAAGGATGTTCCCGCAATTTTGTGCATCCGTTACAATGGGTTGATCGACGAAAACCTGTAAGAAAAGATAGTCCACGTCGATGCCCTCGCGCTTAGATTTAGCGACGACCGCTACTTTAGAGGTCAGCGGATCGGCTCCGCCCATCCCATCGATCTGACGCAAATCAGGTGAGCCCATGGCGCGCAGCAAGACTGCATCGCGTGCAGCGCTGTCGCTCGGCAGGTCCTCTTTCAGGAAGTATCCACCTTTAGACGTCCCGCCGCGCATCCACATGCAGCGAACGCCTTTTTCGCTAACCGCAATCGCGGACGCGGAACCGGTGCCCACTTCCGCTGCGATATGCTCAGACATATTTCAGACCTTTTTCAGCCAAACGTCCCCGCATGTTGTAGATGTCTAGTCCCAACTCACCCGCCTCAAACTTCGCGCGCTTCTCGCCCTCATTCGCTTCGCG
>CAYQZI010000100.1:0-11432 GCA_964421835.1 uncultured Planktotalea sp.
CGGGCGGAGGGCCGAACGCTCGGCTCTATCTAACTCGAAAAAGTTCACAATCGTTGGCCTTGCAGATCAAAGAGAGGTGGTCGCGAAAGTTCGGACTAGTCGTTCAGATGGATTGCATGACGATAGAAGTGATCCAAAATGAAGAAACAAAAGAACGCTTCGCCCGAATTCAAAGCCAAGGTTGCGCTTGAAGCGCCCGGCGATAGAGAACATGGCGACGGCCTTTACCCGCAAAGGTTCAGCGCCCGAGCTGGTGAGCGCTGTTGACGTCGCCAAGCTGCATTCCAAGATCGGCCAGCTGGTAGTGGAACGAGATTTATTAGCCGATGCCCCGCACCAGTTTCTCAGAACGCGCTCCGCTCGTGACCTTGCCTTTGGCAAGGCACTTTCGGTCAACGGGACAAAAAATGGTGAGCCGGGATCATAAGTTAAGTATGCGTAAACAGTGCGAACTTGTTGCCGCTGTCGCGATCGCGGCTTTACTATCAGCCTGTCGGCGTAAGCACTCAGAACCTGAATTTCATGGAGATCATCGACAAGCAATTCCTGAAAAACACCTTGGTACGGGTCGCGTCAGACGGCCCGTTATCTGAAGCGCAACAATCACCTGTGTGGTCGCCATAAGGTTCGGCGTTTGATGCGGCTCATGCGTCTGGTTCCAATTTACCAAACGCCAATACGAGCAAGAAACATCTACAGCACAAGATTTGACTGTATCTGCTGAGGCATGTGATGATCGACCATCCGAACCAAGTTTGGTGCGCGAACATCACAAATATTCCAATGCGCTGTTGGTTTTTGTATTTGGTGGCCACAATCGACTGGGCGACCAGAACAGTAATGAGCTGGCGGCTGCCTAACGGCATGGACGCAGACTTTTGCGTCGAAACTTTGAAAGAAGCGTTGGCCAAATACGGTAATTCCGAAGTCTTCAATACAGATCAGAGCAGTCAATTCACCCGTGGCGCGTGGACCAAAGTGCTGCGCGCTGCCAAGGTCAAGGCCAGCATGGATGGTAAGGGCGTAAGGCGCGACAACTGGATGATCGAACGGCTTTGGCGTTCTCTGAAATAAAAGTGTGTGTATCTGCATGCTTTTGAAACTGGCTCGCAAACACGTGCCGGAATTGGAATATGGCTGGCCTATTGCAACTCCGAACTACGCCATCCTTCGCACGGAATATTGAAGCGGGATAAGGCCTATGACAGCAAAAATAGAACCCATGAAACTGGCAGTCTAAATGAAACCCTGATCCATCTTAAATTGGCTGCAAGCTGGTCCAAAAAGCAGCAACACCTGACTGTTTTTTGCACTTAAAGACTGCAACGAGAAGCGCCAAGGACGGCGGGTCACGACACTCTGCTAGCTTGCATTCGTTGGCAACCCAAGCTTGACTTCGCGCATTTATCTCAGCGGGAGATTTGTTCTAGTAAAAACCAGGCTAAGCGCTTTTCCGTACCACTAACTTACCCAAAAAGGTGTTGAGGTTCGTGCCCTGCGTTCGGCCCTCCAAGACGTCCACCAAGCTGTTTGCCATCTCAGTCAAAGGCTGACGGTAGGTTGTCAGTTCATAGTGCGGACTGGCGGCCAAGGGTGCGTCATCGAAGCCAGTGACCGCGATATCGTCGGGCACCCTGAGACCCAGTTCATAGCGCACAGCATCGATTGCGCCAATCGCGAGCGCGTCATTTTCGCAGACCAGAACGTCCGGGAGATCGCTAGGGTCTTTGTGCTGGAACGTCTTTTTGACGAGATCGTAGGCAAGTTTGGGATCGTAGCGATCCACGTAGTGGAAATTGGGTCGCGTTCCTGTGGTGTCTTCCCATCTTCTTAGGAAGGTCTCTTTGCGTTGAAGATGTGCGGATGCGGACTGCGGCCCTGCTAAGAACAACGGGCGTTTGTAGCCAGCTTCATGGACGTGATCTGTGAGCGTTGCGATCGCAGCTTTGTCATCACAACAGATAGAGATCGTGTCCTCGTTGCTCGACATTCGCGCGAAAACGATGAGCTTTTTGACTCGTTTTGAGCCCAATGCGGTTTCGAGGCTTTGGTCATTGAAGCTCACGCCAATAAGAACCGCAGCATCGACCCGGCGTTGACTGGCGTTGAGCAAAGCCGCTGATGCATCTTCCTCGTCACTGGTGTTCACGAGCAAAGTATCATGGCCGTTCTTACGCAAGATACGCGTAAGTCGTTCCATCATGATCAGCTTATGTGGGTTGGCAAAATCGTCGACAAGTAACGCGACAAGGTTGGTGCGATCCGATGCAAGGCTTGCGGCCAGAAGGTCAGGAACATAGCCAAGCTCTTCAGCGGCTTTCAGGACTTTCTCGCGGGACTTTTTAGAAATCGACGCATCTTTTTTGAAGGCGCGATTCACAGTCCAGCGAGACACTCCTGCCAGCTCAGCGACATCGTCGGCGATGACCAGATCATCCGCATTTTTCATGGTTTGTAGCACTCCCCTGGCAGGCAACATACGCCCTAAGCGCGCGAGAAGTCCATGGTCAAAGACATCCTTGGCCAAGTTACGCACTGTCTTTTCGACAACTCTGCACGCGCGTGCAAAAAGTTATTGCACGCGCGTGCAGAATCGGACTAACAAATGCTCAACGACGATCGGGAGGGACTATGATTCGAGTTGGTTTGCTCGGTGCGGGACGCATCGGGAATGTTCATGCGAAGGCAATTTCACTGCATCCAGAAAGCGAACTAGTTGCGGTGTCAGATGCGTTCGTGGACAACGCGCAAACGTTGGCGAGCAATTGCAACTGCGAAGTCAAAACCTCCGAAGAGATCATCGCGGACACATCTATTGATGCCGTTTTGATTGCCACATCCACGGATACGCATTCAGACCTTATCGAAGCGGCTGCTGCGGCTGGAAAATTTGTTCTCTGTGAAAAGCCGGTTGATCTTAGCTTAGTGCGGGCTTCGGCTTGCTTGTCTGCGGTTGGCGACAAGGCAGAAGGGATCATGATAGGGTTCAACCGTCGCTTTGATCCAAGCTTCAGCGCGCTGAAGGCAGCTGTTGATGAAGGTGAAATTGGCAAGGCCGAGCTTTTGTCGATCACATCCTTTGATCCAGCACCGCCCCCGGTCGAGTACATTAAAGTGTCGGGCGGCCTGTTTCGCGACATGATGATCCATGATTTTGATATGGCGAACTTTATCATGGGTGCCGCGCCTAAGACAGTAACAGCTGTCGGTACATCCGTTGTCGATCCAGAGATTGGTGGCGCAGGTGACGTCGATACAGCAGTGGTGACCTTGACCTATGACGATGGTCGCATTGCCGTCATCAAGAACTCACGTCGCGCCGTCTATGGTTATGACCAGAGGGTCGAAATTCTGGGTTCAGACGGGCTTCTGCAGGCGCATAATGTGCTTGAGAACACAATCGTAAAATCAACAGTTGATGGCGTGAAAAGTGCAAAGCCGACTTACTTTTTCTTGGAGCCCTACATGCCCGCTTATCAAGCGGAATGGGCAGCATTTGTCGCAGCAGCACAGGGCAAGTCTGACATGCCAGTCGATCTAAATGACGGCGTGGCCGCCCTCGCAATGGCAGAGGCAGCAACGCAATCCGCGCAGTCCGGTCTTCCGGTCGCGCTAGCCGATGTTTTGAAGAATTAGACCGTGGGGAGACGGTCTTAAAGAGGCACTTGTCCATCTAAGGGCAAGGCAAACTAAGCGACTTAGTCGCTAAGGGGTATCGGTGGATCCGGTATCAGAGAAAATCCAAGGGAAGAAACCCAAATGAAAGCATTTCTAAAAGGCACTATCGCAGCCGCTGCAATCGCTGTAGCTGCACCAGCAGCAGCGCAGGACATTTCCGTTGTTGCGCACGGTCAGGCAAACGACGCGTTCTGGTCTGTTGTTAAAGCTGGTGTTGACGCTGCTGCTGCCGACACTGGTGCAAACGTATCCTACAACTCACCAGAAACATTCGACATGGTTCTGATGTCACAAATGATCGATGCGGCCGTTAACGAAGAGCCAGATGGCTTGATCATCTCTTTCCCTGACCCAGACGCACTTGGCGCGTCTGTCGAGCGTGCGATCAACGCTGGTATCCCAGTGATCACAATCAACGCTGGTGGCGCACAGGGTAAAGCAATGGGCACAGCGATGCACGTTGGTCAGGACGAGTACGACGCGGGTGTCGCGGCTGGTACAGCTTTTGCTGGCATGGGCGGTTCAAACGCTCTTTGTGTGAACCAAGAGGTTGGCAACATCTCTCTTGATCAGCGTTGCGCTGGTTTCGCAGAAGGCTTTGGTGGCACCGTCACGATCCTGCCAACAACAAACGATCCTGCGGAGATCGAGTCTAAAGTTTCAGCGGCACTTGCATCTGACGACTCTGTAGACACAGTCATGGCGCTTGGCGCGTCAACAGCGGGTGAGCCTGCTGTTGCAGCTGCAAAAGCTTCTGGCCGTGACGTTAATGTTGCAACATTCGACCTGTCTGCTGGCTTCTTGCAGTCAATCGTTGATGGCGACGCTGCATTCGCTCTTGATCAGCAGCAGTACCTGCAGGGCTACATGTCGGTGTCCGTAATGGCGCTTCAGGCAAAGTATGGCCTGATGCCTGGTGCAGACATCGCATCTGGTCCAAACTTGATCACATCTGACAAAGCTGCTCAGGTTATCGATCTTGCCGCACAAGGCATCCGTTAATCTTAGCTAAAATCTAACAGGAGCGGCGTCTTCGGGCGCCGTTTCCACTAACAACAACGTGAGCGTGACATGACTGAAACTTCGCCATCCCCGGAAATAGATGAACGGATAAAGACGGAACCGTTTTTCTCACGCATGATGAAGCGGCCAGAACTTGGCGCGATTGCGGGCGTTGTTCTGGTGACACTGTTTTTCCTGATTACCGCGGACTCTGCGATGTTCACGACCTCAGGCATTATCAACTTTATGACCCCCGCAGCCCAGCTTGGCATTCTCGCCATTGGCGCGGCGATGCTGATGATCGGGGGCGAGTTTGACCTTTCTATTGGGTCCATGGTTGCCTTCTTTGGTCTCTTCTTCGGGGTCTGTATTCTGGTCTGGGATCTTCCGCTCGTCTTAGCGATCCCACTGACTTTCCTTTTCTCTGCCGCAGTCGGCGGCATCAATGGCATGATCGTAATCCGCTCCGGCTTGCCATCCTTTATCGTTACTTTGGCGTTCCTCTTTATCCTTCGCGGTCTCTCCTTGGTTGGTCTGAAATGGGCTTCTGGTGGATCGACGCAGCTGCGTGGCATGAAAGAGACGACGGAAAACGACTGGCTCGCACCCTTCTTCTCCGGCGATGCTTTCTCAGGACTTTTCCTGTGGCTTGGGGACAAAGGGTATATCGAGACATTCAAAAACGGGTCTTAAAAGGTCCAAGGTATCCCGGTTGAGATCCTGTGGTTCCTCGCCCTTTCGATTGTTGCCACCTACATCTTGCTGCGCACATCTGCTGGTAACTGGATGTTTGCAGCTGGCGGCGATCCTGTCGCCGCAAAGAACTCTGGTGTTCCTGTAAATCGTGTTAAGATCGCGCTCTTTATGGTCACGGCCTGCTGTGCTGCGCTTGTTGCAATCATCACGATCATCGATGCCGGATCGACCGATGCGCGGCGAGGGTTTCAGAAAGAGTTTGAAGCGATTATCGCGGCCGTTATCGGGGGCTGTCTTTTGACCGGTGGTTATGGCTCGGCAATCGGTGCGTTCTTTGGCTCCATCATTTTTGGCATGGTCGTCATCGGGCTTACTTACACAGGCTTTGATCAGGATTGGTTCCAAGTGTTCCTGGGCGGCATGCTTTTGATCGCTGTTCTGTTCAACAATGCAATCCGCAAGCGCGTTACAGGAGAGCGTTGATATGACCGAAGCAAGCACAGTTAAGCCCATCATTGAGATGATGAATATTGAAAAGCACTTCGGCAACATTATCGCTCTTGCCGGCGTTAGCTTCGATATTCGCGCGGGCGAATGCCATTGCCTTTTAGGCGACAACGGGGCTGGCAAATCAACGTTCATCAAAACGATGTCTGGTGTCCACCAACCCACGCGTGGAGAAATCCTGTTCGAAGGTCAAAAGATGAGTTTTGACTCTCCTCGGGATTCAATGGAAGCTGGCATTGCAACCGTATTCCAAGACTTGGCAATGATCCCTTTGATGTCGGTCTCGCGTAACTTCTTTATGGGGCGCGAACCACAAAAAGGCAGCGGCATCTTGAAACGTTTCGACGTGGAACAGGCGAACGAAATCACGATGGCCGAGATGCGCAAAATGGGCATCAATCTGCGCAGACCGGACCAAGCGGTCGGCACTCTTTCCGGCGGTGAACGTCAAACGGTCGCCATCGCCCGTGCTGTTTACTTCGGGGCGAAGGTTTTGATCCTAGACGAACCGACGTCTGCTCTTGGTGTGCGTCAAACCTCAAACGTTTTGGCGACAATCGATAAAGTCCGATCGCAAGGCGTGGGCGTTGTCTTCATCAGCCACAACGTGCGTCACGCTTTGGCGGTTGGGGACCGTTTCACAGTCCTGAACCGCGGCAAGACTTTAGGCACTGCGGTTCGCGGCGAAATCACGCCAGAAGAACTCCAGGATCTGATGGCAGGCGATCAAGATATGGCCAAGCTTGAAGGATCCTTAGGCGGTACGGTCTAAGACCCAATCACCAACACCATTCAATGTCCTCCCAATTGAATGGCCTGCGTGGGGGCGATGCATAACCCCTTCGTCCCCACACACTTTTGCTTTGAGCGAGTTTGGTATCATGAAGAAGACTTTGGATGTAATCACGTTGGGTCGTGCGGGGGTTGATTTGTATGGCGCGCAGGTTGGTGGCCGTTTGGAGGACATGGGGTCTTTTGATAAGTATATAGGTGGGTCCCCGACGAATATAGCCTGTGGGACGGCGCGTTTGGGTTTGAAGTCTGCGCTTGTTTCGCGCGTTGGTGATGAGCATATGGGGCGGTTCATCGTTGAGCAGCTTGCGCGCGAAGGTGTTGAGACCAGCGGCGTTGTGACGGATCCTGAGCGGCTGACGGCTTTGGTGATTTTGGGCATTCGCGATCAGGAACAATTCCCGCTGATCTTTTATCGTGAGAATTGCGCGGATATGGCGCTGTGCGAGGATGATATTAATCCGGACTTCATCCGATCTGCGCGCGCTGTGGTGCCAACGGGCACGCATTTGAGCCATGAGCGCACGCGCGCGGCGGTGCTGAAGGCTTTGGAGATTGCGCGCGCGGATGGCATGAAGACGGCGCTGGATATTGATTATCGCCCGAACCTTTGGGGCGTTTTGGGTCATGGTGAAGGCGAAAGCCGTTTTGCCGAAAGCGCGGAAGTGACGGCGCAGTTGCAATCGACCTTGCACCTGTTTGATCTGATCGTTGGCACGGAAGAAGAGTTCCACATTGCGGGCGGGTCTACGGATACGATTGCTGCGCTTCGCGCGGTGCGCGCGGTCTCTGGTGCGACTTTGGTGTGCAAGCGCGGGCCGATGGGGGCTGTGGCCTTTGCGGGGGATGTTCCAGACAGTCTGGATGATGGGCAAACCGGTCCGGGCTTCCCGATTGAGGTGTTTAATGTGCTGGGCGCGGGCGATGGGTTTATGTCTGGCTTGCTGAAGGGTTGGCTTGATGGTGAAGACTGGCCGACCACTTTGAAATACGCCAATGCCTGTGGCGCTTTTGCGGTGTCGCGCCATGGCTGCACGCCGGCTTATCCGTCTTGGGAAGAGCTGCAGTTCTTCTTTGACCGTGGGATCAAGCAGCCGGATTTGCGTCATGACGAAGAGTTGGAACAGGTGCATTGGGCCACCAACCGCCACGGGGATTGGTCGTCTGTGAAGACCTTTGCGTTTGATCACCGGATTCAGCTGGAAGAGATGGACGGCTACACGCTTGAGAAAGGCGGGGACTTTAAAAAGCTGTGCTTGAAGGCGGCGATACAGGTGCAAGATGGCCAGCCTGGCTATGGGATCCTGTGTGACAATCGCATTGGTCGCGAGGCGCTGCACAGCGCGGCAGGCTCTGGTCTTTGGATCGGTCGCCCGACGGAAGACCCTGGCTCACGTCCGATCCAGTTTGAAGCTGATTTGGGCGCGGACTTCGGTGGGCTCAAGGAATGGGCACGCGAGAATGTGGTGAAGCTTTTGGTGTTCTGCCATCCTGATGATGATGCGGAAACGAAGGCTCTGCATGAAGAACGGGTGAAGCGTTTGTTCACAGCCGCGCGGCGCAACAATCTTGAGTTCCTGCTTGAGGTGATCCCGTCAAAGGTTGCGCCTGTGGATGACACGACCACGGCAGTTTTGATCCAGCAGTTCTATGATGCGGGTGTTTATCCGGATTGGTGGAAGCTGGAACCGTTTAAAACGAATGAAGCATGGCAGAACGCGGTTGATGCGATTGAGCGCAATGACCCGCGCACCCGCGGCATCGTGGTGCTGGGGCTGGATGCGCCCAAGGATGAACTGGCGGCAAGCTTTGCGATGGCGGCCAAGCAGCCTTTGGTCAAAGGCTTTGCGGTGGGGCGCACGATCTTTGGCGATGCGGCTCGGGCTTGGATGAAGGGTGACATGAGCGACGGGGACGCTGTTGCGCAAATGTCCGAGCGTTACGCGGCCCTTTGTGATGTGTGGGACGGCGCCCGTGCGGACGCCCGTTTGAACGAAGGATAGGGTTATGAGCAAGACCATTCGGCTGACCGCCGCGCAAGCGATGGTGAAATATATCTCCGCCCAGATGACGCCAGAGGGCACCCCCTTTATCGCGGGGTGCTGGGCGATCTTTGGCCATGGCAACGTGGCGGGCCTCGGTGAGGCGCTGCAGGGCGCGAAGGACGACTTCACAACATGGCGCGGTCATAACGAACAGACGATGGCGCATGCGTCGATTGCTTATGCCAAGCAACTCGGGCGCAAGCGGGCGATGATGGTGACCTCCTCCATCGGGCCGGGTGCCACGAATATGGTGACAGCGGCAGCCCTTGCCCATGTGAACCGCTTGCCTGTTCTGTTGGTGCCTGGCGATGTTTTTGCGGGTCGCGGCCCGGACCCTGTGTTGCAGCAGATCGAAGACTTCGGCGATGGCACGGTCAGCGCCAATGATGTGTTCAAACCGGTGAGCCGGTATTTTGATCGTATCACCCGTCCTGAGCAGCTGTTGACGGCGCTTCCGCGCGCGTTCCGCACGATGACGGACCCTGCGGATTGCGGCCCCGTCACCTTGGCGTTTTGTCAGGACGTGCAGGCGGAAGCATTTGACTACCCAGTGAGCTTCTTTGAGCCCAAAGTTTGGAGCGCGCGGCGCATCCGCCCGGATCTGGATGAGCTGGCAGCGATGGCGGCAGCGGTTAAATCCGCCAAACGCCCTGTGATCGTAGCCGGTGGCGGGCGTGCATTATGCAGGCGCAACCGAGACGCTGAAGGCCTTTGCGGAGGCGCACAACATTCCCGTGGCCGAGACGCAAGCGGGCAAATCCGCCTTGCCATGGGATCACCCGCTGAACCTTGGCCCCATCGGGGTCACAGGCGGTGAGCCTGCCAATGCGGTCTGTGCAGAGGCCGATCTGGTGCTCGGCATCGGCACGCGCTTCCAGGACTTCACCACTGGATCATGGGGGTTGTTTGCCAATCCGAGCCGCAAGATCGCCTGTTTGAACGTCGCGGCCTATGATGCGGCCAAGCACGATGCCTTGCCGCTTTTGGCGGATGCGAAGGTTGGCCTGAGCGCGTTGTCAGAGGCCTTGTCTGGCCATCGATCTGCGGCTGGCGTTGAGGGGCTGAAAGAGGATTGGTTTGCCAAAGTGGATCCGCTGACCGAAGCGCCTGAGGGCAACGGCCTCGCCACAGACATGCAGGTGATCGGTGCGGTGCAGCGCAGCGCGCACGAAGACACCGTGGTGATGTGTGCCGCAGGCACCATGCCAGGTGAGCTCCACAAACTTTGGAAGTCCAGCAAGCCGATGTCTTATCATATGGAGTATGGCTTCTCTTGCATGGGCTATGAGATCGCCGGTGCCATGGGCATCAAGATGGCTCAGCCAGAGCGGGACGTGATCTGCTTTACGGGTGATGGAACTTACATGATGGCCAACTCTGAGATGGCGAGTGCGGCGATGATGGGCATCGATTTTACCGTCGTGGTCACGGATAACCGCGGCTATGGCTGCATCAACCGGCTGCAAATGGGCACGGGTGGAGCGGAGTTTAACAACCTGCTGGATCACGCCATTGGCGGTGAAAACTCCAACATCGACTTCGCCGCGCATGCAGGTGCCATGGGGGCGACATCGCTCAAGGTCTCCTCTATTGCAGAGCTCGAAACGGCCCTCGCGCGACGCGCTGATATCAAAGGCCCTTACGTGATCGTCATTGACACCGATCCATACCCCTCCACCGAGCCCGGGGGCACATGGTGGGATGTTGGTGTTCCCGAAGTGTCCGAGCGGGCTGAGGTCAATGCAGCGCACGCCAATTACAAAACCAACAAACAAGCGCAAAGGATCGACTGATGGCTGTAAGCGTTGGCATCTCCTTGATTGCTTGGCAGAATGACGACTTGCCAGATCTCACGGCGGCCTTCACCACCGAAGGCGCGATGGAAGACGCGGGCCGTATTGGCTATGCAGGCGTTGAACGGGGCCGCCGGATGCCTGCGGATACCGAAGGGCTGCGGGCCTATCTCGATCGCTACGGTGTGGCGCTTTGTGGTGGCTGGTGTTCGGGCAATCTGATGGTTGCCTCTGTCGCGGATGAGAAAGAAGCGATCCGCCAGCAGGTCGAGCAGTTCGCGGCTCTCAATGCGCCCTGCATCGTTTACGCGGAATGTTCCAACACGATCCAAGGCGCGCAAGACACGCCTGTGTCGCGCCGCCCGAAACTGTCACGTGATGAGGTCATGGGCTACGCGGCCAAGCTCTCGGAGCTTGCGAAATGGTCTGCTGATCAGGGCTGTGTGTTGTCCTATCACCACCACATGGGCGCGATGGTGCAAGACGCCGAAGACATCGATTGGCTGATGGAGGGCTCCAGCGATGATCTGACCCTGCTTTATGACACGGGCCATCTGCATTTTGCGGGTGCTGATCCTGTGGCGGTCTTGGATAAATGGGGCCACCGCGTGCACCATGTGCACTTCAAAGATGTGCGTCAGCCGATCTTGGATTGGGTGAACGCGAGCGACAAAAGCTTTCTGGATGGTGTCGCCGCAGGCGTCTACTCCGTGCCGGGTGACCCGGAGGGCTGCATCGACTTTCAAGCTATCACCGATAAGCTCAAGGCGATGGAGTACACCGGCTGGATCGTGGTTGAAGCTGAACAAGACCCGGCCAAGGCCCCCCCGTTTGAGTACTCGAAACTGGGGTATGATCACATCATCGACATCTGTGGCCGCTCTGGCCTTGCCATCAACACTTGAGGTCCGACATGCCC
>CAYQZI010000101.1:0-9553 GCA_964421835.1 uncultured Planktotalea sp.
GCGCGCTTATAGGGCTTTGCCGCAAAGGAACCAACCCGCGACGCGCCATATAAAGCTTGACGGCGCGCGGGCGGCTGTTTTTCTGGCACCATTGCGCAGCAAAGGCCCCTCACAATGCAACCGAGCCCAAAAGCAGACATCTTTTATGGTGCCCAGATCGATCTGCAAACGCGCATCACCTGCAACCTGTTCCTGCTGTGTCCGAACAACAGCGGCTCGACTTTTCTGTCCAAAGCGATTGGCACCTCGCCCGATGTTTGGAGCCTGCCGCGCGAAGGGCAACACGCGCTTGGTTACGTTGGTGCAATCACCCAAAATGAAAATGGATTGACATGGGCCGCAAGCCAAAGCGCGCTTGAACGCGTCACAAATCCCAAAGACTTCGATTGGGCGCAAAACCAAAAAACGTGGTACTTTCAAGCGCAGGCCCGCTCTGACAAGGCCAAGGTGTTCTTTACCAAAGCCCCGCCATTCCTTGCCTATCCTGAGATGCTAGCAGGGCAGTTTGCAAACACGCGTTTTGTGATCATGGTGCGCAATCCTTATGCCATGATCGAAGGGATTATGCGTGGCAATAGCCGCTTGTTCGCAGATCAAAACCAGCTTTTGGACATCGCGGTGGATCACACGCTTGCCTGCTTGCACATGCAGCGCCGCAATCAAGAAACCTATACTCGGGTTAGCTGCTTTTTCACCTATGAGGAGATGTGCCGCGCGCCAGATACGATTGCGCAGAAGATAAAAACACTAATCCCCGAGATTGCGACTTTGACGCTTGATCAGAAACTCCCTGTGAAGCAGCACTATGATGAGCCACTGCGCGACATGAACGATGCACAAATCGCGCGCCTATCGCCTGAGCAGTTTGAGCGAATTTCCAATCGGTTAAAACCCCACGCATCTTTGCTTGCGCATTTTGGCTACGGGATTTTGTGCTAGCGCTTGAGCATTGCAAGTAAAGAGCGTTGGACAAAGCGCAATCACAAGTTACAGTTGATTAGCTTTTATCAAATTTTTCAACCGAATTGCGATTTATAATGAAACTCACCTCTCTTTTTGGCCCGCTAAAGCGTGGACCGAACCATCGATTTTCGAATATAGAAAAACTGCTCTTGGCGATTGTCGCGATAGCTGCCGCCGTGTTCATGATCCTGCGCCCCCCGCTGCTTATGTCTGCCTCTCACGCGCCAAAATCACTCGACGTACAGCACAAAGCGCATGCCACATCCGTGAAAGCGGCTGATCTAGACGCGCAACCAAAAGGGATTGACCTGTCCCACTACCAGTCTGATGTCGATTGGACCAAAGCAAAGGCAAGCGGCGTCGCATTCGCCTATTTCAAGGCAACAGAGGGCAATACCTATGTTGACAAAAGCTATGCCCCCCATAGCAGCGGTGCCACCAAAGCAGGAGTGCTTTATGGTGGGTATCACTTCTATCGACCCAACGATGACCCGATCACCCAAGCCAAACACTTCTTGAGCGTTGTAACCGAAACAGATGGAAATCTGGCCCCTGTGCTTGATCTTGAGATCGCTCCGAATGAAACAGAGAAGCCAGATTATGTCTCTAACGTTTTGCGTTGGTTAAAGCATGTCGAGACGCAAACAGGATGCAAGCCTATCGTTTACGCAAGCCCGTCGTTCTGGCGCGCCCACTTAGGGCACGAGCTCGCGTCTTATGGCTTTTGGATTGCCGAATATAACGCAAAGCCAAAACCTCCCAAGTCAGCGCCGCCATGGCTCTTTTGGCAATATAGCCAAAAAGGGCATGTCGCCGGTATCAAGGGCATGGTGGACTTAGACGTCGCCGCATCGCCCGATGCTTTGCTAAATTCCGTCTGCAGTGGAGATAAATCATGACCGAGCAAAATGTGACTCACGCTGAAAACGATGCACCCGATGTGCTGAAATCAAGCGCCCAACTCATCATTGGGGCGGTTTTGATCGCCTTAGGGTTTTTGTGGTTCACCGGAGCTTTGAACCCTCTGTCAGCTTTGCTTGGCGGCGCTGCGCTTGAAGAAAGCAACGCCGCTTACATTAAGTCGGTTCAGGCGCAATCGGTGAAAGAGTTGGTGACAATGGGCGCGATGCTGGCGGTTGTTGATGTTATTTCAAGCGTTGAAGTCGGGTTTAACTTTGTCGCCACAGCCGAGGTCAGTATTGGCCATGCTCTCAAGACCTTTGCCCTGCTTTTGCAGCGCGCGGCAGATGCGCTTATGCTCTCTACCGCTGCGTTCGAAGTTGTGGCCATTTTGCTCGCAATCGCCAAGGCGATTAGCGGGCCGCTTTTTGCGCTCTCCTTGATCTGCCTCGGCCTGCTGCAAGTCTCACGCAGCTTTGACGCTTTGGCAAATGTGCACAGGCTAATTCACGAAGTCACATTTATCGTTATATCCTTGTTCTTGTTCAGCTATATCATTTTGCCCTACAGCATCCAAATCTCTGCATGGTGCTCGCAAGAGATCACCCATGCCCTTCACACCGCGACTCGCGAGGGGCTTGCTGCTTTGGAAACGGATATTGTCAGACGCTCGGTGGACGCGCCGACCCCGCAAGAATGGACGCATAAAGGCACGACAATCGCCGCTTACGACCACTTGTCACACGATCTGCCGCAAAAGGTGAAATCAGCCGCATGGCTCATTTGGGCATTCTGGGCGCGCTTTCTTGTGCACGCTATTCTTATCCCGCTTTTGGTGGTTGTTGTGCTGCGCCAGTTCATACACCGCGTCCTCAGGGCTGCGATGCCGCGCTAGTTAACGCAGCTCAATCCCAAGCACTTCGCGAATGGCCGTGGTCACATCAACGCCATGCGAGCGCATGTGTTTTTTGACCTCGTAAAGCTTTGCATCCACAAGGAAGCGATACCAAAACCCCTGCAGCACATGAAATGCCGTGCCCTCTTTGCCATCCAGAAAACCAAGCCGGATCACATAGCGATAAAGGAAATAGACAAAGGCGCGCAGCCCGCCGGGCAGATGCGCGTAGACATTTTCCTTAAGCCAACGTTTCACGCCCGTTTGCTGCCCGCCTTTTAGGGTGGCCACGGTTTCAAGCGGCATAAAGCCAAATTCAAGGTTCAGCAGATCAACAACTTCGCGGCTGGCATACTCGTTGTGCTTGGCAATCCACCAGGTCAGCGTGTTTTGATTGTCATCGATGATTTCGCCTGAAAAATTCGCCGCCCTGCCTGAAATTTGGATGTGCTCATCCATCCAGCGGTTCTCACAGCGCCCTTTGGAATGGCGAAACAGGCGTAGCACACGAATTGGAAACACCCCGCCCCAGCGCATAGGACGCCCCAAAAACGTCATGCGGCGCCCGACGTAAACACCCTCTATCTCATCGGGTAATCCATCAAGCGCGCGCTTAATCTCTTGCGCCAAATCTGGCGTCACTAACTCATCCGCATCAAGGCGCAAAACCCAATCGGTGCCCTCTGGCAAATGATCGAGTGCCCAATTGAATTGCGTGGCATAGTTGACCCAAGGATTTTCGAGCACCTCGGCGCCTGCCGCTTTTGCCAAAGCGCAGGTTTGATCGCTTGATCCACTGTCAACAACAACGCAGCGCTCTGCGATCCTGGCAACAGAGGCAAGCGCGCGCTCGATGTGCCGCTCTTCGTTCTTGGTCAGGATGACGACGCAGATAGACAGGGGATGTCTCCTTAAACTTCAGCCCTAAGCGCTCGGCTTTTCAGCGATTGCAATCATCGATTTGGCAAGTGCGGGAACCCGGCCAACGCGCAGAAAACGCACATTGGTAAAGCCAACCCGTTCGAGCAAAATGGTCAGCGTCGCAATCGACCAAAACTTGATATGCCCATGATCCCAAAGCGCCGTAAAATGCTTGTCCATCTTGCCAGCCAGCGCAATCGTGAGGTTTTTCAGATACCCGTGATATGGCGTTGAAACGATGGCCGTGCCGCCCGGTTCAACCAGATCAAACAACGTGCGCGCATAAGTGCGCGGCGCATAGACATGCTCGACCACCTCAAGGCTGATCGCGACAGGAAACCGCCCATAAGCGCTTGCCAGATCATCATAGGCCGAACCTTCATACAGCTTCAGCGTTGGATGGGTTTCTTGCGCCAGCGCGATCCCAGAGCCAGAAGGATCCACACCCGTCACATCCCAGCCACCGCGAGAAAGTGCCGCTGCGACACTTCCGTTCCCGCACCCAAGGTCAAAGAGCCGCGCGTTCTGCTCCGCCAGTTTCGGCTTTAGCCGCGCCAACTCGGTGTGCAAAGCAGGCATCAAATAGGCATGCGAGGGACTGGTCTTGGCGTTTGAAAATACATAACCTTGTGTGCTCATTGATCTGTTCTCCCGATTTGGCGTGCAGGGTTGCCAGCCACAATTGCGCTTTCAGGCACATCCTTCATCGCAACAGCGCGCGCACCGACAATGGCACGCGCCCCGATTTCGACGTTCGGACCCACAAAAGCATCCGCGCAAATCCACGCATCTGAACCAATCTTAATCGGAGGTTTTAGCAAGGTCATCGCAGGGCTTTTCCAATCATGGCTTCCCGCGCAAAGATGCGCGCCTTGGGAGACTGTCACACGCTCGGCGATGCTAATCGGCCCCAGCGCATAGACGATCACCCGATCCCCCAAAGCAGAAGCAGCGCCGATAGACAGGTTCCATGGAATTGTAATTCTAACCGTCGGAAACACATGCACATCCGCGCCAATCTGGGCGCCAAACAGGCGCAGCAACATACGCCGCCACCCCCAAAGCGGACGCGGGCTAAAGCGAAACAGCGGTTGGATCAGCGCCCAAGCGAGCCGCGCCGCAAGCGCGCGTTTGCTCCACTTTTGACTGGCGCGATTTTGTGCAACCCAGTCAGCGCGCTCGCGCGAAGGATCCGTTGATTTCATATCAGAACCGTTTCCGGGCGCGTGTCAGTTTCGCCGCTGACCCAAGCGTATAATGCATCCAGCTGCAAGCCAACAGCGTCCCATGTAAACTGCGCCTCGACCAGTTTGCGCCCCGCCTGCCCGATATCCTCTAGCGCGCCATGCTCTAGTGTTTCGCCAAGCGCCGCTGCGATGCTTTGAGCGCGTGTCCCTGTCTCTATCGCGGCACCTTTTTCAAAGCCTATCGGTAAATTGCACGCATGGCTCATGAAAACCGGCACTCTGTTGGCCCAAGCTTCCAACACCGCCATCGGCAATCCCTCTGACTGCGACGCCAAGATGAACGCGCTTGCTTGTGCCAAAAGCGCCTGTTTTTCAGCGCCATAAACCGCCCCGACAAAGCTGACATCCTGCTCTATTCCCAATGCCGCAACGCGATTTCTCAACACCGCTTCGTGCCCACCATCATCCCACCCTGCAATGACCAAACGCCATGAGCGGCGCAGCTTTGGGTGCTGCTTTGTGGTCTCGGCCCATGCTGTCAGCGTCTCAAGCAACCCTTTCTTGGGATGCAAACGGCCCAGAAAGAGCAGCACTTTTCGCGTATCCTCGGAGGAAGCGCTCACAACACTTTGCGGCATTGGCAGATCAACGCCGTTGGGAATAATCGCTATGGGCGGCGCAAGGCCAAGCGATTGGATCGCCTCTGCCTCGCTTTGGTTCAAAGCATGCAAACAATCAGCAGCGTTCAATGCGGCTTTCTCATAGAGGCGCATCGCTACGCGTTTCTTCCATTTGCCATTTTGCAGCGCCCAAGGATCAAGCATCCCATGGGGCGAAATAACCAGCCTACCTACATTGCGCCGCCGCCATTTATAGGCGTTCACAGAGACCGCAGGAATCCACAGCCCATGGGAATGCAGCACGCGTGTTTCGCCGGACCGCAACGTTTTTGACAATGCACCGGCACGCACATCTTGGATCGCAAACTCATGCGCCTGCGTTTGGGGTTCACTGCTGGCAGAGGTATAGTTGATCACATCAACCGTGCGCCCAGCTTTTTGCAACCCTCGCGCCTGTCCGGCAATCGCTTCATAAACACCGCCAGAGCGCGGCGAGAATTCAGTGCTCAACATGCGAACGCGCGCTTTGCTCATATCAATTTTGCCCCCTTGATCGAGGGGCCTCGTCCAACCTGTACTCAAAACGCGCAAGTTCACCGCTTAAGCGATCCGAGAGTTCGCGCTTGTTCTCAGCGCTCAAAGAAACGCGCCAATCGCGCGCAGGAAAGCGCCTGCGGTCCGCGATGATAGCCGTGCTCTGCGGGGCCAGATGAAAAAGGCGGTTCATGCGCGCATGGCGCAGCGTTGTCACTTTGGGGGGCAGCAAAGGTTTGCGATAGAGCGGGGTTTCCTCGAACGCCGCGCTCAGACTCTTCAACGTTTGTCCCGTTGCGCGCACCACATCCTCGTAGCGTGTGACATGGGCGTGCGGCGCTGCGCACCAGCCGCGCAGATGCTCTTGCCACCACCCAAGCCGATCCGTGCTGTCATCCCAATGCGCGCTGTGCATAAAGCGCATAAGGTCCATATCCGCGATCTGCGGATCCAGCGCCGAGAGAAACTGATGATAGGACACCATAACATCCATCGGATGGCGCACCACGTAAAGCGTCAGCGCTTGCTCTGCCAAAACGCGCCACGCCCCAAGCGGCGGAGCTGCTTCGCTGCGCGCCCAGCTGCTGGTAAAATCGCTGGTAAAATGCGTCTTGAGCATCGCGCGTTTCGGGCGGTTCACAATACGCGTCGCCTTTTGCGGGCTAAAGCGCCGCTGATCTGCGCCAAGTCGTTCTAGGTTCAAATAAAGATGATCCAAAGGCAGGCCAAAGCAGCGCCAGTTTCGTGTGCTTGCAAAGTGACGGCGAATGAGATCCATCGCCAAATGCGTGCCCGAGCGCGGATGCGACACCACCAAAACAGGCTGCCGTGCATCGCTTCGCGAAAGGGGGCTTGGCGCGCTCATACGACAGTTTCTACCACAAGGCGGCTCATCACTTTGATGATAAGGCGATCCAAAAGCGAAAGCGATTTATGCGACCCTCGTGCGTGTATCGCGGCTTGGCTAAGCCCTGCCGCAAAACGCTCTGGCCCCCAATTGGCAACGATGTCCTGACTGGCGCGTCCTTTAAGAGCCTTCTCATCAACGCTGAGCGACATCATTTCGCGCAAACCAGCGGCAATCTCTTCGATGCTGTCGGCGCTGACCAACCAGCCATTCTTGCCGTGCTGCACCAACTCATGCGCCGCGCCGCATTGCTTTGAAATCACCATAGCCGCGCCACTGGCAGCGGCTTCATTCACCACAAGGCCCCATTGCTCACTGGTGGGGATATGCACGAACCCTTCAGCAAGCCCATAAAGCGCAGGTAAATCGCGATAGGCGTAAAGCCCTGGCAAATGGACATTTCCGTGAACGAGGCTTGATGCAAGGCGCTGTAGCGCAGCGCGCTCTTCACCCTCGCCAGCGATAACCAGATCGGGCGGTGCACTCAGCCCCGCGCAGGCCTGCCCGTAGCCTTCAATCAAAGCACTCAGGTTCTTTTTTGGCACGAAACGCGCAGAGGCAAGGATATAAGAGCGCGGCAGATCCAATGCGCGGCGAGCCTTTGGGTCTTCCTTTATCGCAAGCGCTGCGTTCTTGCGAAAATAGGCGTTATCGACCACATCATACCCCAAGCGAATGACGCTCCGCGGCAGACCCAAATCGCACAGATAATTTTTGTGCACCTCTCCTGCAGCAAGCCCGGCATCGCAGGCGCGCACCACGCGGCCCTTTATCCAATCACGAAACCCATTGCGCGGCGCATCTATCGCTCGGCTGTCTGACATCACCACAACACCCTTTGCGCGCGCCCGTGCCCAGCTTAATGCTGCATAGCTTTCCGGTGAGGCCCAACCACTGATCGCAACCACATCCGGTGCAATCGCATCAAGCGTTTGATCTATGCGCGGCGTCAACGCGCGCTGCTTCACTGCGGCGCGATAGTCCTGAAGCGTGTCAAAGAGCCGATGCGCTTGGTATCCCTCAGGAGCCTGCTGCGCGAGAACCTGTGAAAACTTGCCCTCGTTTGCAACAGATATCACATCGAGGCGTGACAAGCTGCGCGCTGCCGCTGCAAAACGCGGATGATGGTAATGCGTAATCTGGCGCGTGAGCAAAGCCACAGACGGTGCTGCTTCAGTCATCAGAGCCTGCACCTACATCTGCGCCGAGCTTTTTGCGCAGCGTCGCTGGCGCGCCGGCAATCAAAACGCCATCAGGAAACGCGCCATGCACAACGCTGTTGGCCGCGATGATACAATCTTTACCAATCTTGCTGCCCGGCCCGATAAACACGCCGCGTCCGATCCAAGTGTTAGCACCAATCGACACGGGCGCGACATGAAACCCCTGATCTCGCACGCCTTTGCCCGCCACATGGGTATGTTGCTGATCCCGGATCGAAACATGCTCGCCAATGGCAACGCGGTCTCCGATCTCGATCAGTTGACTGGCCACCAGCAAAGAACTGTCGTTGATTGTCACATTCTCCCCAAGCACGATTTGCGCGGCGCGCCCTGCGCTTAGGAACACGTCATGCCCAAAGGCGCAGCCTCGCCCCATCGCCACATGCGCAGGCACATAAGCAACCCGCAAACGCCCGTAAAAGCGCGTGCCCCGTGGGACGGGTTTGTCCCAGATAAAAACGCTCAATTGATACCAGAGCCAACGCCGTGCAAGTGCAGCGCGGCATAGCAGCGCGTGTGTGATGCGCACAGCTGGCTCAAAAAGGGCGCGACTCATTCCGCCTGCCTCCATGTTTGCGGGCGGGACCCTAAGCGCAGTTTGTATTTCGACATAAAGCGCAGCGACAGGATCACAAATGCTAGAAACGGGATCGAAACAAAGAATTTATCATGCCCATGGGTGAGCGACACCAAAACTTTCGGCAAGAAACACATATAAGCGACCTGCGCCCAAACAAATCCCGCTTGCCCATGGGTGAACATGATTTTCAACACATAGCCCATCAAGAAAAAGTAGGCGGCGCCCAAATATCCAAAGTCGCTGAATGCAGAGCCAAAGCCGGTTGACGTGGTGCCAACAGCAAAATCAAAACTATAGACTAGATAAATGTCGTCAAAGGCACTGCGCGCCAGATCAAAATAGAGCGAATCCTTAAAATCAGCGCCAAAGATTTGCCCGGGAATATAGAGTTTCACAAGAGCGTTCCAAAGCGAAAGACCGAAGTTGAAATTCCAATTTATCGCTGTGTAGTCAATCACATATAGCGCATTTCGAACATCATGCGCTTTCTCAAGATTATGTGCGATTGCTGCCTCTACATCAATGCTACGCCAAAGCGCAGGATCAAACAAAAACGGGCGGGTGCCTGTGGTTTGCTCGATCAGTAAAGAGGCGCCCCTTAGGGGGCCAATAACGTAAATCACAATCACCAGACCAACACCGAAGGTTGCCAAAATCGGCATGCTGATCGTCTTTTTTCTGGCAAACCAGTACGCGCAGAGAAGGGCAGCAAGCAGGCCAATCATCTCAGAGCGGCGCAGCAGCACCGTGGCGATTGGGACAGTGATGGCCAAGTTTGCAAGCAGCAACGCCAAAGTGCGCCGATCTCGCAGTTTTAGGAACA
>CAYQZI010000101.1:9653-11427 GCA_964421835.1 uncultured Planktotalea sp.
GCACACGCTCATCATCAAGATCAATCGATTGTAGCCTGACGCAGGCACGCTCGTGTCCGTTGCCAAGCCTGCAATTTGCGGCAAGAACCACAGCAGATAAAGACCAGCGGCCAAGGCAGGCAGCTTTAGATACCCCGCTTGTCGGCGAAGCCCGTGCAGTAGAACCGCAAAGCAAAGAAGGATCAAAAGGATCATCGCGCGCGCAGTCCATCTTGTTCAAAGACCGCGCGGCGCAGCGCGGCTCCGAACTCTGTCCAGCTGAACGCAGCAGCGCGTAGGCGCGCGTTTTGCGCCATTGAATCGCGCAAGCTGCGATTTTGCACGACATCCTCTATCGCATCCGCAAGCGCCACAGGGTCACGCGATGGCACAATCACGCCGTCCACCCCGTCGCGCACCACTGATCCCGCTTCATAGGTTGTGATAACGGGCAAAGCGCAGCCAAGCGCTTCGTAGGTCACCCCGGCGGACCCTTCTGCCAAAGAGGGAAGAACAACCATATCCGCTTTCCTATAGGCTTGCTCCAATTGCGTTGCATTGAGCCGTCCTAAAAAGCTTAGCGCATCACATTCCGGCCGTGCGCGCAACTCTGAACGCGCAAAGCCTGCGACAGAAATTGTATAGTTTCGCCCACGCGCGCGCAGCAGTTGAGCCGCGCCAGCAAGAACGTGAATCCCCTTGCGCAACTCAGCGCCGCCGACAAACAGGATTTGCCCCACCTCTGGTTCGGGTTTGATAAGCGCCCATTTGGGATTGACCGCATATGGCACCAAGCGCGCGCTCGTCGGCGCAACGCCAAAATTCTGGATCAAATCATCGCGCACAAAGGGCGAAGGGCACAGGAAAATATCTGTCGCAGCCAGAACCGCATCCATGATTGGTGCGATCCCGTGGACCGTTTGGCCGTAATAGACCTTGGGCGCTTCCCAATCAGGGTAGTTTTGCTGCTCTGCTTGAACAATCGCTTCCGTGCTTGGCGCAATATTCATGTCGGTGATGGTGATCAGCCCTTGCGCTTTGGCGCTACGTTGAAAAGCGGTCGCCTCGCCGAACATGGCAAGCACATGGCTTGCGTTGCCAAACCCCTGTTGCACCATTTTAGACGCGGCACGCTCATGCGCGGCGCGAAGCTGGTGCAAACGTGCGATCGGGTCCTGCTCGCAGGCAAGCGCGCGGCGCATGTCCCAAAACCAGCTTGGAAACGCCTGCGTACGGCGCAACACCTTGGGTGGCGGCGCGCGTCTGGCGATATTAAAGCGCCGCGCCAAGGGGGGGATTGCGCCAAGAACAGGGGCCAATCGCCCAATGCCGCGTCCAGCGCAAAGATCTGTGTAGAGCGCTTCAAGCTGATCCGTCTGGGCAAACGCAGCGGGCACAGCATACTGTCGCCGTGCGCCAAGCTGGGTGGCTAGTACTGATGGACGCTCTGTCACTGCGCCGCCTTTGAAGCTCGAAGCGCGCGTTTTGCCCCTGATAGCGCCTCGCGCGAGCGATCTGCCGAGCGCGCTAGCAAGCCATGCAAAGGATTGGGGCCTCGTGCTTGCCAGTCCTCGAATGCAGGTTGGATCTGTTGATCGATGCAATCGAGCCAAACCGCTGCAATGGCGTCATGGCTCACATCCTTAGCCCTTACGCGTCCTGCATTTGCGATCCCCTCATAAAAATCTGGATCATCCGCCAGTCTTTCAATCGCGCTATGAAACTCGGTGATGTTTTGAACGCGAATGTAGTCGACATCCGGCGTGCCAATCGCAGAAAAGGCGCTATCCCATCC
>CAYQZI010000102.1:0-11317 GCA_964421835.1 uncultured Planktotalea sp.
ATCACCAGAACATCGCCCAAATTCCAACGTGTCATGGCATCGCGCGCAATCTGCTCAAGCGCGCGTTCGGTCATGCCCGGGTAGTGCTCTATCTCCATCTGGCTCAGGCCCGCATCCACATCGCGCACGATCCCTGTGAAACTCACAACAGCGCCCATGTTGGTTTGCGCCGCCGTAAAGGCGTTCAGCTCAGCCCCGCCGTCAAACGCCTCTCGCTGCACCACGATCCGCATATGTCAGCCACCTGTCATCGGCGGAAAAAACGCCACTTCGCGCACGCCGCTTAAGGGCGCATCGAAATCGCTTAGGTCCTGATCTACCGCGACACGCAATGCGCTGAGATCGCTGAAGGCGAGCGCATAGCGCTCCTCGCGCTGACGCAGCTCCTCGACCAGATCCATGACCGTCTTCGCATCTGTTTCCAACTGTTCTTTCGGCACGCCAATCCGCTCGCGCACCCAAGCAAAATAAAGCACATCCATCACGCATCATCCTTCAAATGCGGTAGCGATTTGCGAAAATAGTCCCAGCCCGTGATCAGCGTCAAAGCGGCAGCAAGCCACAAAAGCCACAGGCCCACACGTCCCGACCAGATCGCCCCTTGGTACTTCCAGCCAAGGCCAAGCACGTCTTCTTCTTCGCCACTGAGCACGGCTTCAAACATCGCCTGATCCATGCCCCAAGCGGACATGCCCAAGTAGTGTTCAAACACCCCTTGGCTAAAGAGCACCGCAATCGCAACCATCTGTGCTGTGGTCTTCCATTTGGCCAATTGGGTGACTTTCAAGGTACCGGCGGTATCACCCAAAAATTCGCGCAAGCCAGAGACGAACACTTCGCGAAAGAGAATCATCGTTGCCGGCAACACAAGCCAAGCAGACCACGATGAAAACCCGATGATGACCATCAGCGCGATCACCACCATCGCCTTGTCAGCGATCGGGTCCAGCATTGCGCCGAGCTTGGTTTCTTGCTTCCAAGCGCGTGCGAGGTAGCCATCGACCCAATCGGTGAGCGCCGCCAAAACAAACAGGCACAATGCGAACCAATCTGCATAAGGGCGGGTGAAATAAAGGAACATCACCGCAACGCCGGGCGCAGCAAGCAACCGAAGCACAGTAAGCATATTTGGGATCGTCATATTCATGCTCAACATCTAGGCCCTCGCCCAGATGCCCGCAAGCCCGTGTTAGGGCTTACGCGGCGCTTTGCGCATTGGGCGTGCATCAGGACCTTTGCCCGCGCGCGTTTTCACTTTGTAAGGCTTGTCGCCACCCTTTGGCTTGCCCGCGGCCGCCTTAGCGCGCGCTTTGCGATCCCCCATTGGCTTGGAGGGATCCATCGCGCCTTTGCGTGACTTTGGCTTTGGCGTGGCAGGTGCTTTATGTGCGACAGCCCCGGTATCAACTGCACTCGGCGCGCGCGCTGGCTTGCTTTTGTTTGGCGTGCCAGATTTCGCTGCGTGCTTTGGTGGGCGCGGATCGTTTTTGCCCGGCTTGTCCGCTTTATAAGGCGCTTTGCCTTTCGGCTTGTCGAACTTGGGCTTATCACCGCGTGGTTTGTCGTCCCGCTTGCCTTCATACTTGGGCTTATCACCGAAGGGTTTATCGCCACGTGACTTATCATACCGCGGCTTTTCTCCACGTGGGCGATCTTCACGCGGACCTTTGCGATGAGGTTTGCTTGGCCCATCCGCAGGCGGTCCTTTGGGCGACATGTCAAAGTCAGGTTTTGCAGGCAATTCGGTCAAGCTCGCGCCCTGCTCAAGATCCATCTTCTCGCCAAGCTCTTTTTTCATACGCTCAACCGCAGCGGTCTGAACCTCGACGAAGGTTTCCTGATACTGCACGCGGATCGCGCCAATATCATCCTTGGAGATATTGGCATTGCGGCACAGCATCGGCAGCAACCAACGTGGCTCAGCCTTGTGCTTGCGCCCCAGCGAAAGCGAGAACCAAGTGCTCGGCCCGAAATCACGCGGTGCGCGCGGCTCGCGTGGTTCACGTTTCCCGCGCGTATCCGTCACTTCGCCCAACTGCTCAGGCGCAGAATGTTTCGAGCGGTGCAAGCGCAAGAAAGCAGCTGCAATTTGCTCCGGCTTATACTGCGCCAACAGCTTGCCTGCGAAGCTTTGCTCATCCTCGCTCAAAGCTTCGGACCATGACGGATCATTGAGCATGCGCTCTTCGTCGCGCGCGTTCACATCATCCGCAGACGGTGCGTTGGACCACTCCGCTGTGAGTTTGGCAAACCGCAACAAACGCTCTGCTTTGGACTTTTGACGACCGGGCACGATCAGCGCAGAAATCCCTTTGCGACCTGCTCGCCCTGTTCGACCGGAACGGTGCAACAGTGTTTCGCCATTACTCGGCAAATCCGCATGGATCACCAATTCAAGGTTCGGCAAATCAATCCCGCGTGCCGCAACATCTGTCGCCACACAGACACGTGCACGCCCGTCGCGCATCGCTTGCAAAGCATGGGTTCGCTGGTCCTGCGACAACTCACCAGAAAGCGAGACAACCGAAAAACCGCGGTTCGAGAAACGGGCGGTCAAACGCGCAACCATTGCACGGGTGTTGGCGAACACGATGGCATTCTGCGCCTCATAATAGCGCAGCGTATTGATGATCGCGTTTTCTGTGTCAGATGGCGCAACCGTCATCGCGCGGTAGGTAATGTCCGCGTGCTGGGGTCCCTCGCCAATCGTTTCGACGCGCTTGGTGTCTTTGCGCTGATACTTCTGCGCCAGCTTGGCAATGCCGCGTGGCACTGTGGCTGAGAACATCAAAGTGCGGCGATCTTCTGGCGTCGCATCAAGAATAAACTCAAGATCTTCCGAGAAACCCATGTCGAGCATCTCATCCGCCTCATCCAGCACGACAGCTTTCAAGCTCGATAGATCAATCGCGCCGCGCATGATGTGATCACGTAAACGACCAGGCGTTGCGACAACGATATGCGCACCGCGCTCTAATCCACGTCGCTCTGTGCGTGAATCCATGCCCCCCACGGTAGACGCGACAACGACACCCGCAGGCGCATAAAGCCAATCAAACTCGCGCTTCACCTGCATCGCTAATTCGCGTGTTGGTGCAATCACCAACGCAAGCGGCGTCGCGGCGCGCTCAAAACGGCCATCCTCTTGCAAGATACTCGGCGCGATGGCCAGACCAAAGGCAACCGTCTTGCCCGAGCCAGTCTGCGCGGACACAAGCAAATCCTGATCCAGAAACTCCGGTTTTGACACCTCCACCTGAACAGGTGTCAAAGTCTCATATCCTTTAGCGCTAAGCGCTTCATTCAATGTTGGGATCACGTTATCAAAATCAGTCATTGCATACCTGGAGTTGGAACAAGCCCCGCGCATAGGCGCATTAGCGTCATAAGTATACCCCCCAAACAAAATGCCGCACCGCAGCAGCTTCATCTTGCCCCTTAAACTCTGGGGGTCCGAGCCGGCTTGCATTCGCTAGTGTGTAGCGAATGAGGCGATGGACGGGCGGAGCCCAGAGGCTAAGCCTCAACCCGCCGCTTTAGCGGCTCATCAAGTGCGCGCTTGCGCGCTTAATCAGATCACCCACGCTCATGGAAATAGTCGTAAATCACCTGCGCCAATGCCGCAGAAATCCCATCCACCGCTTTCAAATCGACTAAATTTGCCCGCCCAACCGCTTTAGCCGAGCCGAAATGCGCCAGCAACGCGCGTTTGCGTCCTGCCCCGACACCCGGCACATCATCTAGCGGCGTCGCGCCAATGGCTTTGGAGCGTTTCGCGCGGTGCGTGCCAATCGCAAAACGGTGTACCTCGTCGCGCATACGTTGAATGAAATAAAGCACAGGATCATTGTGGCGCAGCGCAAAAGGGCGGTGGCCCGTGCGATAGAACTCTTCTTTGCCCGCGTCGCGATCCACGCCTTTGGCGACCCCTACCATTGGGATGTCACCCACACCGTAGCTTTCCATGATCTCGCGCACAGCACTCACCTGCCCTGCGCCACCGTCGATCAGCAGCAAATCAGGCCAATCGCCCTTTTCACGATCAGGATCCTCTTTGATCAACCGCTTAAACCGCCGCGTCATCACTTCCTTCATCATGCCAAAATCGTCGCCAGGCGTCAGATCATCGCCTTTGATGTTAAACTTGCGGTAGGCATTCTTGATAAACCCCTCCGGCCCCGCAACAATCATCCCACCAACCGCATGCGCACCCTGTATGTGCGAATTGTCGTAGACTTCGATCCGTTGCGGCACTTTCTCAAGTCCAAACGCCTCTGCCACGCCTTTGAGCAGCTTGCTCTGCGCCTGTGTCTCTGCCATTTTGCGCGCCAAGCTTTCGCGTGCATTGCGCACAGCACCGTCCATAATCTCAGCTTTTTCGCCGCGCTGTGGCACGATCAGCTCAACTTTTTTGCCAAGCTTTTGCGCCAAAGCATCCAGCATCAGGTCTTCGTTCAACAGCCCGTGGCTCAGCAAAATCTGGCGTGGCGGATCCTTGGTGTCATAGAACTGCCCCATGAAGGCTTCCAGCACCTCTGCTTCATCCACATCAGCGGCCAAACGCGGATAGTAATCTTTGTTGCCCCAGTTTTGGTTCGCACGAATAAAGAAGACTTGCACACAGGCTTGCCCACCCTCCATGTGCAGCGCAATCACGTCTGCCTCTGAAACACCGCGTGGATTGATGCCTTGCGCCGTTTGCACCTGTGTCAGAGCTTTGATGCGATCGCGCAAAGCCGCGGCGCGCTCAAACTCCATCTCTTCAGAGGCTAGCGCCATTTGCCCCGCAAGTTTCTCTTGAAGCTCGGTTGATTTGCCTGCCAAGAACCGCTCCGCATCGCGCACTGTTTCTGCGTAATCCTCTTCGGAAATCTTTCCGACACAGGGCGCAGAGCAGCGTTTGATCTGATGCTGCAAGCACGGCCGCGTGCGCAGATCAAAACTTGAATCGCTACAATCGCGCAGCTGAAATGCACGCTGAAGTTGGTTCAAAGTTCGGTTCACCGCCCCCGCCGACGCGAATGGCCCATAATAAGCCCCCTTTGCTTTCTTCGCACCACGATGCTTCGAAATCATCGGATAGGCGTGATCCTTGCTCACCAGAATATTCGGAAAGCTCTTATCATCGCGCAAAAGCACGTTGTACTTGGGTTTGAGCTGTTTGATCAGGTTTTGCTCAAGCAGCAGCGCTTCTGTTTCGGTCTTGGTTGTCAGAAACATCATGCTCGCCGTATGCGAAATCATCGTGGCAATGCGACCCGAATGCCCGCTCTCACGCGCATAGTTGGACACGCGCGCGCGCAGGTTCCGCGCTTTGCCGACATAGAGCACACGGCTCTGCTCATCGAGCATGCGGTACACCCCGGGCGAGCTATCAAGGGTCTTCAAGTAGCCTTGAATCACCTCGTATCCCAAAGGCTGTGTTGCACTGGCTGTTTCGGTGGGATCGCTCATGATGCAAGGATATGATTCTTCAATCTTCGCTGCAATGGGACAAGCGTGTGATCAAGCGAAAAGGCATCCACGATTCCTGTGGATAACTCTGCGGATAGAATAGCCTGAGTAGAGAATTTCCCTTGTATTTGGCCCACTTCCTTGAATTGCCTAAAAAATAGGCAGTCAATCAACTTATTGAAATCATTCGCTAAAATTTTACTTAACTTGTAAATTACTGAAAACATTAAGCTTTTACTAATCCAATTCTCACGGGTCTGTGAAACGTGCACAACTTTCGCGAATGTTGACCATGCGGCAAGCGCCAAAGGTCGGTCGCCCCAGTGGTCAAAGGCGCCTTTAGCTGGCTTAAAATAGAACGATGCCAATGTAGACGAAATAGGCCGCCGTCAGGCCAATGCCCCATGTGCGGGTGATATTCCACTTCCAAAATACGAAGGGCACCAGCAACACCGAAGCGCCCATCATCACCCAAAGATCAAAGCGCAAGAACTCTGGTGCGACTGGGATGGGGCCAATCAATGCAGCAACGCCGATGATCGCAAGCAGGTTGAACATGTTTGAGCCGATAACACTGCCAAGAACTACATCCGCTTGGCGGCGCAGCGCAGCCATGGTGGTCGTGGCAAGCTCGGGCAAAGAGGTGCCGAGCGCCACCAAAGTCAGGCCGATCACCGTTTCGCTGACGCCGTACTCGCGCGCGATAAGAGAAGCATTATCGACCAACAGATCCGCGCCAAGCGGCAAGCCAATCAGGCCAAGCAGCAAAAACATAACGATCTGCCACCACGGCATGTTCGGATCTGCGCCCTCGACCTCCTCTTCTTCTATGCTGTCGGCAGAGGCGGCATCTTTGCGGTGCAGATGGGCATCGCGAAAGGCGTCAAACAGCACATAGGCCAGCGCGCCCAAAAGCACCAAAGCCTGCCATGTGCCAAAGCTTCCGGTGAAGGCAAGCGCGATGAACAGCACCGTGGCCAGCATCATGAAAATATAGGTTTTGCGTGTTTCACATTCAGAGGTGTGCAGCGTTGCAAGGATTGCAGGAAAGCCCAGAACCAACAGAATATTCGCAGTGTTCGAGCCAACGACATTGCCCATAGCGATGTCTGGCTTGCCCTCGAGCACAGAGTTAATCGCGATCAAAAGCTCGGGCGCAGAGGTGCCAAAAGCCACAATCGTCAAGCTAACGATCAGCGCAGGGATGCCGACGCGCAGGCTTAGGTTCACCGCCCCTTTCACCAGTGCATCACCTGCCAAAAGCAAAATCACCAAACCAAGGGCGCAAAGGAGCCACGTCATCATTCTTTACCCTTTTCCCTTGCCACAGGCACATGGACCGCGCCCGATCTTGAACCGGCCACACTTGCTACACTTGGCGTTTTGCAGCTGCTTTTGCCCCGGAAACGTGAATTTCCCGAACATCGCAAGCACACCCATGCCAACCAGAAAAAGCGTGACGATTTTAAAGATCACATCAAAGCCCAAACCGCGCGAACTGTGCGCGCTCTTCAATGCCGGACAGTGCGTCATTGGCAAGTTGCGCGCCGAAACGGCTCATGAAGCTGCGCTTCGGACCGTAGCGTTTGAATTGAACCTTATCGCCAAAGCGCGCCTTCATAGCAGGCACAAGATGAGCGACGCCGTCGATCAGGCCAACCTCTTTTGCAGCTTCGCCGACCCAGATTTCACCGGTGAACAGATCGCTGTTTTGATCGAGCTTATCGCCGCGCCGCTTTTGAACATGGCGGATAAAGTTGATGTGGATTTTCTCAAGCATCACACGCAAGCGCGCGACATCTTCTTCAGCCTCGGGCTTGAACGGATCAAGCATCGATTTGGAATTGCCCGCCGTGTAAACACGCCGCTCGATGCCTTGCTTGGCAAGGAACACATGCGCTCCAAAGCCCGCAGAGATCACGCCAATCGAGCCAACGACAGAGCTCTCATCCACAAAGATTTCATCCGCCGCCGCCGCGAGCCAGTATCCACCAGAGGCGGCAACATCTTCGACAAATGCGATGACGGGGATTTCCTTTTCATCCGCAAGGCGGCGAATACGCGCGCCAATCAGCGAACTTTGCACAGGGCTGCCGCCGGGCGAGTTGATCACAAGCGCCACCGCGTCGGGCTTGCCGCGCGAGAAAGCTTTTTCAAGCGCAGGGGCCACGCTTTGATCATTCAAAGCGCCGCGCCCAGAGCCGCCGATCACGCCAGAAAGGCGCACAACAGCGACCGTTGGCTCTGATTTCAAGAAGGGGATAAATCTTTTCATTGGCTCGATGTAGATTGCGAATGGACGTGAGACAAGATGCGCAGATTTAATATTCGACACTGTCGCTTTTGCGGGCTCACTTGCGGATCCGCCAACCTGTTTTGAAGATCCACCAAACGGCCACCAAACACAGGCCCGTAAAGCCCGCGATGGCAAGCAAGCTTAGGCCAATCGGCACATCCGCCATGCCGAAAAACGCCCAGCGAAAGCCCGAGATGAGATACACAACAGGGTTAAACAGGGTGATCGTTTGCCAGATCGGCGGCAGCATTGAGATGGAGTAAAACGAGCCGCCCAGAAAAACCAAAGGTGTGACAACCAATAGCGGGATCAGCTGCAACTGTTCAAAGTTCTGCGCCCAAATGCCGATGATGAAGCCAAACAGCGCAAAACTGACGCAGGTCAGCAGCATAAAGGCCATCATCGCGAAAGGGTGCTGGATTTGCAGATCAACGAACAAGGCTGAGGTGGCAAGGATCACAATGCCAATGAAGAGCGCCTTGGTCGCTGCCGCGCCCACATAGCCGATCACGATTTCCAGAAAGCTGACGGGCGCAGAGAGCAATTCATAGATCGTGCCGATAAACTTGGGGAAATAGATGCCGAAGGACGCATTTGAAATTGCCTGCGTCATCACGCTGAGCATGATCAAACCGGGCACAATGAACGCGCCATAACTGACACCGTCCACCTGATCGATGCGGCTACCAATGGCCGCGCCGAACACCACGAAGTAGAGCGAGGTTGAAATAACAGGCGAGATAAAGCTCTGCATCAAGGTGCGAAAAAATCGCGCCATTTCAAATGTGTAGATAGATCTGATTGCTTGCCAGTTCATGCTGCGTCCTCCGCCACAAGATTGACGAAAATATCCTCAAGGCTTGATTGTTTGGTTTGTAGATCGCTCATCACAAGCCCCGCGCTTGCCAGATCGGCAAGCAGCCCGGTGATGCCCGTACGCTCTGCACGCGTGTCGTAGCTATAAAGCAGCGCGTTGCCGTCCTGCACAATCTCGAGCGCGTATTTGCCAAGCGCATCAGGCACTGCAGAGACTGGCGCGCTTAGATCGATTTGTAACTGCTTTTGCCCCATACGGGTCATAAGCGCTTGTTTTTCCTCCACCAAAAGCAACTCGCCTTTGGCGATAACGCCGATACGATCCGCAATCGCTTCCGCTTCTTCAATGTAGTGCGTGGTCAAAATAATTGTCGTTCCCGTCGCCTTAAGGCCTGCCACGATCTCCCACATATCTTTGCGTAGCTCCACATCGACCCCGGCCGTCGGCTCATCCAGAAACAACACCTCCGGCTCGTGGCTGAGCGCTTTTGCAATCAGCACACGGCGCTTCATACCACCAGATAACTCCATGATACGATTGTCTTTCTTATCCCAAAGCGACAGCTGACGCAGGATCTTTTCGAGGTAGGCATCATCTTTGGGCTTGCCAAACAATCCGCGCGAAAAGCGCACTGTATTGATGACGCGTTCAAACGGCTCAAGGCTGATCTCTTGCGGGACAAGACCGATCATGCGGCGCGCATTACGATAGTCGTTCACGATGTCATGCCCACCGACAGTAACCGAACCGCTGGAGCCCTCAGTAATACCGCAGATCGTTGAGATTAATGTCGTTTTCCCTGCGCCATTCGGGCCGAGCAATGCAAGTATCTCGCCTTGCTCAATCGACAGCGTCACGCCTTTGAGAGCCTCAAAGCCATCGTCGTAACGTTTCACCAAGTCGCGCACGCTCAAGATTTCGGCCATATTCACACTCCCTTGTTGCGCTCTGCTCTATCTGCTTCTGCGGGCGGTCGCAAACAGGCTAGCCGCGCGCCCGCAACGGGCGTAGGGCTAAGCTATGAGCACGCGCGAAACCTCGACAACAGGTATCTATTTCATTTTGGTCGGCATGACAGCAATTTCGCTGAATGATGTGCTGATCAAACAACTCTCTGGCAGCTATCCTCTACATCAACTGGTGTTCACGCGCTCTTTTCTGGGACTTTTCATATCGGTCATCTTTTTGCACATGGAGGGCGGATGGTCCTTGCTCAAGACCGCGACACCCGGTTTGCATTTACTTCGTACCTTTATGATTGTCCTGTCGAACATGTCGTTTTTCGCAGCCATCGCCGTACTACCCTTGGCTGAAACCACAGCGCTTTTCTTTGCCGCGCCGCTGATGATCACACTTTTATCGATCCCCATTCTTGGCGAAAAAGTCGGCCCAATGCGCCTGAGCGCTGTGTCAATCGGCTTTGTTGGCGTGTTGATCATGCAAAGACCGTGGCAAAGCATGGCCGAAAGCGATGTGAACCGGCTCGTGTTGCTCCTGCCTGTCATCGCCGCACTGACCTACGCGATTAACCAAGTGATGACGCGCAAGCTGGGGGTCAGCAGCAAGGCCTCGGCCATGGCGATCTACATTCAATGCACGTTTATCGTTGTTTCCACAGTGTTTTTCTTGATTGCCGGTGATGGGCGCTTCGCTGTCGGCGCTGAAAATGGCGCTGTCGTGTTTTTACTGCGCGCCTGGCAGTGGCCCCCTGCAAGCGATTGGCCGTTTATGGTTGGCCTTGGATTTTTGTCGGCGATTGTGGGCTATTGCCTTGGCCAAGCCTACCGCGTCAGCAGCGCGGCGACTGTTGCGCCATTTGAATATGTCGGGCTGCCGCTTGCGGTGATTTGGGGCTTTACCTTCTTTGGTGAGTTGCCTGATCTCGCGGTCAGTCTTGGCATCATCCTGATCATGGGTGCGGGCCTGTTTGTGTTCCTGCGCGAACGGATGTTGGCACGGCGCATTACGCGCCCAACCAATATGCGGCGCTAAGCGGCCATATAGGTATCCACGCGCGCCACTTCTGCCGGGGATAAGCGCAGGCCAAGCTTGCTGCGACGCCACAGAACATCCTCGCCCGTGCGGGCATATTCATGCGCTTTGAGCCAGTCCAGCTCGCGCGCGGTGATTGTCGCACCGAACCCCTCGCCCAGATCCTCTAGCGTCTTGGCATCGCCAAGAATGTCGCGCGCATCGGTGCCATAGGCGCGCACCAAACGCCGCGTCCAAGGCTCTGTTAGAAAAGGATAGTCGCGTTGCAAATCAGCCATCAAGACAGGCACGCCATCAACCGGAAAATCACCCCCCGGCATAGGCACGCCAGCGGTCCATTCCCCGTTAAGGCCCTCAAACTGTGTGCTTATTTTCTCCAATGCACTTTCTGCGAGCTTACGGTAGGTGGTGATTTTTCCACCGAAGATATTGAGCAAAGGCGCGGCGGTTTCATCAAGCTTCAGCGTATAGTCGCGCGTGAGGGCAGAGGCATTTTCCGCCCCATCATCATAAAGCGGACGCACGCCGGAATAGGTCCACACGATTTGATCGCGCGTGACTGGTTTGCTGAAATAATTTGACGCAAAGGCGCAGAGATAGTCCTGCTCTTCGGGTGTACAAGTCGGCGTTTCAGACAGATCGCTATGATCTGCGTCGGTTGTGCCGATCAGCGTAAAATCCCCTTCGTAAGGAATGGCAAAAATGATCCGCCCATCCTCACCTTGGAAAAAGTAGCATTTGTCGTGCTCGTATAGCTT
>CAYQZI010000103.1:0-11199 GCA_964421835.1 uncultured Planktotalea sp.
ATGACAACACTCATAGCACTTCTGCGCGCGGTAAATGTTGGCGGAACAGGCAAACTGCCTATGGCTGATTTACGCAGCATGGCGGAGAAGGTCGGTTTCACCGAAGTCCGCACATACATCCAGTCGGGCAACTTGATTTTCTTGACGCAAGAAGCGCCGTCTGCCGCGAAATCATTGCTTGAAGAAACGTTAGAGGCCTATGCAGGAAAACCTGTTGGCGTAATCCTTCGCACAGCAAAAGAACTGCAGCATATCTTAGAGGTTAATCCTTTTGCTGACGCAGAGCGGAGCAAAGTTGGCGTCCTGTTTTTGGACAGCCCGCCATCTCAAAATACAATCGAAACCGCCAAAGGCCAAGTTGACGAAGAAATTGAACTCGGACAGAGCGAAATTTTCATTCACTACCCATCGGGTATGGGGCGTTCGAAGCTACGTTTGATGGCAATGTCGAATGGAACGATGCGCAATATCAACACAGTCGATAAACTCGCGAAAATAGCGGCAGCTGCATAGGGAAACTGCCGCAGTGCTGCGGTTGATACACAGTATCGACATCATTGATGGCGCTGAGAAATATTTGCTATCAGGCGCGGTGGAGGGACAACCTTTAATCGCACCGCTGATCGCGAATTCAACCGAATTGATGAATTGCTGCCCCTGAACTATACTAGCTGCAAGCGCTCTTAGGAAACATAAGCCAGAACAGGAGAACTGTGATGTCACTTTGGGATGAATTGTCTTCAGCCTGCCACACTGTGGAAGATGGAGGAGAAACCGTCATAAAAGGCGCAGAAGATGCCGCAAAGTGGACTGCAGGCGCGCTGCGGGGCGAGGCTGGCAAGCTGCTGCACGGGGCCGAAGGAAAGTTGCATGCGCTTGAGGCTGACGTAGCTGTGCCTGTCGCATTCGTTAAACAGCTGGTTGGGTCTTCGGAACATCTGATGATGGCCGTGGGCGAAGCCTCTGACAACATTTTTTGGATGACCGGCGATGCGGGCGTAACCGTTCCGTCTCTTTTGAACACAGCAGGGCGCACCAATCAGGACCTCAATGTCCATGTTAACAGTTTGTTCAATCTGGCCGCTGGACTGGATGAGCATCATAGCAAAATCGCGGCGGCTTTGGGTGCGCAAGTCCCACTGACAACGGCAAATACTGGAATAAATGCAGGCCATGTCACCACGGGGCTCTTTTATTTTGGCTCCTGCTCGGATGCACTTATAACGGCAAATCCGCTGTTTGAACCTTTGGTCAATAAAATTGGAATGCTGCACAACACGACCTTCCACCTTGGCGATCCCACCGACTCTGGGGCGCAAAAAATTCAAGGTTTGTCAGGGCTGGCAGAGGTCAGTGCGAGCTTTGTCGCGGGGCGAGCGACAGAGCTGAGCGCGTTTTCCGATAGGCTCAGATATCATCACCAAAGACACTTGTTGGATCAAGCAACAGGTGAGCAAAGCGAACATCTGGACAAGGCGCTGGATTGGATCAAGGCACATAAAGAGCTTTTGCTGAAGGTCTCTGATGCTGGAATTTCTTTTTTACTCAAGGCATTGCACGGTGCAATTGAAGTGATCAAGGGCCTTGTTGACGGGGTTTTTAAAGGGTTGGACAAGCTGCTTGGGATGGTCCCCGCAGATGTCAAAGCGTCGGGCGGCGGCGCGCTTGGGGTTACCGAAGGGGTTGCCGTGGTAAATGCAGAAGAGCAAGCCAACGCCAGTGCGACCCTCACGTTGGTCAAGCTGGTGAATATCCTAAAAACCGTGTTGTCCGTAGTCCGAACCGTTCTTGACGCCGTTCTCAACGCAATTGCGGCGCTGGTAGGTCTGTTTGAAAAGCTGATCCACGAGACTTTTGTGATTGTCGAAAAAATTGTGGAACTGACCTCTGCCAAGCCATCTGGCACTTAAACCTAACAGGGTGCGAAGTGACTTAAGCCAAATGCGTCAAGCGTTTGAGACCGGCCCGACGCCGACTTTGACGCATTGCTGCTGACTGCGACTTGGAACCTACGCACGATATGCGGGCAAGGGCGCGCGGTCCTGAAGCTCGATAGTGCGGCTTAGCATCAGCTCTGTTAACGCCGCTCGAACGGGTTTACTGTCAGGATCATCGTATAGGTTATGCGTTTCCAGCGGATCATTCTCAAGATCGTAGAGTTCGTTCCAATCCTCACCTTGCCTGAGCGACATGCGATATTGATCGGTAACGAGCGTTCGGATGCGTTGCGGGCGATCGAAACCCGTCATCGTGCGCTGGCTGTCTTCTTCGACAAGAATAGACTCGGGCGCAGTGGATCCCAACAAATCGCGCCCTTGCAGACCATTGTAGGGCTGGATGCCCGCGCGGGCGAGGATCGTGGCAGAGATATCGATGGATGAGCCCAGATCGGAGCTTAGCGCGGCAGATGCGGGCTGCGTTGGATCATGCCAGATGAAGGGGACGCGGATAAGACCTTGGTAATGGAGCAGAAGTTTCAACATCAAACCGTGATCGCCCATGTAATCGCCATGATCAGAGGTGAAAATGACTACGGTATCCTCGGCCAATCCCAGATCGTCCAACTGTTTCAGCACGCGGCCAATCGCGTCATCGATCATCGTGATCATACCATAGGTCAGGGCGATGATGGCGCGCGCTTCATCTTCGCTCACAGCAAATGGGTTTTGATTGTCGCGGGGGTCAGTGCCTTGCTCCATGGCCTCTTTCATCGCGCGGATTGGTGGCAAGTCGCTTTTACCGAAGGATGCGGGCAGCTCCATGTCCTCGGGCGCATACATATCCCAATAGCGTCCTGGCGGCGTGAAGGGATGATGCGGATCAGGGAAGGACATCTGCAAGAAGAACGGCGCGTCTTGCTCGGCTTGCTCTGCCAGCCATTTGGCCGAACGCTCGGCAATCCATGACGTGGAGTATAGCTCCTCGGGAACCGCTGTGCGCCATGCTTGGGGTGCGTCGATACGATTGTCGGGAAGCGCATTTTCAGGTCCAACCAGCGTGTCGAAGTCAGTGCGCTGCGCGCGGGCCCACAGCACATAGTCACCCGATGCTTTGTCTGCATGATCCGCTGCAATTTCAACGTGATCAAAGCCGTAGAAATCGCCATCCTTGCGCTCTGCCAGTGGCGCGTCCCATTTTGGAACCACCTCAAGGTCATATTCTGGGCCGTGACGGTTGTCTTTAAAGGCATCGCGCAGGCCCGCGCTTGGGGCGGTTTTTCCGCCCTCTGCGGCGAATTTATTCGTGGCGGGCAATCCGGTGAAACTTTGCAGGTGGGATTTGCCGATCAGCCCCGTGTTATATCCCGCATCGCGCAGCAGCTCGACGAATGTTGTGTGATTTTTTGACAAAGGAATCCCATTGTGCCGCGCGCCATGCGCTGAGCACATGCGGCCCGTCATAATCGATGCACGATTGGGCATACAGATCGGATTGGCCACATAGAACTTATCCCAGCGAGTGCCCTTCGCTGCGATGCCGTCGATGTTGGGCGTCTTGACCACATCATTGCCATAGCATCCCAAATGGTCCGCGCGGTGTTGATCGGTGATGATGAACAGGAAATTTGGGCGTTTGGTCATGGGGCAGTGTCCTGTTGCGAACGGTTGCGATGAATATCGAAGGCGATCAGGCAAAGCCCGATGAATATGGCTGGAACATGAAAGGCGGGATCGAGCGCGAGTATCGTAAAGGCTGCAACAAAGCGCACGGCGATCTCGGGGGTTGATAATTTACGCCGGTCATAGCCTGACAAAGCTGAGGAAAAGAGCCAGATGCAAAAGCATGTCCGCAGAGTGATCCAGATGAACGGCAGCAAGCTGAACTCTTCGATGATCAGGATCGTCGGGTAAAAGGCAAAGACAAACGGAATGATGAATTTAGCCATGCCAAGACGGAAAGACATAAGCGCGGTTATCAGCGGGTTGGCCCCAGCGATGGGGGCGGCGGCATAAGCAGCGATTGCGACGGGCGGTGTGAGCGAGGAGGCAACGCCGTAGTAAAACACGAACATATGCGCAGTCAGCATAGAGATACCAAGCGCTTGGATCGCAGGCCCCATCACAAGGATGATAATCAGGTAAGCAGGCAAAGTCGGCATGCCCATGCCCAAAACCAAAGCGCCAATCATGGCCACCAACAGGGCAGAAAACAGGCTTTCGCCGCGAATTTCTGCGATCACGTTGGCCAGTTTCAGGCCTAGCCCCGTGGAATCCAGCGAGCCAACAAGAATGCCGATCGCGGCGATGGCAATCAACAGGGTAGCGCCTGACTGTGCGCCTTTGAGGAAGGACCACCAAAGCCGCATTGGATCGGCGCGCACGACTGGATTGATCACCGATAGTGCCACCAGAACCACGACCGCGTAGAAGCCTGCCGCAGAAGTGGACAGACCCATCACCAATGATCCGATCACCGTCGCGATTGGGCCGACAAACATGATGGAGTTAATCAGATCAACGCGCGTGATCTGATCGTCGATGGACATCGGTTGCACTTCGATACCTTGTCTGCGCGCCTCGACAGTGACGGCTGTGAATAGGCTGAAATAGTAGAACAAGGCCGGCACAAGCGCTGCGACGATGATGTTGAGATATCCAACGCCGGTAAGGTCCGCCATGACAAGGGCGGCGGCCCCCATGATCGGGGGCATGATTTGTCCACCAGAAGAGGCGGTCGCCTCAATCCCCGCCGCGAAGGTTGGTGAAAACCCGCGCTTCTTTATCATCGGAATGGTAAACGTGCCCGTGCCGACGATGTTTGCCACGGTTGAGCCCGACATGGTTCCGAAGAGCGAAGATGCGAGGATGGCGGCGTGGGCAGGGCCACCGCGGGTGCGGCGGGTTGCAAGGAAGGCGAATTTAAGCAGCGTATCGCCTGCGCCTGTGCCTTCCAGCAGAACGCCGAAAATGATGAAGATAAAGACGGTGCTCAGCACAATATTGGTGATCGAGCCAAACACGCCTTTGTTGGTGTTGTACCATAATGCCTCGGCCACTTCTTTGAGCGAAAAGCCTGTATGCTCAAGAATGCCAGGCGCGTTTTGGCCGTACAAAAGGTAGAACACACCAAAGGTGCCTACGCCGAACAGGCCCCATCCCCAAAGGCGGCGGCAGAGTTCCAAAAACACCGCCAATCCTGCAAGTGCGGGCCAAGCGTCCGTGTTGGTTACGTCATAAAGCGCGGTTTCCATGCGGGTCTGCACGAAGTGGAAGGACCAGATCGACCAGAGCCCCGCGATGAGCAAAAGCAGATCAAGACCAAGATGGAGCTGCGATGCCGGACCGCGCGCTTCACGCTTTTTGCGCGCGGCAGCGATACCAGCGATCAGCGCCAAAGCGAAGCCAACCGCACGGTGAAACTTTGGGTCAATCAGGCCCACACCAGAGCTATAAAGCGCAATGATCCCAAGCGCCAAACACGCCGCTGCCGCGAGAAAAGAGAACACACGGGTGGTGCCGCTGGACATATGTGTCACCTCGGTCATGGAAATACTCTTTGTCAGACGTAGGGTCCGCTGGGCCATGCAATCTTGGCCCAGCGTTTAAGAGTGGGACGTGATCAGCGCAAAGCGTCTGGCACTGTGAAACCCGCTTCATCGTAATAGCGCAGCGCACCGGGGTGCAGCGGCACATTTACTGACGTGAAAGCCGTCTCTTTGGTCACTTCCTTAAGGAAAAACGCGGTCGCATGGACCTCGTCCAGACCGTCCCAGAAGGCTTTGGTTGCGGCGTAAACCACATCGTCAGAAACTCCCGCATGAGTGCCGACGAATTGGGTGAAGCCAAGGGCCGTGATCTGACCACTTGTCAGCTGCCCTTTGTAAACGCCGCCGTCAAACTGCATCATGCCGCGACCGGGGCGGCCAAACAGGGCCTTCATCGCGTCCACACCAACGGAAGCTTCGGGGATCGACAACACGCGGAACTCACCGGACAGGCCGAATTGCTCGATCTTGGCGGAACCGACTTCGGCAGGGCGCACCATCATATCGATCTTGCCATCTGCCAGCGCAGCATAGCCTTCACCCCAGCTAAGACGCACGGCGGTATAGTCGCTTCCTGCTTCATAGCCCGTGATGATCTTGATCAAGGCCTCAGACGTGGCCGACGCAGAGCCAGCGGGTGGACCTGTAAAAACGGTTTTGCCTTTGATGTCTTCCCAGCTTTCGATGCCGGAACCTGCCAATGTAACAGGGTGGTATGCGCCCGCTTTGAAACCGACGATAGAACGTAGGTTTTTGGACAACTCGGGGGCCTCCGCGATGTCCTTATACATGCGCTTTTGGCCCGCCATCAGGTTCACCAGCGACGGTACTGTCGAGAAAAAGTCGATCTCGCCTTTGGCGCCTTTGAGCATGGATTTGGTGAGCGTTTGACCCGCATTCACCTGAATCTGAACGTCGGATTTACCCGCTTGGTTCGAAAAGGCAACAAACATGGTGTGGACTGGATCGCCGACTCCCGCTGTCTCGCCTTTGAAGATTTGCGCGGCGCTTGCTGTTGGCAGTGCGAGAGCTGCCACAAGGCAGGCTGATGCGGCCATTTTTCTGAAGTTGTACATTGATTCCTCCCTAAGATGAGGGAACTCTAGCAGATGCAATGCATTTGTAATAATCAAACATAAGGGGTAAAACATAAAGGATTGGTATGAAACTTAACCCAAACCATCTTGCGCAACTCTCTGTCGTGGTTGAAGCAGGATCGTTTCAATCTGCAGCGGACCGTCTTGGGCTGACGCAGCCCGCGCTCAGCCGGAACATAAAGGCGCTTGAGACGCGTTTGGGCGCGCCTTTGTTCAGACGCGATGGGCGCCGATCCATCCCCAATAGCCTTGGCATGCGTCTTTCACGAAATGGGCTGGCGATCCGCTTGGCTGAAGAGCAAGCCGGCATCGTCGCGGATCAAACTGTTCAAGGCTCGGTGGGTGAGCTGCGCATCGGTGCGCCGCCTATTGTTGCAGGGCGCTTTTTAACCAAAGCTTTGGCACGATTTATGCGTCAAAATATACATTGTAGCGTCGAGCTGCGAACAGGCTTGGTTCATGAACTCCGCTCTATGTTGGAACGCGGCCAGATTGATGTTGTTCTAGGGCCCCAAAGCTTGGCTGATCCGCTCGAAGGATTGGATTTTGTGCCGCTGATCGACGACCGTGTCGGCATATTGTGCCGGGCAGGGCATCCCTTGCTGGAGCGCACGGGCATTATGCCGTCCGATCTCGAGACCTACCTTTGGGTCGCTCATTCGCGCGGCAGCTTGCTGCGCCAACAAACAGAAGCCGCGATGGTCGCATCGGGCGTTAGCTCCATGCAGATTGCCTGCGAGACGGATTCAATCAGATCAGTGCTAGAGATCGTCGCGGACACTGACCTGATCACAACAATGCCCAAAGCAACCACGCAGCCCTATCTTGAAAACCGGCTTCGGTTTCTTGATTTCAATCATCCACAGTTTCACCGTCCCCTCGGCGCAATACGGCGCAAAGAGGCGCTGCCAAATGGCGTCGAGAACAGCTTTATCGCAATGCTGGAGAAAGATCACAAAGCATCGCGCATCTGACGGTTCTTAACTGCGATGGCCAAACTGGCTTTTGGCTGTAAGTTAATTTTTATTGCCTGCTCTGTTCGAGTTCCTCTCCAATTCCAACAAGCGCGCTGTCATTGCCTCGTACGCGCGTCCCACGTTTGGGCTAGCGACATTCTGATCGTTCAAGGCATCACGATTAATCAGATCGCATATGATCCGGAGGTTGTGTGAGCTTAGATCGCTGATCACACGTCAGCCTTGGTCCGAGCACCGAAAAAATCGATGCTCGGCCCGGGTGATTATGCGCCGCGCAAAGTCATATGCGGGACACCGTCAGAGGTTTTCGCATGTGTCACGCCGTCTTCATTCAACACGACATTCACTTGCTTGCGAAATGCGCTAAACGCCTCGGAGGCGACAACATCCACAGCATCGTCGAAGATCACCGTGACATACCAATAGCCGCCATTGGCGCTGCGCACAGCTTTCAAACTGCCTTGGAACATGTGACCAAGGTAGCTGCCAGAAACGCGTTGTCCTACATGCCAGCCGCGCGGTTGATTGGATTTACTCATCGCACTCAACGTGTTCCAATCGCGATAGCCCCATTGGCGGGCAATTGCTTCTAGGGCCATGCTTTGCGTTATCGGCGTTTGCTTTTCGCGCATTGCGTCGCGCAAGCGTTTTGCCTGCGCCTTGAGTGCGTCGATGCCGGGCACATCCGTGCCAATCATTGTCTGTTTCATTGCTTTATTTCCCATTTTGTCCATGGGTCACGGGTGCGTCGGGGGTGTTCGCATTGCCACCAGCTTGTGACCAAAGTCAAAACGGCGGAAGATCGTCCGATGCTGCATTTACCAAAAGGTCACCCTCGCGAACGGCAGGAGGCAGCGCTCCTGAGGCGCACTTAAGCCGACGGCGAGCGTTTGTCTACCCCATCGCGCAGCCAAATATAGGACAACAACGTCGAGCCAAGGGCAGGGATCATAAAGAAGAAGGTCACCGCCAAGATGTAAAGCGACACATGCAGGGGCAGGCTGACGGGCGCGCCTATCATGCCGCTTGCGCGCAGCTTTTCGCGCAAAGTGCTCAGGGCTGCATCATCGTTTATCGTTTCAGCACGGCTCGGGGGCACCGCACTGTCAGCTTGAGATTTAGGCGTCCGCGTGCCCTGCATTTGCAACTCAAGATAGCCAAGCATTTTGTCCAGCTCGGTGTGGAAATCATCGATAACAAAGGGACACAAGCAGCGCGGATCGTCGTGCCAAAGAACCGCACGTGCTTCGATACTCTGCCCGATGCGTTTCACCAGCCCATGTGCAAGGCTTGCGGAATCTATATGTTTCGGAAGGCTGCGCCCGCTAACAGGACCGACAGCGATACAAATGACATTGGGCGTGTCCTGGCTTTCGCGAATTTCATAAAGCCCAATTCGGATGGCATCAAAGTCAAGAAAAACAAGGTCATCGCAGTCCCAAGTGATCGAGCGAGATCCAGCACGTTTGGCAATTTTGCTCTGCAAGATTTCGTCCGCGAGCTGTTCAAGCTTTACCGCTGACGACCCCTTGAGCAAAATTGCTGCAATGGTTGTGCAAGATCTCTGTGCCATATGTGCCCCGCTTCTGTGTTGTCTTCTCTAATATTTGGTTAAGGAAAATGGCGGGAATATGGCCTTGCGTGTTAATTTTTAAATTTACACGCTTAGGGTTGTTTTTCATTCAAGGCGCGGCACCCTCTGCGCAACGCCTTAGGCAGAGCAGTGTTAACCTGCGCGCTGCGCGGCAAAGACAATCGCGCGAAGATAGTTTCCGCTGTCATTCCAGCTCTTTAGCGCGTTGTAGTTCGCTGTGCCCTCGCCAAAGGGTTGCCCTGCGCGCCAGCCATTTTGGCGCAGCATATTCGCCGCCGTGGCAAGCGCATCTACCGCGTTATAGGGATCCGTGCGGCCATCACCGTTGCCATCGACGCGAAAGCGCAGCCAGTTTCCGGCCAAGAATTGCATGTGACCCAGCTCGCCAGAGGGACCGCCGCCTTTTTTGGGCGAGACCATACCCGCATCAAACATCTTGAGCGCCGCTATTGTGTGCGAATGGAATTTTGGGTGACGCCTGCAATAGGAAGACAAAGTGACCGCGCCGTCTGCGATCGGGGTCTTGCCTAAGTATCCGCCCCAGCTGGTTTCTAGCCCCCAAATCGTTGCAAGCAGGCTGGCGGGCACGCCAAAACGCTGCTCTAGCGCGGCAAATGTGTTGCGATTGCTTGCGATTTTGCTGCGCGTGCGTTTGATGAAGGCATCAGCAGAGCCGCCGGAGCGTTTGGACAAAAAGCGCGCAGGATCGCTTTGCAGCGTGCCTGTTTGGTTGCGCGGATTTGATTCAAAGCGCCATGTGATGCCCGAGAGTTTCGCAGCGCCCAAAGCATTCAAGCCCCGTTGGCCGACACCTTGCGATTGCGCCATGCCAGCAAGCGTTTGCTTGTAGCTGTTAAAATTGGCTTTGTTGGTGATGCATTCCGCCGCAAAGGCGCTTTGCGCTGCAATCAACACGGCAACTGTAGATAAAAAACGTTTCATATTGCTTTCCCAAACCACGCTTGTTTTGGCCTATGTTAGCCTCGCGGGATTTGGGAGCAATCAAAAACATTCAAATGTATTGCGCAGCCATGATTGACGCGACCATAACCACAAGGGCAAGGCGGCGCAGCAGGCCGATAGAGTGATGTTTCCAACAAAATTTTGCTTTGTGCCGCGCGGCGTGTTTGATGCCAATCCGCGCAATGCGTCGCGCAAACTCAAGTTGGCCGCGTTGCCATCCTTCAAAAGATGTACGCGTCACAGCATCGGGCAGCTTTCGCGCGTCTTTTTCATCATAGCCGCCACTTTGACGGGCCATAAGGCCGCGCAAAACACGTTCGATTTCTTGCTGATCGATTTTATAGGCTGCACCTCGCGGCGACATGGAATTCATATCCGGTGTATAAGTCATAATTACCTCTAAAATTTTCTGCTCGTGACCTAGGGGTAACTTCACAATTGGGGCGAGGTTTGTTTCCAAAATGGAATTTGTTTGCCGAAAAAGACGAGATTGCGGCAAGTTTGCCTAATTTGTTAACGAAAAAGAGCGCCCCGAAGAGCGCTCTTTCCCTAAAATATTAACTGCAAATTAGCAGGAATAGTACATGCCATACTCAACAGGGTGTGGCGTGTGCTCGTATGTTTCGACTTCTTCCATCTTAAGCGCAACATAGCCCTCGATCTGGTCTTTGGTGAAGACGTCGCCCTCTAGCAGGAAGTCGCCGTTTGCCTGAAGCTCTTCAAGCGCTTCGCGCAAGGAGCCACATACTGTTGGGATATCCGCCAGCTCTTCCGCCGGAAGGTCATAAAGGTTCTTGTCCATCGCTTCGCCGGGATCAATCTTGTTCTTGATGCCGTCAAGACCAGCCATCAGAAGTGCTGCGAAGCACAAGTATGGGTTGGCGGATGGATCAGGGAAACGGGCCTCGACGCGCTTGGCTTTCGGGCTTTCTGTCCATGGGATACGAACGCAGCCAGAGCGGTTACGTGCAGAATATGCGCGCAGAACAGGTGCTTCAAAGCCTGGGATCAAACGCTTGTAGCTGTTTGTGGATGGGTTTGTGAAGGCGTTCAGCGCTTTCGCGTGCTTCAAGATACCGCCGA
>CAYQZI010000104.1:0-10943 GCA_964421835.1 uncultured Planktotalea sp.
GTTGCTGAGATTGCCGAAAGCGGCGAGAGCAAGTTCGCACCGATCTACGAAGATGACATGCCATTGATGAGCAAGATCGAGACGATTGCGAAGAAAATCTACCATGCAGATGATGTGATTGCTGATACGAAAATCCGTGATCAACTAAAGCTTTGGGAAGAGCAGGGCTACGGTAACCTCCCGATTTGTATGGCGAAAACGCAGTACAGCTTCTCGACGGATCCGTCTTTGCGCGGTGCACCTACGGGGCACTCTGTGCCTGTGCGCGAAGTGCGCTTGTCAGCGGGTGCGGGCTTTGTTGTGGTCGTCTGCGGTGAAATTATGACGATGCCAGGCTTGCCGCGCGTGCCGTCTGCTGAGAATATCCACTTGAATGACGACGGCCAAATCGAAGGCTTGTTCTAAGACAAGGGGCGGTGCGTGAGATCACGCACCCTACGGTTCTGTAGGGTGCCGTGCTTTGCACGCACCGCCCGCCGACACATTTAAAGATCACAAAGGGATGATGCGATGAGCGCAGAAATTATCGATGGCAAGGCATTCGCCGCCAAAGTACGCGGCCAGGTGGCCGAGCATGTGACAGCACTCAAAAACGATCACGGTATCACGCCAGGGCTTGCTGTTGTGCTGGTCGGTGAGGACCCCGCGTCGCAGGTGTACGTGCGCTCTAAAGGCAAAATGACCAATGAAGTCGGGATGAAAAGCGTTGAGCATAAGCTCGACGAAGCCACATCGGAAAAGGACCTGCTCGCGTTGATCGATCAGCTTAACAATGATGCCAGCATTCATGGTATTTTGGTTCAATTGCCGCTCCCGAAGCATCTTGACGAAGATCTTGTGATCAACTCGATCAGCCCCGCTAAAGACGTGGATGGCTTTCACATTTCGAACGTTGGTTTGCTGGGAACAGGTCAGAAAAGCATGGTGCCTTGCACGCCGCTTGGCTGCCTGATGATGCTGCGCGATTATCACGGCTCGCTTTCTGGGATGAACGCCGTTGTGATTGGGCGCTCTAACATTGTTGGTAAACCAATGGCGCAGCTTTTGCTTGGTGACAGTTGCACGGTCACCATCGCGCATTCGCGCACGAAAGACCTGCCCGAAGTTGTAGGCCGCGCCGATATCGTCGTTGCTGCGGTCGGTCGTCCAGAAATGGTTCCGGGCGATTGGATCAAGAAGGGCGCGACGGTTATTGATGTGGGCATCAACCGGATTGAGCGCGATGGCAAAAACAAGCTGGTGGGCGACGCTGATTTTGCGTCATGTTCCGAAGTTGCAGGAGCGATCACACCTGTGCCGGGCGGTGTTGGTCCGATGACAATCGCGTGTTTGCTCGCAAACACGGTGACGGCCTGCTGCCGTGCGAACGGTTTGGCCGAACCAGAAGGTTTGACCGCCTAAATCGCTTCAACTCTAGAATGTCCGATCAAGCCGCACCCACTTGTGCGGCTTTTTTGTTGAATGACGCGCTTTGTCTTCGCAATCCATGCTCTGAACATATGTGACTTTACGAGACATAATAGTGCGTGCACAACCTAGGTTTGAATTTTCTCTAAGGTCTTGATACGTAAGCAAAGGGGAATAATTCTTATTTCTCCCGTGTCATTTACTTTCAGTACAACTGAAGGTGTGAAAAACGTGACTGCCTGAGGAATTTTAGCGTTGGATAAAGCCAAAAGATTGCGCTCTACCCTATTCCAAGCTGTGCTCATGTCAGCGTTCGCTGGCATCAAAAAGGCGACCGCCCCAAAGATCATCTTGATATGGCTCGCTGGTGCAGTCTTTTTGACCTATAGTGGTCCCTTCGGCACTTATCAAAGAGGCACGCTGCTTGAGCTTTTCGTAACCTGGGTGGTTTTGCTCGGCGTTTCCATGGTCGCCGTCTTCATTGTGCATGAGCTTTGCGAGACTTTGATGTCAAATGCGCCGCCACTTTTGTGCAATGCGGTTTTCATCGCGCTCAGCTCGCTCATTGTTGGTCTACTTGTGGATTTGATGCTTACGTATTGGTTCGCGCAAGAGTCAACCAATCGGCCGAGCCATGCGCGTTTGACGCTTTATGCATTTTTTACGATGAGCTTTTTGGACATCGTGCGTCACGCTTTTTTTCCGTCTCAGCCAGTGCTTCGCTCGGTGCCTCACGAAACCGAAGATGCTGCCCAAGACACGGCTGTTCCAACATCTTTGCCAGCGCATTCGCGGCTTGCGAAAAGATTGGATATTCCACGGGAATCGCGCATCATTCATATCACGGCAAAGGGCCATTTTGTGGAGGTGCAAACCTGCTCTGATACTTACCGAACACGGATGAGGTTTTTGGATGCGGTGGATGAACTTGACGGATCGCTTGGTTTGACCGTGCACCGTTCACATTGGGTGCACCGCGATGCGATCGAGGGTTGGACGACAGAGGCCAAAAAGCCCTATGTTTTATTGAAAAATGGAAACGAAGTGCCGATTAGCAAAACCAATCTAAGCAAGGTCGAGCAGGCGGGCCTTGCGAAACTGGAACTTGCGTCTTAACGCGTGCAACACGCTTATTGGATCGGTACAGGCAGCGCCGCGTTGCCTGTCAGGATCGCAATCGCATTGGCCCCGAGCAAAGACGCAAGCGGCTCAGCGCGCACGCTAAGCCCACCCGTATAGGTGCCGAAGGCGGGCATAATCAGACGGTTTTCATCATAGGCAAAGCAACGCCGCGACAGGGTGCGCCCTTTTAAGGCAAGCGTGATTTTCGGATGGTAATGGCCTGAAATTTCGCTCTTTTCTGCCATGCCTGCCGTACCTGCCTGCGCAATGTGGCGAAAGGTCAGCGCGCCGCTGCGTAACTCAGCCAAGTGGGTGCCACCCAACTCAACCGGTCCGGGATCGTGGTTGCCTTCGATCCAGATCCATTTGCGACCCGCTTGCAGCCGCGTGATCCAATCGCGCGCATCAAGGTCGAGATCGCGGCTTGCATCAAGCCGATCAAAGCTATCTCCCAAGCAAATCACAGACCTAGGCTTTAGCGCTGCAATGTCATTATCAAGCCGCAGCAACGTATCATGTACCTCGTAGGGGGGCAGGGCGCTGCCGCCTTGCACAGCATATCGCTGAGCTTTGCCAAGGTGCAGATCAGAGACGCATAGCATGTTTTGCGCGGGCCAATGCAGCGCGCCAGAGGGGAGCGCGTGCAAGGTTTCACCGCGAAACTGAAAGGCGTAATGGTTCATTTTGTCTCTTTACGTCAGACCCGCAGCGCTCATCAAGGCGGCGGTTTCGGCGGCGAGCAGACGTTCCTCTGCCGCGCCTTTTATCGGCACGCGGCCCATTTCAAGGAACATCGGCGCAGCCAGCGGGGTGACGCGAGGCAAGGTCATGAAATCGATTTGCCCGCGCGTTTGCTCGAGCATCAGCCGGATACGGCCAAAGTCCACAAGGCCGCGCAACGCCTCGGTTTTGGTGATGCGCAGCAGCAGGTGTTCGGGGTCATATTTGTGCAAAGTGTCATAGAGAATGTCAGAGCTGAACGTGGCCTGTCGCCCGTTCTTGCGCGCAGAGGGCAGGTTGCGCTCGATCAAACCAGCGATTGTGGCAGAGGCGCGAAAGGTGCGTTTGATCAAGGCGTTACCCGCAAGCCATTGCTCGAGCCCTTGCTCCATCGTGTCCGGGTCCATCAACGCATTGGGATCCGCAACAGGCTTGAGCCCCCAGAACAGCGTCGCGTGATCGGTCGCTACAAAACCAAGCGGATCGTAGCCAAGTTCCTCCATGCGTTTGGACAGCAGCAAGCCCAGCGTTTGCTGCGCATTGCGCCCCGCAAAGCCGTAAACAACCGTGTGGCAGCGATTGTCATGCGGGAAGCTCTCGATCAACAAACGCCCGGGGCGCGGCAAAATGCTGACGCCGCGCTGCAAGGTCAGCCAATCGGCGGTATGTGCGGGCAGGGCGGGCCAATCGCTTTGCTGGAACATGCGCAAAATGCGCTGGCTCAGTTGCGTCGATGTGGCGAATTTCGTGCCATTAAAGGTCGCGACTTTCGGCTTTTTGTCAGCGCGGCGTGTGACCTCGACAGTCATTTCGCGCAGGCCCTCATAGCGCACAATCTGCCCGCCAATCAGAAACGTATCGCCTTGCGTTAAAGTAGATGCAAAACCCTCTTCGATCTCGCCCAAAGGCTTGCCGCCACGACTTTTCTTTAGACGCACCTTCAAAGTGTCGGTGTCCTGAATTGTGCCGATGTTCATGCGAATGCGCTGCGCCGCGCGCGGATCGCGCAAGGCCCATGTGCCATCGGGCCGCTCTTGCAGGCGCTTCCATTTGTCGTATGCGCGCAGGGCGTAGCCGCCTGTGGCGCAGAAATCAAAACAATCATCGAAACTCGCGCGGCTCACTATGCTATAGGCGCCAACGCTTTTGATCTCTTGATAGAGCGCTGATGGATCAATCGGGCCAGCGCAAGCACGGATCAGGATATGCTGGCACATCACATCCAAAGGGCCGGGGCCGCGTGGATCGCCGTCAAGCTCGTGCTCTTTCACCGCTTGCAAGGCGGCGACGCATTCCACGACTTCAAAGCGGTTTGCAGGCACAAGAAGCGCTTTGGAGGGCGCGTTATAGCGGTGGTTCGCACGCCCGATGCGCTGCACAAGTCGTTTGACGTTCTTCGGCGCACCGATCTGAATAACCAGATCCACATCGCCCCAATCAATCCCCAGATCAAGCGAGCCTGTGCAGACAATCGCCGCCAAATCGCCGCGCACCATCGCCGCTTCAACCCGCTCGCGCTGGACCTTGTCGAGCGAGCCATGGTGAATGCCAATAGGCAGGCTGTCGTCATTCGCGAGCCACAGATTGTGAAAGAAAATCTCTGCCTGCGCGCGGGTGTTGTGAAAAATAAGCGTGGTTTTGTGCTGCTTGATTTGCTCCAGAACCGCAGGGATCGCATAAGCAGCGCCGCCGCCCGCCCATGGGGGTGGCTCGGCGATTTGAAGCATGGAAATATCAGGTTCTGGCCCCGGATCCGCGAGCACGATATCGCAGGGGTCAGGGTGGCGCGCGAGGAAATGCGCGATGGCACCGGGGTCTTCTACCGTGGCCGAAAGGCCAACACGGCGCAGCCCATCGCACATGTTTTGAATAGCGCTGAGCGCCAGCATCAACTGATCGCCGCGTTTGCTATCGGACAGCGCATGGATCTCGTCGATCACGATGCGCTTTAACCCTTTGAACATGCGCGGTGCGTCCTCGTAAGAGGTGAGCAGCGCAAGGCTTTCGGGCGTTGTCAAAAGGATATGCGGCGGGTCAGCGCGTTGACGTTTCTTGCGGGTGGCAGAGGTGTCGCCGGTGCGATCCTCTATCCTGATGGGCAGGCCGATTTCCTCTACGGGGCGGCGTAAATTGCGTTTGATATCAGCGGCCAAGGCCTTGAGCGGTGAAACATAAAGCGTGTGCAGCCCTTCGTGCGTGCCATCGGCCAATTCGCTCAGCGTGGGCAGAAACCCCGCCATAGTTTTGCCGCCACCTGTGGGGGCAATCAGCAAGGTCGCGGGATCCAGCGCGCGCGCAAGCATGTCTTGCTGATGCGGATGGATGGACCAGCCTTGATCTTTGAACCAAGCATCAATGAGGGGATGGGGCGCGTGCATGAAGGGTAAGTTAACCCAAGCACGCGAACCTGCCAGAGGCTATTTTACGATTTCTTCATCCTTGACGAACATATTCGCCCAAGCGCGGTCAATCAGCTCGGGGGTCATCTGGTTCGGGATGCCCTCGAACTCGCAAATGGCGATCATCTGATCGATCAGAAACACCGGTTGATAGTTGGCGTAGATATTATCAATCGTTGGATATTTGGTTTGTAACAGATGGATCAGCGCGTCCTCCGCCAATGGCACGCCTTTTTTGTTGGCGACGAGAGCGAAGATTTTCAGGAAGTTTTCCTGTGATGGTCCATCGATTTTGATCTTGTAAAAGATCCGGCGCAAAGCCGCTTGGTCAAAAATCTCGTTCGGATGGAAGTTGGTTGAGAAAATGACCAAAGTATCAAAGGGCACCTCGAACTTTTCACCCGATTGCAGCGCTAGGATGTCCTTGCTTTCCTCCAGCGGAACAATCCATCGGTTGACCAGCGATTGCGGCGGCTCTGCCTGTCGGCCAAGGTCGTCTACGATAAAGATACCGCCAGTCGATTTAAGCTGAAGCGGCGCCTGATAGGTGCGTGCGGTGGGGTTGTAGACCAGATCGAGCATGTCGAGCGAGAGCTCACCGCCGGTGATCACAGTGGGGCGCTGGCAGCGCACATAGCGTGTGTCAAACAGCGTGCGGCGGCGCAGCTGGTTTGGGTCATCTGTTTGCTCTTCAACGGCGGAGTGCACGATCGGATCGTAAACGGTGATCACCTGACCTGCATATTCAATCGCGCGGGGCACATAGATCTTATCGCCAAGCGCGTCACGAATTCCGTTTGAAATAGAGGACTTACCATTGCCCGGAGGGCCATACATTAGGATGGAGCGACCAGAGCTGACCGCAGGGCCAAGATTGCCAAGCAAATCATCGGGCAGAATCAAATGCCCCATTGCGTCGGTCAATTGACCGCGCGTGATCATAATGTTGCGGATCGATTGGCGTTTGACTTGCTCGCGGTAGACATCCAATGGCACAGGCATTGCGCCGAAATATTCCGATTGTTGCAACGCGTCCATGGTGCGGGCTTTGCCCGCGTCGGTGAGCTGAAAGCCCATCTCGCCGCCATTGTTGGCGTTCAAAGTACCCGTCGCCTCTAGTAGTTTTTGCTCGCGCGCGAGATCGATCAGCTCTTGCGTGACCTGCAAGGGCAAGCAGATCGCTTTGGCAACTTCGGTGGCGGTGTCCACGTTTTTGCGAAACATCGTCTTTAGCATTATGTCGCGCATCATCACGATAGACAGCTTCATTTGCTGCAAGCCTTTCGGCGGCGGCGGTGCCATTACGGCGCTGGTTTGCATGTTCATGTGTTGGCCCCACTTTGCTTTGATCCCCCTCAGGCTAGCGGGGGAGTTGGGGCAAAATATGGCAGGTCGGGGGCTTGGTTTAGGCCCCAAACATAGCGCTTAAGATCAGATAGATCGCCAAGGTGCCACCCAGCGACAGCCCCATGGGAAATTCCCACATACGCTCCCAGCTGTCCCAATTCGGGGCCAGTGTGGTCATTTTGGTTTTGGCCGTCAGGCGATGGGTGATCAGCGCCGCGATGATATTGGCCGCGAAAAGCGCGATCATAAAACGAAAATCACCAAGGTGGATAAAGGGCGCAGCAGCGGCAGCGAATTTCGCATCGCCTGCGCCAATCATGCCGATGGCATTCATCACAAAGCCAATCAACAAGACGACGATCAAGCTGACAAATCCCCATAGAAACAAGCTAAAGGGCAGGGTGAACACGCCGACAACGATGTAGGTGGCGAACATTGCCAACACGCACCAATTCGGGATGCGCATCGCGCGCATGTCCGACCAGGCCACGATGAAACAGAGTGGCAAAATGAACGGCAGGGACCAAAGCGCGAAGGTCGCGGAATTGCTGAGTTCAGTGATCATCGGCGCGTGCTCTTAGTTGACTTCGAGCGCACGAAGCGAGCGCACAGCCGCTTCAAAATGCTGCGGATGGGTTTGGATCGCGTCGCGTAGCAAGCCTTTGGCGGTTTCCACATCGCCCTGCTTTACAGCCGATAGGCCCAGCGTGTGCAGCAATTGCGCGCGCTCGGTTTGATCCATGGGGATGACCGGCAATTCGTAATTACGCTGTGCACCGCGCGCCAGAACAAGGTTATTCTTGGCGGTGAACAGGTTCGTATCTTGGCGAATGGCATCGCCAAAAAGCCGCTCTGCGGATTTAAACTCGCCGCGCGTCAGCTTGGAATAGCCCCAGTTGTTCATCACACCCGCTGGCTTCGTCGTGAGGCCTGCTGCGGTTTCATAGAAACTATCGGCCTTTTCCCACTCGCGATTGCTGTCGGCGATCATCGCCTCAAGGCGATAGCGTTTGTAGGATTCATGGGTGGGCGGAATGCGATCAAGCACCGCTTCTGCCTCTTTCCAGTTGTTCGCACGAATATTGGCATCGGCCAGATCAACGCGGTCAATGTCCGTCGCATCGGGGTGCTGGGTGACCTGTTGCCACGCGCTCACGGCTTCGGTGGCACGTTTTGCGCGCACCAGTGAACTTGCCAAACCACGCAAATGATCAATGCGGTCGGGATCATCTGATGCAGCACGCTGGAAGTAGGCGACGGATTCATTCGGATCCGCGACTGTCAGCATGACATCGTTCAAATTTGTCGCGTCGATCACGTTTACACCCGCGATCTTACGGTCCACATCTTCGCTGCTGGGTTTGTTACAGGCTGCCGTTGCAACTGCTCCAAACATGCATAGCGAAAAAAGGAAAGGATGGCGCATTTTGCTGCGTCCTTATACTGCTCTTGCCTCTGTTCGTCATGGTGTCTTACGGATTAAGAAGTCACTCGAACCCCGCCGCACCAATTTATAGTCTTGCTCTTGATCGTTACCGTAATCGATATTTTCCAATTTTGCGAGCGCAATTGTTAAATTCTCGCGGATTGAGTCACTTCTGCCATCATCCAGCGCAAAGGCCTTCTTGAAAATCTGCGTCGCTTCGGCAGTTTTGCCCTGCTCCATCAAAACAACGCCAAGGTTGTTGTAGTCTTCGGGTGTTGAATCTTCTGCCTCTGTCGCGCGGCGCAGCAGATCTTCCGCTTGCCCAAGGCGCCCCAATCCAAGGTTGGCAGAGGCCATGGCAGAGATGATTTCGGTCGTCAGCCCCTGATCGGAGGCCGCAAGGCGAAAGGATTTCAGCGCCAATTCATGCTCGCCCACGGCCGTCAGGCGATGTCCCACGATCAGCGGATCCTCGCCCTGTGCATTGCGTTTCACCGAGGGCGCAAAGGGGCTGTCTTTCGCTGTGCGGCTCAAAGACGTGCCAAAGCCGCCCGACGAACAGGCGGCCAAAGCAAAGCTTAAGGTAGCGCTGAGCAGGGCGGTCGCCCTACGCGTTCGTGCCATTGATACGTGCCTGTTCTTACATATTGCCCAATTCGGTAATACCGACGACTGAAGGACCCACAAGGATGATCAACAGCGGCGGAACCGTGAGCATCATTGTGGCAAGTGTCATCTTTGTTGGCAACTTGTTTGCTTTCTCTTCGGCGCGCATCACGCGTTTGTCACGCATTTCACCGGCATAAACCCGCAAAGCTTCGGCGATGGACGTACCAAAGCTTGTCGATTGGATCAAAACCGTCACAAAACTCGCCACATCTTGCACGCCGCAGCGCTCGGACATGTCATTGAGAACGGCGATCTTGTCCTTACCGGCTTTCATTTCTTGCGCGACGATTTCGTACTCATCCGCAAGGAACGGATAGGAATGATGCAGCTCAGCGGCCACGCGCACAATGGATTGATCGAGCGATTGACCGGCTTCCACGCAGACCAGCATCATATCAAGACTGTCAGGAAATCCGCTTTCAATCTGCTCTTTACGCGTATCAATGCGGCGGGTGATCCAGTACTTCGGCAAGAAATATCCAGCACCGCCCGGTCCAAGCACATACATCAGCATTTGCTGCGTTGTCGCGTTTTCACCGCTGATGACAAAGGTGTAGTAGATCAGGCCAAAGACCAAGAAGGTCACACCAAGCGCCATCTGCATAAAGTGGAACATGCGCACAGCATCTTTGTCGCGATACCCCGCTTGGATCAGCTTTAGACGGATTGCGGAATATTCTTCTTCGCTTTTTGGCTCCAAAAGGGCGGCATACTTGCCCAGTTGCTTGTTGCCTTTTGCAGCGCGCAAGCGTTGGCGCTCTTCGCCGCTACTGGATTTGCCCTGCGCTTGCTCTTTGAGCTTTTCAAGCGGGTCTTCCTCTTTTGACATGATGAAGGGCACAGCGAGCAGCAAAAGCAAGCCGCCAAGCACCCCAAGCAGGATCAGTTGCGCGTTCGCACCGAACGTGGCGAACATCATGTCCATGAAGTTGTTGAAGAAATCCATGAGCTTGGTCCTAAACTTTAATATTAACGAGGATACGCATGACGATCAGGTTCACCCCAAGGAATGCCGCCACAAGGAAGCAGGCTGGGATAAACCACTCGTGATCAAGCACAGGATCGTAGTAATTCGGATCGCCCACGTTGATCACCACAAGCGCCATCAGCGGAAAGCTGGATAGGAACTTGCCTGACCACTGCGCCTCAGCGGTGATCGCTTTCACGCGGCGAAACAGACGGAAACGCGCACGAATAACCTGCGCAAGACCGGCTAGGATTTCCGCCAAGTTACCACCTGATTGCTGTTGGATCGTCACCGCAACCGCGAGGAAACGAAGGTCTTGATTATCAAGGCGCTCTGCCATGGCTTTGAGCGCTTCACCGACGTCGCGGCCATAGGCGGACTCGTCCGCGATCACACCCATCTCTGAAGCAAGCGGGTCCTGCACTTCTTTCGCAACGATCTGCACCGCAGAGGAAAACGGATGGCCGACGCGCAAGCTTCGCACCATCAATTCCACCGCATCGGGCAGCTGCTCTTCCAGCATCGACATGCGTTTCTTGGCCTTGTGGCTGATCCACATAAAGACACCGCCGACACCAATCCCGATGGACGCGATGATGCGCACAGGCACGCTGGTTTGCGTGCCAATCGTCAGGCCCAGAAAGGCAAAGACGCAGAGCGCCCCCATGATCCCGATCAACTGTTGCGGCGTAAAGGCAATCGCGGCTTTGTTCGCTTTGTCCGCAAGCATCGAATAAAGCGGGATGGAACGGCCATTGATATGCTGGTTCATCTCCTTACGGAGTTTTTCCAGCACTTCTTCGCGATTGCCGCCCTTTTCCAACATCTCAAGGCGGCGATTCACCCGGTTGTTCAGCGAGATAGAGCGCCCGAACATCGTGAGGTA